>CABUOA010000026.1 GCA_902493145.1 uncultured Collinsella sp. | reverse complement strand
TCCGCACATGTACGGATGAATGTGGGAGGTGTTCGGATAAAGTTGATAATCAAGGAGTCATTTAAGAACGTCCCCAATGACTAGGTTGGATTTGGGGTGCGCCTGCCCCTGGGGTATCATGATTTGGTTGATATATCTGCATTTACGCGCCTTGTAGGAAGGGACTGCGCCCATGGCTTTTGAGCCCGCTCAACATAGCTTTATCACGTTCGAGGGCGTCGATGGTGCCGGTAAGTCCACGCAGGCGCGCCTGCTGGCCCGTGCGCTCGAGCTCGCTGGCTACCAGGTCGTGACCCTGCGTGAGCCGGGTGGTACCGCCATTAGTGAAAAGATCCGTGCCCTGCTGCTCGACCCCGCCAATACGGCGATGGGGGATACCTGCGAGCTGCTGCTCTACGAGGCCGCACGCGCCCAGCTGGTGCACGAGGTCATAGCTCCCGCCCTTGCGGCCGGCAAGGTGGTCCTGTGTGACCGCTTCTATGATTCCACGACCTGCTACCAGGCGTTTGCCGACGGCCTCGATCGCCAGATGGTACGCGACGCCAACAACCTTGCTGTCGCGGGGACGCACCCGGCGCTCACGCTCGTCTATCACATCACGCCCGAGCAGGCGGCGCTGCGCATGTCCGCCCGTGGTGCGGTCGACCGCATGGAGGCCAAGGGCATGGCGTTCCAGGAGCGCGTTTACCAGGGATTTAGTGCCATTGCCGCCGAGGAGCCAGATCGCGTGAAGCTCATCGACGCCACCGCTTCCATCGAGGACGTCTTCGCGCAGACGGTCGAGCAGGTTCGCGCGTACGGTCTCGACATTTCCCAGGACGCCGTCACCGCCACGCTTGCCCAGGAGGCCGAGTAACATGGCCCCCGCTCAGGCAAGCCTGCTGGCCAAGCTCGACACCCAAGAGCGCGTACGCGATTTTTTGACCAACGCCGTCGCCAGCGGCCGCGCATCGCACGCCTACCTGTTTTTGGGCGCTCCCGGTGCCGGCAAGCTCGATGCCGCCTGGGCGCTCGCCCAAGCCTTCCTGTGCGAGCAGGACGGCTGCGGCTCATGCGATAGCTGTGTGCGTGTCGCCCGCCATACGCACCCCGACGTGCACTATTACACGCCCGAGAGCGCCACGGGCTACCTCATCGCCCAGACCCGCGAGCTGCTCGACGACGTGCCGCTGGCGCCCATCCGTGCCAAGGCCAAGGTCTACATCATCGACCGTGCCGAGCAGCTGCGCGCCAACACCGCCAACGCACTGCTCAAGACGCTCGAGGAGCCGCCCGAGGGCGTTATGTTTATCTTGCTGGGCACCTCGGCAGACGTGATGTTGCCCACCATCGTGAGCCGCTGCCAGTGCGTGCCGTTTCGGCTGGTGTCGCCCGCCGTGGCCACGAAGGCCGTGAGCCGCGCGACGGGCCAGGATCTCGCACGCTGTCGCATGGCGGTTGCCGTGGCGGGGAGCCCCACGCGCGGCATCGAGTTCCTTAAGAGCGCCGAGCGCCAGGATGCTCGCCGCCAGATGATCCGCGCCATCGATTCGCTCATCGCCGCCGACGAGGCCGATGTACTCAGCCGCGCCAAGTCGCTCATCGTCGCCGTTAAGGCGCCGCTCGCCGAGGTCAAGTCCACACAGGAAAAGGTGCTCGAGCAAAACGCCGATTACCTGTCGCGTGGAGCATTGAAGCAGCTTGAGGACCGCAACAAGCGCGAACTCAACGCGCGCGAGCGTTCGGGTATCATGGAAGCGCTGGCGAGCGCGCGGACGCTCATGCGCGACGTGCTGCTGACGCTTCAGGATGAGGCGGCCGACGTCGTGAACGAGGATGTGCGCGACACGATCGGTCGGCTTGCCGCCGCGACCAATGTTGCGGGTGCCACCCAGGCGCTCGAAGCGGTCGCAACCGCCGAGCGCAACATCGCCAGAAACGTTACTCCCCAGCTGGCCATCGAGGTCATGCTGTTCGATATCAGGAAGGCACTGAAATGCCGTTAGTCGTACCCGTTAAGTTTACCTACGCCTCGCGCGACCTGTGGTTCGATCCGCAGGATTTGGATATCCTCGAGGCCGATTATGCCATTTGCTCCACCGAGCGCGGAACCGAGATCGGCCTGGTCACGGCCGATCCCTTCGAGGTGCCGCAAGACGAGATCGGTCAGCCGCTCAAGCCCGTGCTGCGCGTGGCGAGCGACATCGACCTGCAGCTTGCCGACGACCTGGCCATCCAGGGCGACGAGGCCATGGTCGACTTCCGCCGCCTGGTCAAGGAGCTCGACCTCGAGATGAAGCCGGTCGGCGTCGAGTACCTGTTTGGCGGCGAGAAGGCCGTGTTCTACTTTGCGGCCGAGGAGCGCGTCGATTTTCGTCAGCTCGTCAAGGACCTGTCCTCGACGCTGCACATTCGCGTCGACATGCGCCAGATCGGCGTGCGCGACGAGACCCGCCTGGTGGGCGGCTATGCCCAATGCGGACAGGAGCTCTGCTGCACGCGCTTTGGCGGACAGTTTGAGCCCGTCTCGATCCGCATGGCAAAAGAGCAGGACCTGCCGCTCAACTCGTCCAAAATCAGCGGCGTGTGCGGCCGCCTGATGTGCTGCTTGCGCTATGAGTTCGAGGCGTACAAGGACTTTAAGAGCCGCGCCCCCAAAAAGAAGACGCTGATCGATACGCCGCTTGGCAAGGCACGCATCCAGGAATATGACACCCCGCGTGAGCAGCTGGTGTTGCGCCTGGAGAACGGCAAAGTCTTTAAGGTCAACCTGGCCGACATGACCTGCTCTGAGGGCTGCAAAAAGAAGGCCGCCGAGCAGGGCTGCAACTGCCGCCCCGACTGTGTGACGCGCGATGTGCTCGAGCGTATCGAGTCGCCCGAGATGCGCCTGGCGCTTATGGAGCTCGACCGCGAGAACGGCGTCGACGTGGGCGATGGCCTGTCGAGCGCCGACCGTCTGGCGGGGACGACGATGCCCAAGCGCCGCCGTCGCGATGCGGACGCCGATACCCGTGCCGGTCAGAGCCAGGGCGAGGGTCGCGGCCGCGGTAAGGGCCGCGGCAAGGCCGAGGCACCCGAGGCTGAGGAGGCTGCCGGTGGACGTCGCCGTCGCAAGCGCTCGGGTGCGGGCGATGCCGGCGAGGCCGCTCCCGCAGGCAAGAACTCCTCCCGCGAGCGCGAGGCTCAGCAGCCCCAGCAGCAGAATCGCGGCGGTGGCATGAACCCCACGCGTCGTCGCCGCCGTCATCTGTCGAGCGAGGAGCGCGAGGACGCCTTCCGCGCCGCAGCTGCTCGCGAGGCTGGTGCCGCTTCCAAGGGCCCCTCGGCCTCCGATACGCCTGCCGACAAGGGCGGCAAGTCACGTGGCGAGGAGGAGCGCGCGCCGCGTCCGCGCCGTCGCCATTCCTCGGGCGCGCAACAGAAGCCCTCAGTGCCCTCCGTGGCCGATCAGGTCTCGGATGGCGAGGTCAAGGTCACGCGCCGCCGTCCCGGAGATGGTGGGGGAGCGGCTGCCAAGGCTTCGCGTGGCGCGGCTCGCGACGAGCGGGAGCCGCGCGAGGATCGCGGTGGCGAGGGCTCGGCCGACCAGGGTCAAAAGCGCCGTCGCCGGCGCCGTTCCCGCAAGCCGCGCCAGGATGGTGGCGAGGGCTCGACCCCGTCTTCGTCCGCACCGCAACCGCCCGCCGGCGAATAACGCCCGCGAGCGGATTTAGCCCGCCTTGCCCCGAGCGCATCGGGGTATCATAGCGCTGAATCAACAACCCTCCCTGCGACCGAGCGTAGGGAGGGTTGTGTCGTGAAGAGACATTTGAATGTGTTGGGATGCCTGCAAGGTGCCGGCATCCTACCGTTTGCGGACGAATTGCTACCGTTTGCCGAGCGGGTGGCACGCGAGGCGCTCGAGGCATTGTCGCCAACACGATGTGCCGGCTGCGAGCGCGCCGGTGCGCTTATTTGCCAAGACTGCCTGGCTGCGCTCACGCTCATCGACCCATGTCATAGCTGTACCCGATGCGGCGCCCCGTTTGGGGATTTGCTGTGCACTGAGTGTTCGGTCGAGGGTTCGTCCTCGGCGATGGCCGAAGCACTCGACCGGTGCCTGGCATGTGCCGTTTACGCGCATCCGCTGCCGCGGATCATTAAAGCGTACAAAGACGCGGGCGAGCGACGCCTGGCGCCGTATCTGGCAGAGCTGCTATACGACACCGCCTTACATGCCCAGGTCGCGGCGCCCGAACGCTTGGGCGGTGTGTTGTCCGGCGCCGATGCGGTGGTGTTTGTGCCCGCGACTGCGGCGGCGTTTCGGCGACGCGGCTTCGATCATATGGAGGCCATCGCGCGCCCATTTTGCGAGCTGTCGGGTGTTCCGTTGCTCGACGCCCTCGTTAAATACGGCCATGGCGACCAGCGTGAATTCGGTCGTGAAGAACGCCGTGAACGCGCACGAGGCATGTACGAGACCGTTGAGGACGTGCGGGGCCGCCGCCTGCTGCTTATCGACGACGTTATCACCACGGGTGCGACGATGGCAGCGGCCTCGGCGGAACTCAAGCGCGCCGGTGCCGCGGCCGTTGATGGCCTCGCTATCGCACGCGTTTGGTAGGGGTGATTCATGTGGCGGTAACAATCAGGCAGTGCAACAAACCGACAAAAGAGCAGTTAGCGGCTTCCGTGATCCTGGCGGGCGCCTCGGCGTTGCGTATGATTCGAGCCGAGCGCCGGCAGATGGGCTACATCGGCTGGAAGGACCTTGAGCCCGATGAGGAGCGCCGCGTGCTGTGTACGTCATCGCCTTCGACCGAGGATATCTATCTTCCCGACCTGGTGCGAATTGGAGCCAAAAGCGGCGAGGTGCAAGAAGATCTGTGTTTGCTGGTGAGATCTGCGGCGCAGCGCCGCCGCATGCCTGGCGTGGGCTGGTCCGTGTGTTCCGGGTTGCCTGCCGGCTCGATTCTAGAGGTGGAACCGGGGGTGTACAGCCTATCTCCCGAGGCCCTTTGTGTTGCCGTCGCCCGCGAGGTCGGCTGTATCCAGGCGTTTGCCCTGGCCCAGGAACTGTGTTCCAAGATTTCACTGAGCGATCGCGGGAAGTATCTGCCTCCCTACAGCTCACCCACCGTGAACAGGCTTGCAAAGGATAAGGATCAACCGCCAGATGTGGGCTACTTTGAAGTCGAGCCGGTGCTGACGCCCGATCGCCTTGCAGATTACCTTACGGCATGCAAGGGGAATGTGGCCAAACAGCTGCTGCGCCTGTGCCCCTACCTGTCAGAAAACCTGCGCTCGCCCATGGAGTGCATCATGCTCGCTCTGTTTTCGCTTCCGTTTTCCTATGGCGGATTTGCCTGCGGTCCCTTTAAGACCGACTACAAGATCGAGTTCGATGACCGCGCGCAGGCAATCTCGGGGATGCCGCATGCAGTTTGCGATGCGTATCAAGAGGCAGCCCGGTTTGACCTGGAATACAACGGTGAGCTGGGCCATTCCTCCCGGAGGGGACGTATCCATGATGAAAAACGCAACACGGGCTTGATTACTATGGGAATCGAGGTCGCGACGGTCAATAACGAGATGCTCTGCGACATGGAGGCAATGGAGGCGCTCGCATGGCGTATGCACCAGCGTATGCGAAAGCGGTACCGGAATCGTGTCGATGCCCGCAGGAAAAAGCAAGAGGCGCTGCTTAACACGCTGCGGGCGTGTTTTGGGCTTAAGCCGGTCTAATTCACGTCGAAAATAGGGGGTTAATCATATGCCCTGGCCAAAATATTGCAAATATGAGTACTGTCACTAAATCAGTAACAGCAAAATCAAGGAATTTAGGACTCGGAGGCGTCATAAAGTAAGAAGATAATAAACAAATGTAGAATAACTAAGCATCAGGTTGGCGACACTGAGCGCAAAATCTGTCCGAGAGGCTAAAACTGCCTGTTACTAAATTGGTGACAGTACTCATATTTGCCATTTTTTGGCCACAGCACCCTAGGAAGGGTGCCCCGGAGCTCCCCATAGGGGAGCTCCGGGCTTCACAGGGGCACGAATAGCCCACTCCGACCTGCGAAATCTGTACTCGCGATGCGAATGACGCCCCTAACCTTAAACTTTAGCTTGAACTTAGCTATAATGCGCTACGTTCCTACCAGGCTGTGGTTGCGGACGGACGAAATGCCCGTCCTAGTCCAAGACAGACGCGGTCAAAGGGATCCACGTAAGCGACCGCGTGCGCGCGGCGCGATCATGGCGCGTCCTAGATGTAAGCCGCACCGTCCGTTCTACTTTCTTTGGGGCAATACCGCCTCGCGGGCGAGCGGGCCAGTCGTGAGGGTGGCTGCGGCCTCCCGAGCAAACACCCCGGTGCGCAAGTGTGGGGTCAAATACCAGGTCAGCTGGTGGGAACAACCCGATATTCCGCGCAACGCACGGATCGTATACGACACAGAAGGCAGGGTAGTGGACATGGTGAGGGGCAGCTTGATGCACGCGGCTCGGTTAGGTGCTGGGACCGCAGCGGTCATTGCCGTTTTGGGCCTGAGCGGATGCGCGTTCAACCCGCTGTCTACGTTCACGACTCCCACGATCGACCAGATCGAGTACGAGACCGTCACGCCGGCGGTGTCGGACGATGCCCTGGTCACTCCCGGAACCCTGACGGTCGCCCTCGATACTTCCGATGCGCCGCAGGCAATGCAGGGCGCCGACGGCGAGCTTACGGGGTATGCAGTCGATGCTGCCCGCGCCCTCGCAAGCCGCATGGGCCTTAAGGTCGCCTTTGTCGATGCGTCCTCGGCAGGTTCCGCGCTCGGCGACAAAAAGGCTGATATCTTTATCGGCGAGATCAACTCCACGGACGGGGACGTTAGCTCGCTCGGCACCTGCCTGTACGATGCCGCTTCCGTGTTCGGTAAAACCAGCGATGGTGGGTCGCTAAGCGTTTCCACCGATACCCTTAACACGTCTACTCTGGGTGTCCAGATGTCCTCGGCCTCGCAGGAGGCGCTTGCTAAGCAGAGCATCACCGCCAACCAAAAGACCTACTCCAACATCAACGAGTGCTTTGAGGCGCTCGAGTCTGGCGAGGTCGACTATGTGATCTGCGACTCCACAGCCGGCGGCTATCTTGCACGCCTGATGAGCGAGGTCTCCTATGTCGGTGCGCTCGAGGCGCCCTCGACGCTTGGTGTTGCGGGCCTCTCGTCCAATGACGAACTGTGCCGTGCCGTGAGTGATGCCCTCGACGACATCACGGTCGACGGCACGCTCGAGGCGGTTCACTGCGTCTGGTACGGCCAGATTCCCTACGACCTCACCACTAAGACGGTTTCGGGCGCTAACGTGCAGCCGGGCGACTCTGAGTCCAGTGAGACCACGTCCTCCGGCAGCGAGTCCTCCGATTCCAACAATGAGACCGCATCCTCCGAGGACAAATCGTCCAGCCAGGAAGGCACCATCACTGACGACGACATTAACAAACTTAATAGCTAGTTATTGCTAGGGGTGGTGTCTCCTATACGTTGGGAAGGACACCTCTTCACGGTTTCAACACGCACTGCCGGGTTTCCCCAATAGGGGAGCCCGGCTTTTTTATCCCTATAAAACCAGCAGGTCAAAGCCAATTTTCGGGACCAAATACAAAGTCGCCGACGCCCTCCCATAGCGCACTTTGCCACAGAAAAGTGCGAGACTTCGGTATGCGGTATTAAGCAATCGTTATTCGGGTCTTTAGGAATCCGCGTGATTAAATGCACGGCAATGGGTACATAGCCAGTACAGTAAGTCCCCGAGGCAGATTGGAGCCACGTATGGATATCAAGGTTTCTGGACGCAAGACGACGGTAACCGATGCTCTGCGTGCGCATGTGGATGAGAAGATCGGCGAGGCGCTCAAGGTTTTCGATATCGAGCCCATGACAGTCGACGTCGTGCTTCGTTATGAGAAGAACCCCTCGAACCCCAACCCGGCAATCGTCGAGGTCACGGTTCGTGCCCGCGGCTCTGTGATTCGCGTTGCCGAGCACGGCGCAGATATGTATGCCGCCATCGACCTCTCCGCCGATAAGGTTACCCGCCAGCTGCGCAAGTTCAAGACTAAGGTCGTGGACAACCGCCAGGGTGGTGCCAGCGCCGCGGATGTCGCACCGGTCGAGCGCGTCGAGGATCTGGCCGACCTGCTGCTGCCCGAGGAGGAAGACGACCTGCTCGTCCGCGAGAAGGTTATCGACGTCACTCCGATGACTGAGGAGCAGGCGCTGGTGCAGACCGATCTGCTCGGTCACGACTTCTACGTGTTCGAGAACGCGACGACCGGCCTTATCAATGTGGTGTATCACCGTAAGAATGGTGGATATGGCATCATCAAGCCCCGCATCGAAACACTTGACGAGTAAAATACGTTAACTTGCATGAGTTAACGGCTGGCGGCCATCCCATGCGGGTGGCCGCCTTTTTACGTAAGGAGTCGCTTTGATGGACAAGGCCGCATCCGCCGGTCATTCGGACCGTTGCCGCATCGTCGTCGATACCTGCTGCGACTTTAGCCCCGAGGTCGCCGCGAACCTCGATGTCGATATCCTGGGTTTCCCCTTCATTATCGATGGCGAGGAGCGTACGGACGACATCTGGTCGAGCATGAGCCCTAAGGAGTTCTACGACCGCATGCGCGCCGGTGCCCGCGTGTCCACCTCGGCTGTGTCGCTCGGTCGCTATATCGAGTTCTTTACCGAGTGCGCCAAAGAGGGCACGCCCACGGTCTACCTGTGCTTTACCTCGGCGCTGTCGTCGAGCTACAACTCCGCGTGCCAGGCGGCAGATGCTGTGCGCGCCGAGTATCCCAATTTTGAGCTCTACGTGGTCGACAACGCTCTGCCCTGCGCGACCGGCGCGCTCTTGGCGCTCGAGGCCGTGCGCCAGCGTTCGGCGGGACTGACCGCCAAGCAGCTGGTCGATTGGGCAAACGAGGCCAAGACCTATGTCCACGGCTACTTTACGCTCGAGAGCTTTGACGCGCTGGCTGCCGGCGGCCGCATTCCGCCCGCGGCGGCGCAGCTCACGGCAAAGCTCGATGTCAAGCCCGAGCTCTCCTACGACCTTGCCGGCTCGCTGTCGCTGATCGGTGTCAACCGCGGCCGCAAGAAGGCGCTCAAGTCCATCCTCAAGTCGTTCCGCGAGAACTACGTGCCCGACCGCACCATGCCCATCGCCATCATGACGGCCGATGCCGAAAAGGACGGCGACTGGCTCGAAGCCGCCATCCGCAAGGAGGAGGGCTGCGCCGACGTCACGATCATTCGCAGCTCCGTGGGCCCTACCATCGGCTCGCACGTGGGCCCCGGCATGGTGGCCTGCGCATTTTGGGGTAAGAACCGCGCCGACAAGGCGTCGCTTTCCGACCGCATCGCCCGCCGCGTGCGCGGCCAGTAGGCAAGTAGCGCGGCCGTAATCGACCCCAACTCACTGCCCAAACGCTGGCACCGAGTATTCAACCTGGTAACAACACCCAACCCAAAAGGAAAGGTTTCATGGCAAACAAGCTCTCTGTCGCATTTATCGGCACCGGAATCATGGGTGCCCCCATCGCCGGCCATATCCTGGATGCCGGCTATCCCGTCACGGTCAACAACCGCACCAAGTCCAAGGCCGCCGCGCTTATCGAGCGCGGTGCCGCCTGGGCCGATACGCCGGCCGATGCCGCGGCGAACGCCGATGTCGTCTTTACCATGGTGGGCTATCCCTCCGAGGTCGAAGAGCTCTACCTGGCGGGCGACGGCCTGCTCGCATGCACCAAGCCCGGCGCGGTTCTGATCGACCTCACCACGAGTTCGCCCGAGCTCGCGCGCGATATTGCCGAGGCCGCCCAGGTCACGGGCCGTATGGCGTTTGACTGCCCCGTCACCGGCGGCGAGTCGGGCGCTATCGCCGGTACGCTCACGGCTATCGTGGGCGCCACCGAGAACGACATCGCGCCGGTCCGCGATATCCTTTCCACCTTTGCGGCAAACATCTGCTGCTTCGACGGCGCCGGCAAGGGCCAGGCTGCCAAGCTCGCCAACCAGGTGTCGCTGGGCGCCTGCATGGTCGGCATGGCAGACGCCATGGCATTTGCCGAGCTGAGCGGCCTTGACCTGGAGAAGACCCGTCAGATGATCCTGGGCGGCACCGGTAAGTCCGGCGCCATGGAGAGCCTGGCGCCCAAGGCGCTCGACGGCGACTACAAGCCCGGCTTTATGGTCGAGCACTTCATTAAGGACCTGCGCCTGGCGCTCGCTTACGCCGACGATCGCGAGCTCGCGCTGCCCGGTGCCGACGTGGCCTTTACGCTCTACGACATGCTCGACGCCATCGGTGGCGCCAAGCTGGGTACCCAGGCCATCACGGTACTCTATAGGGAGGAGGCCGACGCCATTGCCGCCGGTCTGGACTGGTCGCAGTATCGTCCTGAGGAGCATGGCGCTCACGAGGACGGCTGCGGTTGCGGCGAGCATGGCGACGACCATGAGTGCGGTTGCGGTCACCATCACGGCGAGGACCACGAGTGCTGCGGCGGCCACGGCCATGACGACGGCCATGAGTGCTGCTGCGGCCACCATCACGAGGAGTAGCGCCCATGAGCTGGACGTTCGTGGTGCTCGCGCTGGTGCTCTTTATCTTTGCGATCTATATTGGCTTTTTGTGCGGCCAGTGGGCGTGCGAAAAGCGCGTGATCACCAAGCGCGACTACTGGATTGCCAATTTTGCAGGAGCGGCGGCAGTCGTCCTACTGACCTGGGTGTTCTCGCTGTTCCCGCTGGTGCAGTTTGCGCCGATCGGCTGGCTCGGCGGCTTTATCGCCGGTCTTAAGATGAGCTTTGGCGAGTCCGTCGGTCCGTGGCGCAAGCACGACGAGGTCTTTAACGTCAACAAGGCTCATCGCGCCGCCGCCGACGCGGGCGACGCTGAGGAACGCCGCCGTGCGCGTCGCAATGGCGCGGCCGACCGACAGCTCATCTCGGTCACCGATGACAGCAAGGGTGCTGGCAAGCACGCTAAGAAATAGTAAGAAGAGGTAACTATGGCAGAAAACAAAGACGAACAGCTCACCGACGAGGAGCTGGCACAGCTTCAGCTGGCAGAGGAGAACGAGAACGCCGTCGACCGCCTGGTCAAGGAGCTCGGCTGCCCCACGCGCCGCATTCGTCAGTTTGCCGCCCGCGTGCTGCACCTGCTTGCCGAGCGCGATCCGCAGCGCGTCGTGCCCTGCGTGCCCGCGCTGATCGAGGCGCTTGACCGCCCCGAGGCTCAGACCCGCTGGGAGGCCCTCGATGCCCTGGCGGCGCTTGCCACCACCTGCCCCGAGCAGCTGGGCGATGCCTTTGAGGGCGCCGAGACCGCGCTGTTCGACGAGATTTCGTCCACGCTGCGCTATGCCGCCTTCCGCCTGCTGTGCGTGTGGGGTGCCACGAGCGTCGAGCGTTCGCGCGAGGCTTGGCCCATCCTGGACGAGGCCATCCAGTGCTATCACGGCGACCTCGAGTATCGCGACATGCTCGGTTGCCTGTACGAGTTTGGCCAGGGCGAGATCGACGCCGAGGTCGCCGAGAAGCTTGCGCTGCGCCTTAAGTTCGACGCCGAGAACGGCAAGGGCAGCTATCTCAAGGCCCGTTCGAGCGAGATTTGCGAAATGCTTGTTAAACGTTTTGGCCTGGATCTCTCCAAAAAGAAGAAGCGTGCTAGCGTTAAAAAATCTGAGGCCGCCGAAGACGAGGAGTAACAGATTATGGCGCACGATGTAGTCCTGATTCCCGGTGACGGTATCGGTCCCGAGATTACGCAGGCCATGCGCCGCGTGGTCGAGGCCACCGGTGTCCAGATCAACTGGAACGTCCAGGAGGCCGGCGCCGGCGTCATGGACGAGTTTGGCACGCCGCTGCCCCAGCACGTGCTCGATGCGGTCGCCGAGACCAAGGTTGCCATCAAGGGCCCCATCACCACGCCGGTCGGTACGGGTTTCCGCAGCGTCAACGTGGCCCTGCGCAAGCACTTCGACCTGTATGCCTGCGTGCGCCCCTGCCTGTCGCAGCCGGGCGACGGCTCGCGCTTCCGCGACGTCGACCTGGTCATCGTGCGCGAGAACACCGAGGACCTCTACGCCGGCATCGAGTTCGATGAGGGCGCTGCCGAGGTCGAGGAGCTCTCGCAGCTCGTCGAGCGCTCGGGCCAGAGGACCTTCGCTGCGGATTCCGCCATCTCAATTAAGCCGATTTCCATCGCCAAGAGCCGCCGTATTGTGGAGTATGCCTTTGAGTATGCCCGCCGCTGCGGCCGCAAAAAGGTGACGGCCGTGCATAAGGCCAACATCATGAAGGCGACCGACGGCCTGTTCCTGCGCGTTGCGCGCGAGGTGGCCGCCAACTATCCCGATATCGAGTTCAACGATAAGATTGTCGACGCCACCTGCATGGGTCTGGTCCAGAACCCCAACGACTTCGATGTCCTGGTGCTGCCCAACCTGTACGGCGATATCGTGAGCGACCTGTGCGCCGGCCTGGTGGGCGGCTTAGGGATGGCCCCCGGCTCCAACATCGGTGCCGACTGCGCCATCTTCGAGGCAACGCACGGCTCCGCGCCCGATATCGCTGGCCAGGATATCGCTAACCCCACGGCCGAGATTCTGTCTTCGGCTATGATGCTCGATCACCTGGGCGAGAACGACGCGGCCAATCGCATTCGC
Organism: uncultured Collinsella sp.; assembly: GCA_902493145.1. GTDB lineage: Bacteria > Actinomycetota > Coriobacteriia > Coriobacteriales > Coriobacteriaceae > Collinsella. The sequence goes on along the minus strand of CABUOA010000026.1, from coordinate 15,319 downwards.
GCCGCCGTTTCTGCCACGCTCGACGAGGGTGAGCAGGTTACCGGCGACGTTCGTCGTGCCCAGACCGGCTCCGTTGAGGGCGCTGTGGGCACGCAGGCCTTTGCCGATGCCGTTATCGCGCACCTGGCCTAAGGCATGCAGACTGCAAACGCCTAAATAGTACTTAAGTGTTTGCGTATAACCTGAGAATCAATACGCCCGGCGCTTTGTCGGGCGTATTCTATTGCGGACTATGTTTCCTAACAAGGAGTAACTGATATGGGTCTGATTCAAAAGAAGGACGAGAAGGACGAGATCGACGGCATCCAGATCATCGAGCGCGGCGAAGGCCCCGATGGTGATGAGGAGGAGAAGATCGATCTGGTCGCCGGTACGTCTGCCGAACATATTGCCGCCGGTACGACGGCCGAGGAGGAGGACGCTCGCCTGGAGGCAAAGATCGCCGCGGACGCCGCCGACGAGAACCTCATGCCCGAGGAGCAGGACGAGGACGACGATATCCTGGGTTCCGACGAAGACGACCGCGCATCCAAGCACAAGAAGACGATGATTGCCGCCTTTGTGGTTGCAGTCGTGATTGCTGCCGTGATTGGCTTCTTTATTGGCAATGGTGGTTTTGGCGGCAAGGGTGTCGGCTCGGCGACCCTCACCGAGGACCAGCTCGATTCGACCGTGGCAAGCTACAGCTACAACGGCAAGAAGAGCGACATCACCGCGCGCGAGGCCATTGAGAGCCAGTACAGCCTCGACACCGTCAAGGATGGCGATGGCAACTACACCGCTCCCTCTGCCGACGTCATCCTGTCCTACGTGCGCAACAAGATCCTGCTCGACGCTGCCGAGGACGAGGGCATCACCGTCTCTTCTAAGGAGATGAAGAAGTACGCCGAGGATTCCATCGGCACTTCGGACTACAAGACCATGGCCACGCAGTATGGCGTGTCCAAGGACCAGGCCAAGCAGATCGTCCGTCAGTCCGCGACGCTGCAGAAGCTCTACAAGAAGAAGGTGGGCGATAGCTCCGCAAGCATGCCGACCGCCCCGACCAAGACTGCTGACGGCAACGAGGAGACCGCGAGCAAGGACTACGCCGATTACATCATCAAACTTGCCGGCGACGAGTGGGATAGCTCGAAGGGTACCTGGAAGGACGAGAACGGCACCTACGCTAAGGCCTTTGCCGACGATGCCTTTACGGCCGATAGCGCCACCTATAAGCAGGCCATGACCGCCTACTACACTGCTTACCAGCAGTACTCTTCGCAGGCTTCGAGCGCCAGCTCCAAGTGGACCGAGTATGCTAACGGCCTCTACGCCAAGGCCAACATCAGCATCTACGGCCTGTTTGCGTAAAGAGTCGCACGGCTCATCGAGCATCTAGCCGATAGACAGCAGAAAGTCCGCCAGTACGGAAGTCGTTCTGGCGGACTTTTTGCGTTGAGGGCGTGATTGGCGGCTTAATTATGGCTATTCATCTTTAAGTCCAAAAAGATTATCGGCTTCATCGTCAGGCATATATTCCAGCACATCGCCCGGTTGGCAGTCGAGTGCCCGGCATATCGCGTCAAGAGTTGAAAAGCGCACGGCAGAAACCTTGCCCGTCTTGATGCGCGACATATTGACCTGGGAGATGCCCACGCGTTCCGCAAGCTCTTTGGATGAGATCTTGCGTTCGGCAAGCATGCGGTCGAGCCGCAGAATAATCATGGATTCCCCCTAGAGCAACTCGTCATCTTGTTTTTGCAGGATATACCCGTAGCGGAAGATGCTGGCAATCAGGCTAAAAATCAGGCCCGCAAAGAGCATGGAGAGGTCGAGATGCTGGCCGCCAAGCGCATCCGTAAAGCTACCGCCAAATCCTGAGAGTATCAGCCCTGTGACTATGGCACCAAAAAGTTTCACGGCGGCGCCGCCGATAAGGAACAAATGTCCTATTTGACGTAGTATGCGGATGCATTCGAGGTCAAAGGCCTGCCCGCCTTTTCAATGGCGGAGAAAAACCTGTATGCGCTTAGCGCGATGGCAAGCGCGAGGCATGCCATCATGCCGCTCCCTATGGCAGTATGACCGTCGTGCGCGACAAGCATAAGAGGGGTCTGTTCGTTGGCGCCGACGAGAGCGAGAATTGGCCCTTCGCCAGCCGTAAGATCTACGGATTGGAGACAGAACCCTTGGGAGAGGCTAGGCAATATGAATAGAAGTTCGATTGCAATGACTGCGAGGAGTGCCAGAGCGAGCGCCACGATGGTGCAGATTGCGCCCCATTTGCAGTAGCGAGTGAGCTTCCTCAGTTTGGCTATTGCCTGTTCACGGTCGATGGCTTCATTCGATTTGGATACGTTCCAGCGGATCATAGCTCCTCCAACCAATGTCTTGGATGATACTTGTATCTTATATCATACTTAATGATAAACGATAAACAATTACAGAATAGAGTAAGTAATGTTTGTGAGACGAATAGCGTGAACTAATAGCTCATTTTGGGTGCCGGAGCTTGGCGCGCGGGGGATGAGGACAAATGTCAAAACTTCCCGTGATCGCGCAAGCGCTTCATCGGGTTTCCCTAATTCATATGGGAAAACAACTGCAAACGATTGCAAGTAACCGGTGAACGGTCGAAAACTACCGTTCACCGATAATCTCAAAACTGGTTCTAACTGGTATTAAGTCAAAAAGACCAATTCACATATCTCCACAATGACCTGCAGTTTTTCTACATGCAATTTTTAGCCGCCCTACGTTGTTTAAGACACAGGAGAAGATCCGATCTTTTGCTAAAGCATTTCGAAACGGTTTCAAAACTGCAGGTAGAAGTGTTAACGACCGGTAAACGGTCGAAATATCACCGTGAGCGGTGCAAAAACGTTTTACTGTCTGAATCAGCGAAAGCGACCTCTTCTGGGGTGATATAGTGACAACAACACGTCACGTGGTTACTACCAGTTTAGAAACCACTGGTCTTCAAAGAACGCTTTCCAAGAAGCTTTAAGGGCGAGCGCCCGCTGGCTTCCGAAAATCATCGGACTCAGATTGTACACACCTTCGGAAGGGAAATTTGAATGGTTGGCTTTATTCTTACCGGTCATGGACAGTTCGCACCCGGCCTTGCAAGCGCTATCGCTATGGTTGCCGGCGACCAGCCCGCTTTTACCGTCGTTCCTTTTGAGGGCGACCAGGCTGCATCCTACGGTGAGGATCTCCGCGCCGCTATTACCGCCATGCGTGAGGAGTGCGATGGCGTGCTCGTCTTTACCGACCTGCTTGGCGGCACCCCGTTCAACCAGTCGATGATGATTGCCCAGGATGTCGACAACGTCGAGGTTCTGACTGGCACCAACCTTCCCATGGTTATTGAGCTTCTGTTCCTCCGCGGCAATGCCACGCTCGCCGAGCTTGGCGAGCAGGCCGTGACCGTTGGCCAGACGGGCATCACCGCCCAGACGGTCGCCTCCGTCGCTGGTGCCGAGGATGAGGATATCTTCGGCGACGAGGACGGCATCTAATGGCCGATTTCGGAGCCAGTGTTCTGAGCTCCTCGGTCGCCCTTTTAGGCCTGCTTGTCATCATGGGCTTGATTTACACCATCTGGTCGCAAATCAACATGAAGAAGAAGCAGAAGTACTTCAAGGAGCTGCACACCGAGCTCAAGCCGGGTCAAGAGGTTCTTTTCGCCGGCGGTATCTACGGAACCGTCAAAGGCATCGAAGGCGAGAAGGTCCAGATCAAAGTCCGATCCGGAGCCGTCGTAGATGTTTCGCGTTACGCGATTCAGGAGATCAAGTAACTGTCGTCAGCAAATAACGAAAGGAAGCTGATCAACATGGCAGAACCCAACATTCTTCTTACCCGCATCGATAACCGACTGGTTCATGGTCAGGTTGCCACCCAGTGGAACTCCACCCTGGGCTCCAACCTCATCCTCGTCGCCAACGACGACGTGGCATCCAACACCATGCGCCAGAACCTCATGAAGATGGCCGCTCCCGCCGGCGTCGCTACGCGTTTCTTCTCTTTGCAGAAGACCATCGACGTCATTGGCAAGGCGAGCCCGCGCCAGAAGATCTTCATCGTGGCCGAAACACCGGAAGACGTGCTTACGCTCGTCAAGGGCGGTGTGCCTATAAAGAAGGTAAACATCGGCAACATGCACATGTCGGAAGGAAAGCGCCAAGTCGCCACCTCCGTCGCAGTTAACGACGAGGATGTCGCTGCGTTTAAAGAGCTGCAGGAATTGGGGGTGGAGTTGGAGATCAGGCGCGTTCCGAGCACGCCTGTTGAGGACACGAGCAAGCTCTTCTCGTAATCCTCGTGATCCACGTTGTCAGGAGTGAAACCCTGACGTTCTGTACGTGAAATCCAAAGTGCGTACATACATTTTGAAAGGAGGAGCAAGATGGAATACTCGATCATCCAGATCGCTCTGGTCTTCGTCGTCACGTTCATCGCGGCAATCGACCAGTTTGACTTCCTCGAGTCTCTCTATCAGCCCATCGTCACCGGCGCCGTCATCGGTCTTATCCTTGGCGACCTCAACACCGGTCTTCTCGTGGGTGGTACCTATCAGCTCATGACGATCGGCAACATGCCGATCGGAGGCGCTCAGCCGCCTAACGCCGTCATCGGCGGCATCATGGCAGCCATTCTCGCTATCGCCACGGGCCTCGAGCCCAACGCGGCAGTCGGCCTCGCCATTCCGTTCGCTCTGCTTGGCCAGCTTGGCGTTACCCTGGTCTTCACGCTTATGTCCCCGCTTATGTCCACGGCCGATAACATGGCTCACAACGCGGACACCAAGGGCATCGAGCGCCTGAACTACTTCGCCATGGCTCTGCTCGGCCTGATCTTCGCTGTCGTCGTCACCCTGTTCTTCATCGCTGGCGCTACCATCGGTCAGACCATCGCTTCTGCCATCCCGACTTGGCTGCAGACCGGTCTCTCCGCTGCAGGCGGCATGATGCGCTTCGTCGGCTTCGCCGTCCTGCTCAAGGTTATGATGAACCGCGATATGTGGGGCTTCTTCCTCATGGGCTTTGGCCTCGCGCTCATCACCGTTGCCAACGATTCGCTGGCAACCCCTGCTCTGCTCATCCTCGCTCTCATCGGCTTCGGCATCGCTTTCTGGGACTTCCAGCAGCAGACCGAGCTGAAGGGTGCAGCTGTTTCTGACGGAGGTGACTTCGAAGATGGCATCTAATGAGTATGTGATCCCGGAGCACTACGAGGATCTCACTCCTGCTCCGCAGCTCGACCAGAAGACCCTCAACAAGATGGCTTGGCGCTCCTGCTTCCTGCAGGCATCGTTCAACTACGAGCGCATGCAGGCCGCTGGCTGGCTCTACTCCATCATCCCCGGTCTGGAGAAGATCCACACCAACAAGAACGACCTCGCGGCTTCCATGAGCCACAACCTGGAGTTCTTCAACACCCACCCGTTCCTTGTCACCTTTGTTATGGGCATCGTGCTTTCGCTCGAGCAGAACAAGGTTGACATCCCCACGATCCGCGCCGTCCGCGTCGCCGCAATGGGCCCGCTCGGTGGTATCGGTGACGCCCTGTTCTGGCTGACGCTTGTGCCTATCACGGCCGGCATCACCTCCAACATGGCCATCAACGGCAACGCCGCTGCACCGATCATCTTCCTGGTGATCTTCAACGTCGTCCAGTTCGCTCTGCGCTTCTGGCTCATGAACTGGTCCTACAAGCTTGGCACCAGCGCTATTGACGCTCTGACCGCCAACATGCAGGCCTTCACGCGTGCCGCTTCCATCATGGGCGTCTTCGTCGTCGGTTGCCTGGTCGTCACCATGGGTGGCACCCAGATCAACCTCCAGATCCCCAACGGCACCACCCGTGGCCTCTCCGCTACTACCGTGATCGTCTCCGAGAAGGAGGCCGAGAACTTCACCGGTATGGAGGGTATTGATACCGAGACCGCTGAGGCCGGTACCATCGCCATGACCGATGAGGACGGCAACGCCCTCACCGCTTCCGATGCCGACGGCAACGCTGTCGAGTGCGGCGTCACCGATCTGGGCAACGGCATGGAGTCCGTTACCTACGGCACCGTCACCGAGGATCCGGTCAACTTCTCTGTTGCCGACACCCTCAACACCATCGTCCCGAAGCTCGTCCCGCTTATGCTTACGCTGCTGCTTTACTACATGTTCGCTAAGCACAGCTGGACCCCGACCAAGGGCATTCTCCTGCTCTTCGTCCTTGGCATCCTGGGCGCTGGCCCGCTTGGTCTCTGGCCGAGCATCTGGTAAGGCTCTAGCTTGAGGGGTGTGTCCCTACGCGGCTCACACCCCGACCCCTTAAGCCATGTGTATGTTAAAAGCCGCGTGCTCGAAAGAGCGCGCGGCTTTTGTTTTCTTGATGAGTCGGGTGTTGCGGACCGATAATGCTTAACACCCTAGGTAGTTAGCCGAATTCGAGCAAAAGGGAGGATAGGATGGCGATCGGAGCGCGTAAGCAGCCGCTGTACGATCAGCTGGTCGATATTCTGACCGAAAAGATCGACCATGAATATCGCGCCGGTGACATGATTCCTTCCGAGCGCGAACTTTCGGAGCGCTATGGTCTCTCGCGCACTACGGTACGCCTGGCTCTGCAGGAACTAGAGCGTTTAGGACTGGTGGTTCGGCAGCACGGTCGCGGTACCTTTGTGACCGACCGTTCGGCAAAGGCAACCAATCTTATGCAGTCCTACAGCTTTACCGAGCAGATGCGCGCGATGGGTCGCGACCCCGAGACCACGATTCTCGAGTTTTGCGAGATGGAGGCCGATAAGAATCTGGCCGAGCATATGGGATTGCGTATCGGTGATCGCATTTTTAAGCTTAAGCGCCTTCGTTCTGCCGACAATATGCCCATGATGGTCGAACGCAGCTATCTACCAGTTCGTCAATTTCTGTCCCTAAAGCGACCGCTGCTGGAGCGTAAGCCGCTTTACGATGTGATTGAGCAAGACTTTCAGCAAAAGATACGCGTGGCCGAAGAGGAGTTCTATGCGAGCATAGCCCGTCCCACCGACGCCAACCTTTTGGGAATTGTCGAGGGCTCGCCTGTGCTCGATTTGGTCAGGACTACGTATAACGAGTCAAACGAGGTTGTGGAGTATACACTTTCGGTTGCTCGTGCCGATCAGTTTAAATACAAGGTTTACCACCAGCGTAGCGACTAGTGTTCGCATCGTATCCATATGATGATTCTTTGCATTTAACTGGTTACTACCAGATAACCAACTGAAGTGTATAATTGCACGTCAGAGGATTACTTCTAGAGAGAGGTATTAGAAATGTTCGAGAAGAGTGTCGAGGAGCTCACCGAGCTCGGCGCCCAGATCACCACGGCCGAGATTGCTCAGCAGCCCGAGCTTTGGCGTGATACGCTCAACATCTATCGCGAGAACAAGGAGGCCATCGAGGCCTTCCTGGCCGAGGCTCGCGCTATGGGCGAGGGCCGTCTGTCCGTTGTCTTCACCGGTGCCGGTACGTCCGACTACGTTGGCGATACCTGTGCCCCGTACCTGCGTCACGCTGGCAACACTGATCTCTACGACTTTAAGCCCATCGCCACGACCGACATCGTGAGCGCCCCGCGTGACTTCCTGCGCGCCGAGGATCCCACGCTCGTGGTTTCCTTTGCCCGCTCTGGCAACAGCCCCGAGAGCCTTGCCGCCGTTGCCGTTGCCAAGGAGCTCGTCCACAACGTCAAGTTCCTCAACATCACCTGCGCTCCCGAGGGCAAGCTCGCCGTCGAGTCTGCCGATGATCCCAACGCGCTGACGCTGCTCATTCCGCGCGCCAACGACAAGGGCTTCGCCATGACCGGTTCTTATTCCTGCATGACCCTGCTCTCCACCCTTATTTTCGACACTGCCTCTGACGAGCAGAAGGCCGAGTGGGTCGAGACAATTGCCAAGATGGGCGAGGAGGTCATCTCCCGTGAGCCCGAGATCGCCGATTACCTGGCTGGCGACTTCAACCGCGTGACCTACTTGGGTTCTGGCTCCTTCGGTGGCCTTGCCCAGGAGAGCCAGCTCAAGATCCTCGAGCTCGCTCACGGTCTGGTCGCTACTTCCTACGACACCTCCATGGGCTATCGTCACGGACCTAAGTCCTTCGTCGACGATAAGACGCTCGTCTTCGTGTTCGTCAATAACGACGCCTACACCCGTCAGTACGACATCGACATCCTCAACGAGATCGGTGGCGACGAGATCGCTCAGCACACCATCGCCGTTCAGCAGGAAGGTGCCACCGTCTATGAGGGTGAGTCCTTCACCTTTAAGGGCTACGAGGCACTTCCCGAGGGCTACCTTGCTCTGCCGTTCGTGATGTTTGCCCAGGCTATCAGCCTGCTCAACTCCGTGCGCGTGGGCAACACGCCCGATACGCCGAGCCCCACCGGCACGGTCAACCGCGTGGTTAAGGGCGTGACGATTCACCCCTTCACCGCTTAATCGCGTCCCCCCTGTAAGGGCGCCCGTCCGCTCATAACGGCGGGCGGGCGCTTTTTGTTTTTACATGGACCGGGTATAAGTATCACCACGGTCAACTGCTTCAAGAAGCAAGGAGTGCATATGAGCACATACGCAATTAAGGCTGACAAGTTCTTCTTGTCGGCAGGCCCGCAACTGGGCGGCTATCTTATGGTCGAGAATGGCGTCTTTGGCGCCTGGCAGGCCGACGAGCCCTCTTGCGAGATTAAGGACTACACGGGATCGTGGATCGCACCGGGTATGGTCGATACTCACATCCATGGCTTCTACAACCACTCAACTACCGATAACGATCCCGAGGGCATCGATATCAGCTCGACCGAGCTCGCCCGTCGCGGTACCACCAGCTGGCTGCCCACGACGTTCACCGATGGCGTCGAGCAGATCAAGGACGCCTGCGCTGCCATCGCTCAGGCGGACGAGGGTCGCGGCCCCGACTTCTGCGGTGCCCGCATTCAGGGCATCTACCTGGAGGGCCCCTTCTTTACCATGAAGCACGTGGGCGCGCAGAACCCCGCTTACCTCATCGATCCCTCTGAGGAGGTCTTCGATCAGTGGCAGGAGGCTGCGGGTGGTCGCATCGTTAAGAGCGCCATGGCGGCCGAGCGCGACGGTGCCGCTGCTTATGCGGCTGCTCTGAACGCCAAGGGTGTGGTGACCAGCATCGGTCACTCCGACGCCACCTACGATGAGTGCATCGCCGCCATCAACGCCGGTGCCAGCTGCTTTACGCATACCTATAACGGTCAGCGCGGGCTGCATCACCGTGAGCCCGGTGTCGTGGGCGCTGCCATGTCCACGCCCGAGACCTACGCCGAGATCATCTGTGACGGCAAGCACGTAAACCCTGCCGCCATCAAGGCGCTGCTGCAGGCAAAGGGCTGGCAGCACACGGTGCTCATCACCGACTGCCTGGGTTGCGGCGGCATGCCTGAGGGCAGCTACACCAGTGGTGGCATGGACGTCATCATGAAGGACAACCTGTGCTGGCTCGCCGACGGCAAGAGCATTGCCGGCTCGGTGCTCACGCTTGCCCAGGGCGTCAAGAACATCGTCGACTGGGGCATCGCCAGCGCCGATATCGCCATTCGCATGGCAACCGAGGTGCCGGCACGCTCCGCGCACATCGAGGATAAGTGCGGCAGCATCATGCCGGGTCGCGACGCCGACTTTGTCGTGTTCGACCATGAGCTCACCCTCGTCGAGACGTATGTTGGCGGCCAGAGCGTCGGCAACGCCTTTACCGAGTAACGATAGAAAAAGACGGCGGGCCCGAATCTGCTCGGACCCGCCGTATGGGTTAAACGCTCAAAAGCACCTTAACAGTTACAGCTTGTTAGCGATCTTCTTTGCCGTGCGCTTAACGCCGGCCACCAGGCCTCCTGCAGGATGCTCCTTCTCGTATGCTAGGCGCTTCTCGCGCTTGGCGTACTCTTCGACGATGATGTCGCCATACTCGTCTTCGATCTTGTCGAAAAAGTCGACGGCGCCCTTAATTTCCTCAGCGGTCGGGTGTCCCTTTTGGACACCGCCGGCGAGCTTGAACGGACCCCACGTATCAAAGCCGGGGCAGCCGTAGACACCCATAAAGATGGCCTGCCTCATGCGGCAGATGCCATCGATATCCTTGCCGTACCACTTGTTTTTGCCACCGTAGGTCATAAGGCCAAACACCTTGTCCTGCGGCTGCAGCACGTTCGTGAGCACGCGTGCCATGTCCTTGTCGATCTCGGAGTAATAGATGCCCGTGGCGACACCGATCAGATGATATTCGTGCAGGTTGGGATACTCGTTTTTACCGAGTGACTTCACGTCGAGGGTATCGATTTCGGGGTGCGCCTCGACGATGGCGTCCACGAGCTTTTTCGTATTGCCGTGATGGCGCGAGGCGTAGAGGATGATGGTTCGCATAAGAAGGCCTTTCAGCTGTAATTGCATCAATGTCTGTATGGTACCCCGTTACATGGCGAAGATACCGGACGCATCGATGAACGTGCGGGTTTGTCCTTTGGTCAGGGCCGAGACGGGTTCTTGCGAGCAAAAAGCAGTTGTTCGAAAGGATGGGCAATGGAATACGCTCTCTCCAACGATTCGATTTCTATTAAGGTGTCCACGGCTGGTGGTTCGTTTACCTCGATTGAGGCTGGAGGTCGCGAGTACTTGTGGCAGGGCGATCCCGCCGTGTGGTCCGGCCAAGCACCGATTTGCTTCCCGATTTGCGGAGGCTTGCGCGACAACAGCGCCATGACGTTTGCTGGGCATCATGTAAAGCTCGCTCGCCACGGGTTTGCGCGCAAACAGGAGTGGAAGCTGCTGAGCCAAGGCGAAAACGAGCTGGTGATGTGCCTGGCTTCCGAGGATAACGCCGCGCTGCTGAGCGATTATCCGTATCCGTTTAAGCTTGTCGCTCGCTATACGCTCGAGGACGCTGCCGTGCGCGTCTCCTATGAGGTGACCAACGAGGGAACCGAGGACATGCCGTTCTTTATCGGCGGTCATCCCGGCTTTAGGTGTCCGCTCGATGAGGGCGAGGCCTATACGGACTACGAGTTGCGCTTTGAGAAGGACGAGGCTGCGGAGCTTTGCACTGCCGTCCCCTCGACTGGCTTGATTGACGTGACCAATCGCTCCAAGAACCCCATGGTGGGAAAGACACTGCCTCTGTCGCATGAGCTCTTCGATTTTGCGGAGACCATCTTTGATGTGCTCGAGAGCCGTCAGGTCACGCTTTCTAAGAAGGACGAGGACAAGGGCGTCCGCCTGAGCTTTGAGGGCTTCCCATATCTCATTGTGTGGAGTAAGCCCGAGGGCGATTTTGTGGCGGTTGAGCCCTGGGGCGGCCTTTCGACCTGCTCCGATGAGGACGACGTGCTTGAGCACAAGCGCGGCTGCCTTGTCGCCAAGCCCAAGGAGACCGTCGTTCGCTCGTTCACGATTAAGATTCTGTAATTCCGTTTTGTCGACTCGTATCGCGAGGCACAAGGAGCCTGCGAGATAAGGAGCTAAAAATGATCCTCACCGTTACGATGAACCCGTCTGTCGATACGCGCTATCAGCTCGATGAGCTCGTTATCGACGACGTTAACCGTGTGACGCCCGAAAAGACCGCTGGCGGCAAGGGCCTCAACGTGGCCCGTGTGCTGGGTCAGCTGGGCGACGACGTTGTGGCAACCGGTCTGCTCGGCGGCCACATGGGCGCCTACATGGCTGAGCTCATGGACGCCAACGGTATTAACAACGACTTTGTGCCCATCAAGGGCGAGACTCGCATTTGCCTCAACATCCTCCACGCCGGCAACCAGACCGAGCTGCTCGAGAGTGGCCCGACAATTGCCCCCGAGGAACTCGATGCCTTTACCGCCAAGTTTACTGAGCTTGCGGGCAAGGCCGACGTCGTCACCATTTCGGGTTCTCTGCCCCGCGGTGTCGAGGCAGACTACTATGCCAAGATTACGGGCATTGCCGAGAACGCCGGCGCCAAGGTGCTGCTCGATACCTCGGGTGCTTCGCTCGAGGCCGCCCTTAAGTCCGAAATTAAGCCCGAGCTGGTCAAGCCTAACCTGACCGAGATCAACGGCCTTCTGGGCACGAGCTTTACCACCGACGATGTGGACGAGCTCCGCGCCGCGCTCGCCTCTGATGCCCGCTTCTCCGATATCCCCTGGGTCGTCGTGTCCATGGGTGCTGCCGGCTCCGTTGGCTTCCACAATGGCCGTGCGTTCCGCGCAAAGACGCCCGATATCCCTGCCGTTAACGCCACGGGCTCTGGTGACTCCACTATCGCAGGCTTCGCGCATGCCATCGCTGCCGGCGCAGACGACGAGACGGTGCTGCGTACCGCCAACACCTGCGGCAAGCTCAACGCCATGGATCCCATGACCGGCCATCTGGTCATGGACCGTTGGGACGAGGTTTACAACGGCGTTGTCGTGACCGAGCTGTAGGAGCTTGGGCGTCGGCCCCGGCATCGATTGCTAGCTCATGTCGACGACAAGTGCGATAGCATTATGTCGGGGCGCGACGCCGACGTTGTCGTGTTCAATCCCGACCTTACCCTGGTCGAGACGTATGTGGGTGGCAACAGCGTCGGTAACGCGTTTGCCGAGTGGCCGCCAAAGAAGCGATCCGAGAGGGGATTTAGATGATTTACGGTGCATTGGGCGATATCGAGGAGTACCGCGGAATGCTCAAGGGCCTCGACGTGCTGATCGACTGGCTCGAGGAGAACGACCCGGCGCAGCTCGAGGTCGGCAGCCATCCGATTCTGGGTGACAAGGTCTTTGCGAACGTCATGGCTCCCACGACGCGTCCCGAGGCCGAGGCTCACTATGAGACGCATCAGCGCTATCACGATCTGCAGATCGACGTTGAGGGTCGCGAGGCCTTTAAGGTTGCCACGGGCAGCCTGACGCTGGTCCAGGAGTTTGACGAGAAGGACGACTACGATCTGGTCGATTCCGATTCTTCGATCGCCGGCGATCTTGCCGACGACAAGTTCGCTCTGTTCGTTGCCGGCGAGCCTCACATGCCCACGCTCGAGTTCCCGGGCGATGGCGCGCAGCCGGTTAAGAAGATTTGCTTTAAGCTGCTTGCAGATGCTTACTGGGAAGAGTAACGAACTGCTCGTGAACTAGCGTGATTCCCCTTGGGGAGCGCGTTTGAGCCCCGCCGATCGCGGTTCCTTTGGGAGACTGCGGTTGGCGGGGCTTTTATATTGGGCGCACATCTTTTGCAACAGCTGAATAAGACCTCATAGCGCTGCTATTGGGACTCAATTGATACTAAGTGCATGAAGATTAATTAGAATAATTAGGGAAACAGAGAGAACTAATTGACAGGAGATTCCTCATGAAGCTCAGCGCGACCGCTTTAATTCCAAGGCGTGCATTCTTGGCATTGGGGCTTGCGGCTGTTTCCGCTTGCCTCGCCGCCTGTTCAGGAAAAGACTCCAAGGGGAGCTATGATGATGGCTATGCCGCGGGCTATGCTGCCGCACAGGCGGATGCTGCTGGAAAAAAGAGCGGCAGCAACGGGAATAACGATATCCCAGTATCAGGTATTGAGTACACCATCACAGGGGCGCAGCGCGGAGTAGAGAGCTTTGGTGACGGTAAGCCACTGTTGATTCTGAACTTGACCGCAAAAAATGTGTCGGAAGACCTTCAGACTGTCATGTTTTCCGGTAATGAGATATTGGCCTTTCAGGACGGCAAGGGGCTTAATCCGAGTATGTTGGTGGAAGGCCTTGATCTTCCTGAGTCGCGTCAGATACAACCTGGCACGGTTCTTGAGGGCTGGCTTGGTTACGAGCTGATCGACGAAACAACGCCAGTTGAATGTGAGGCTGGCGGCCAAATTGCTTCTTCCGATAATAATGAAGCCATCTATGGGCTGACTAATCCGCAGACTATCGATCTGAGTACTCTTTAATCATTACTCATACGTTTAAAAATCTGTCCAGACCTTTGATTTGGGTTAAGGGACCCCCTAATCAAAGAGCCCAAATTTAGGACGGGAGCAGGTACGGTTTAGTCGTTGATCTAAGATTGAGCTGTTACGACGTTGTGGGAACTCTATCGGCAAGAAGCCGTTAATATGCCGGCAGACGATCGATTGGAAGGCTGTATGGACGTCAGGCTGCTTGGAAAGAAAAACGAGGGCGAGGGTCTTGAGGTCGCCGTTCCCGTTGATTCGGCTTTTGCAGAGCTAAAAGACAAGAGCGACGAGCAGCTGGCGGAGGCCCAGAAATTTTTGATTGACTTTATGAAAAAGGTTGCTCGGTTAAAGGGAGTGAGAATTGATCGGCTCCATTTCCTCCGCTCGGAGCTGAGGAAGAAGGGCGTCCATAAAGATGTTGTCGAGTTTGCCGTGGAAACAACCCCCGTTACTGCCGGAATCGATGCGGGTCTAATCGATAGAATTGCTAGGGAAGTAATTGATTTTGAGACAAAGAAGTCAACGGCCCTTTCCTTTGCAGCGGGTCTTCCCGGAGGTGTCGCGATGGCGGGCACCATTCCTGCCGATATGACGCAATACTACGTGCACGCATTCAGGATTATGCAGAAGCTGGCATACCTGTATGGCTGGCAGACCTTTTTTGAAGAATGTGACGACGTTGATGACGAGACTCTCTACGAAATGGCAGTGTTGCTCGGTGTAATGATGGGTGTAGGCAGTGCGAATTCGATGCTAACCGTAATCGCCAAAAACGCCCAAGAGACGGTCGCGAAAAAGGTCGCTCGCCAGTCGCTAACCAAGACCAGTTGGTATCCGATCCTGAAGAAGCTCTTGAGCTTCATGGGTATCAAGATAACAAAGCAGACGGTGGGAGATGCCGCTGGCAAGGTTGTTGTGGGCGTCGGTGGCGTAATCTCTGGTGTTATCACCTATACGGGTCTTTCAAAGGGATCGGCGCGCTTGCGTAGGCAGCTTAAGTGCTTGCCGCAGGCAAGCGAGCGGATTCCTGGCACTGGGTACCATGAAAAGGATGAGGCCACGGTTGCCAAGAGGCGGATCGACGTAGCGGAACCCCTCTTTATCGAAAAGTTCGGATTTACTCCCATGTTCTACGGCTCTATTGTTGAATATGCTGGCCGGCTGGAGGAGTCACTGGCGACTGGAGAAGCGAAGCTGGATGCATATAATCCGGACGTTCTTCTCTGATACTCAGCGGAATTAGGCTATGCGCAACAGGATTGTTGTTCGATCTAATGTGAACGTTGGATGATGCTAGCTATTTATGGAAAACGGTTAAAAAGTTTGGCTCTGTTAGACCAGGATTGACATACATGTGTCCCCACGGTGCCATATCGTTGA
>CABUOA010000025.1 GCA_902493145.1 uncultured Collinsella sp. | reverse complement strand
TCGAGTCCATGTGGTCGCAGACGCTCGTGATCCACATGCTGCGCTCCCCGCGCCTGCCGAGCCCGCGCGACCACGCCGCGCCCGCGCTGTGCGTTCTCACCGTGCTGGGCCTGGCGCTCGTCACTTGGCTGCCGGCAAGCCCCATCGCCGATGCACTGGGCCTCATGCCGCTGCCGACGAGCTTCTTCGCGCTGCTCATCGGCATTGTCGCCGCCTACATCGCGCTCACCCAACTGGCCAAGCGCCGCTACATCGCCCGCCACGGCGAGCTGCTGTAACTTCACCGGCACCCTCGTCAAGGATGTTTGGGCCGCCGCGACCCGCCCCCGCTGGCCGCGGCGGCCCAAAACAGCTAAAAACGCCCCTCACCCCCGCTTTAATTTCTTTTGCAAGTTTTAACTTCTTTTGCTTTCTTTCACTTCTTTTAACAAGGCGCCCGGCGGGCATAAGTTGCTCGCCGGGGGTGTCGGTTCGACGAAGAGGCCTCAGCCGTAGCAACGGATTGCCCAGCGAGAGATTTCCCAAGTGCCAACTCAAACAGTACATGTTTAATCTGTTTCGTTAATTGAATTGCGTAAATATGGTTAACCAAAGAATTGATATTTGGTTAAATAGTAACTGTATATTTGGTTAAATGTACTGGTAAACAATGGTGATAATTATGCCAAAGAAGTACTACACTAGAATTATCGAAAATGAGCTTGACCAGCTGCTGGGTATATTCGGCGCCGTTCTCATCGAAGGACCGAAATGGTGCGGAAAGACGACCACGGCCGGGACCCGTGCGGCGTCCAGGCTCCTTCTCATGGACCCGTCCCGCAACTTCGAGAATCGCTTGCGTGCCGAGACTGACCCGGCTCTTGCCGTTTCCGGCGAGGTGCCGCGGCTGATTGACGAGTGGCAGGAGGTTCCGAAACTTTGGGACGCGGCGCGGTTTGAGTGCGACAACCGCGGCGGCGAGCCTGGCCAGTTCATATTTACGGGGTCGGCGACGCCGCGAGACGACGAACGGCCGATGCACAGTGGCGCTGGAAGGTTCGCTAAATTGCGCATGGATACCATGACGCTTTTCGAGCTTGGGAAATCCAGCGGCGCGGTTAAGCTGTCGGGCATTATTTCTGGCGAAAAGTTCAATGGCGCTTTCGGATCGCTGGATTCCGCCTCGATTGCCGAGTGCGTTGTCCGTGGCGGATGGCCCGCGGCGGTCGGTCGCGATGCGCTGGCTGCGTCGGCGATGGCGAAACGTTACATCGGCATAGTCGCCGAAGAAGATTTGTCTCGTGTCGACGGCTCTCGCCGCGATCCCGAAAAGGTCAAAGCCGTCATCGAATCGCTTGCGCGCAATGAATCCACTTTGGCGACACTCAAGACGCTCGTAGCCGATCTTGGCGGAGAGGTGTCGAGACAGACGGCGGCATCATATATATCCCTTCTCGCTCGGGTTAGTTTCGTTCGCGATATTCCCGCATGGAACCCCGCAATGAGATCTCCCGTGCACTTAAGAGAATCGAAGAAGCATCATCTCGCTGATCCGTCACTGGCGGCCGCTGCGCTCGGAGCGACTCCGGCGACATTGCTGCTAGATTTCAAGACGCTTGGGCTGCTTTTTGAATCGTTGGCCCTTCATGATTTGTGGGTTTATGCGCAGGCAAATGGAATGGGCCTCTATCACTATCACGATTCTCGCGATCTAGAAGTCGATGCAGTCATTGCGGCTCCCGGTGGAACGTGGATCCCGGTCGAAATCAAGCTCAGCTCCGCCCAAATCGAAGAGGCGTCTGACAGCCTTATTGCTGTCGAGAAGCGTATGGTTGCCGCCGGAAACAACCCGCCAGTTTCGAAAGTCGTAATCATCGGGTTTGGTTCGCAAGCCTATGTCACTGACCGCGGCGTCCAAGTTGTTCCGCTGGATGTGCTCGCGCCGTAGTGCAATTGCAAGTTTTTACTTCTTTTAACAAGGCACCCGACGGGCATAGGCTGCTCGCCGGGCGCCTTGGTTAGGATGCTATTGCTGTTGAGAACGCCTAGGCCAAATCTTCGCCGTTGGTGGCGATAACCTTCTTGTACCAGTCAAAGCTCTTCTTCTTGGAACGCTTGAGGGTGCCGTTGCCGGCGTCGTCGCGGTCCACATAGATAAAGCCGTAGCGCTTGGACATCTCGCCCGTACCGGCCGAGACCAGGTCGATCGGGCCCCAGGTGGTGTAGCCCAGCAGGTCAACGCCGTCCTCGGTCACCGCATCGCGCATCGCGGCAATATGCTGACGCAGGAAGTCGATACGGTAGTCGTCGTTGATAGAACCATCCTCCTCGACAACATCCCTGGCACCCAGACCGTTCTCAACCACAAACAGCGGCTTCTGATAACGGTCGTACAGGTCATTAAGGGTGATGCGGAAGCCCAGCGGATCGATGGCCCAGCCCCACTGGCTCTCCTGCAGGTAGGGGTTCTTGGCGCCGGCGAAGGCGTTGCCCTGGGTGCGCTTGACATCGGGGTTGTCGGCACCGGCAGAGCAACGGGTGCTGTAGTAACTAAAGCTGATGAAGTCGACGGTGTTGGCAGCCAGGACCTCGCGGTCCTCGTCGGTCATGCCCACATCGATGCCCAGGCGCTCGAGTTTCTTGACGGCATAGGCCGGGTAGTAACCGCGGCTCTGGACGTCGACGAAGAAGTAATTGTCCTGGTTGTCAAGCTGAGCCTGGCGTACATCGCCCGGACGGCAGCTGTAGGGATAGTAGGTGCCCGCAGCGAGCATGCAGCCGATCTTGACCTCGGGGTCGATCTCGTGGGCGATCTTGGTTGCCCAAGCGCTGGCGACGAGCTCGTTGTGGGCGGCCAGGTACTCGACGGCTTCCTTGTTCTCGCCCTCCTCAAAGACCAGGCCGGCACCCATAAACGGCAGGTGAAGGATCATGTTGATCTCGTTGAAGGTGAGCCAGTACTTCACCAGGCCCTTGTAGCGGGTGAAGATCGTGGTCGCGAGGTTCTTGTAGAAGTCGATGAGCTTGCGGTTGCGCCAGCCGCCGTACTCCTTGATGAGGTGGACGGGGCAGTCGAAGTGCGTGATGGTCACGAGCGGCTCGATGCCGTGCGCCTGGCACTCGCGGAACACGTCCTCGTAAAAGGCCAGGCCGGCCTCGTTGGGCTCGGCCTCGTCACCGTTGGGGAAGATACGGGTCCAGGCCAGGCTCACGCGGAAGGTCTTAAAGCCCATCTCGGCAAAGAGGGCAATGTCCTCCTTGTAGTGATGGTAGAAATCGATGCCGGTCTGCGCGGGATAGTAATAGCCGTCCTCGAAGTCGAGCATCTTGCGCTGGCCGGAGACCACCGCATAGCGCTCGGGGCCGTGCGGAGTCACGTCCACGTTGGCCAGACCGCGGCCGTCCACGTTGTAGGCGCCCTCGCACTGGTTGGCAGCCGTCGCGCCGCCCCACAGGAAGTCTTTACGGAAAGTCACGCATCAATCCTCTCACACGCTGTTTGTCGTGGCTTCAGTATCCCCGTAAGCAGCGCGCCGCTCAACGGCAACGGCGCAGGCCGACACTTTTTTTCGCACACAGACGCCCGGCAGCCGCCCCCGTCTGACACTTTTTGATACCCGCCCGCCCAAACCGCCAACCACCACAACGGGGACAGGCACCTTTGCGGCGGATTGGGCCCGGTTTGTCTCGATCTGTAACAGTTAGGCAGCCAAAACCGGGCCCAGTGTTACAGATCGAGATTCTTCGGGCAGCCCCTTCAGTTTGTCTCAATCTGTAACAGTTAGAGGCGATTTAGCCCGCTAGATGTTACAGATCGAGATGGAAGATTCTAGTCGCAGGCGATGTCGAGGTTCTTGCCGATGAGGCCTACGTAGCCGCCCTCGGCAGCCTTGGGGCTGTCGGCATGGCAGAGAACCCACTTGTCGGCCTTCCAATAGCAGTAAGCGTCGCCGGCCGTGGGCATGTCGGCCGCGGCCTCGGGGCGCGGGCCGTTGGTGCCGGCGGGAAGCGCCACCATCACCTGGAAGCCACCGTCGTCGACCATGCACGGCGTGTAGTGGAGCGTGGTGTTGAAAACCTCGACAACCTTGCCCGCCGGCACGCGGAACGCCTTGACGCACGCGGTGTCGAGCTTGCCGTCCTCGATCTCCCAGCGATGTGCCACGAGCAGGATAAAATCGCGGGCGCCCAGGTTAAACTCGCTGGCGCGGTGATACTCCAGGCAGTTGAGCTGCGTGTTGTGTCCGTTGCACCAGCCCAGTTGGAAGGGGCGGCCGCCAAACATGAGAAAGCCCAGTTTATCGGCATCCTTGACGCCCTCGAGCTCCGGCGCGCTTGCTACGTACTTACTGCCCTCGGGGATGGGCGTGGCAGAAAGCGCCTCGAGCACGGGCGACGTGAGCTCGGACGGAACGCCATCCCAAACGTTGCCATAGGATTTGAACTCGGGATCGTTGACAGAGTAGATATGCATGTTCACTCCTGTTCGTAAATGTGACTATACGAACATTCTAGAACATACATGAGCGATTTTGAACGCTTGTCCCGACCAATCAACAAAAAGGCGCCCAATGCGCGCGTTTTGGACGACAAAGCCCTTACGCCTGCTGATAGTGCAGATGCTTCTCGTCGATATCGGCCAGGTCGCGGTCGAGGTAACGGCGCGCGAGCCAGTTTGCCATGGGGAGGTTCTGGTCCAGGTAGTTGCCGCACTCCTCGGGAGCGGCACCGGGGACATCGCCCTCAAAGTCGGCGACAAACTCGAACAGCTCACGCACGAGCGGCAGGATCTCCTCGCTCGTCACCTCGCCAAACACAACGAGGTAAAAGCCCGTGCGGCAGCCCATGGGGCCAAAGTAGACAATGCGGCTCGACCACTCGGCATGATTGCGAAGGAACGTCGCGCCCAGGTGCTCGATGGTGTGGCACTCGGCCGTGTTCATGACCGGCTCCTTGTTGGGCGTGGTCAGGCGCAGGTCAAACGTGGTGACGGCGGCACCGGTCGCCGGATCGCGGTCGATGCGGCTCACATACACGCCGGGCTCAAGCAGCAGATGATCAACGGAAAAGCTGGCGATGCGCTCCATGGCAGATCCTCTCGATAGTCAAATTGGGACGGGGCTCTTTTAGCTGGTTCGAATGGTCGCACCAATCATACCAGTCAAAAAAGCCCCGTCCAAAAGACAACTTAGCCAAGGACACGGGCCATACGCGTCTTGAACTCGGACAGGAAGCGCGGAGCATCCACGGTCAGTGCCACAAGCGCGCTCTTGTCCGGATCGGACAGGCGGCGCTCATCGCAGATGGTGCGACCGCGGTACTCGCCCAGCAGATCAACACGCAGGTTGCAGCCGAGCGCACCTACGAGCGTGGGGTCGATCGCCACGGCAACGGCCAGCGGATCGTGCAGCGCACAACCACCCAGGTAGGGTGCGTTCATCTCGTACGAGCCAATGTAGTGCTCGACCATGCTCGCAAATGCGCATCCCGCCATGGTGCCCGAGCCCGTCCAGCCGGCAATGTCGCGGCGTGTGAGTACCACGCGATGCGTCACGTCCAGACCCACCATGGTGAGCTTACGGCCCGAGCGCAGCACCGCGTCGGCTGCCTCGGGGTCGCTCGCCATGTTGGCCTCGGCGCCCGCGCTCACGTTACCGGGCACGGTAAGGGCGCCGCCCATCACGACCACGCGGCCGATGGACATCATCGCCGCCGCATCGCGCTCCAGGGCGAGCGCCAGGTTGGAGAGCGGGCCAGTCGCTACGTAGACCAGATCGGGGCCATAGGTGCGCGCGGCATCGATCAGATAATCGACCGCAGCGTTGCCGTCGGCCGAGGTCGCCCCCACCGGCTCGTAGGGCGACGCGGGCACGCTCGCGCCGCCGATGCCGTTCTTGCCGTGAATGAGCGCGGTGGACGCCGGCGGCGTATAGGGCTCAGTCGCCTGCAGAGGACGGTCGGCACCCAGGTACACCGGAACCTCGGGGCGACCCAGCAGATCGAGCACCGACAGGCAATTGTGCGCCGATTGCTCGACGCGCACGTTGCCAAAGCACGTGGTGATGCCCACGAGCTCTACCTCGGGGCTCGCGATGGCATAGGCCAGCGCCATCGCATCGTCCACTCCCATATCCAGATCAAGGATCAGCTTCTTGATTGCCATTGTTCTACTCCGCTTCTCCGTCTTTATCGTTTAACCAAACCAATGTTCAACTTCGGCGCGCGTGGGAATCGATTGCTGAGCGCCCAGGCGCGACACCGTCACTGCCGAGGCGCGAGCACCCGCGGCCATGCACTCAAAGAGCGGCAGGCCCTCTAGGCGAGCCGCCGCCAACGCGCCGATAAACGTATCGCCGGCGGCCGTGGTATCGACTAGCGTGCTCGAAAGCGCCGGCATGCGCAGCAGCTCGCCGTCATCACCGAGCGTAACCGAGCCGGCACCACCCAGCGTGATGACCGCAGCTCCGGCGCCCTTGTCGAGCAGCGCATTGAGCGCGGCGACGCAACTCGCATCATCCGTGGGCAGAATGCCCGTCAGCACCTGGCACTCGGTCTCGTTGGGGCAGACCAAGTCGACCGCAGGCCAGACCTCCGCAGGCAACTCACAAGCAGGCGCCGGATTAAAGACCGCATAGAACCCCAGCTCGTGAGCGCAAACAAGCGCATCGGCCGTCGCTGCAAGGTCACATTCACCCTGGGCGATAAAGACGCTTCCGGCAGCCTGGGCAATCTCGCTGGCGTCGCCGTCGAGCTCATGGGCCACCAGACGCCTCAGCGCGCAGGCCACATCCTCACCCGCAAGCGCATGGTTAGCGCCCGGTGACAGCACGATGCGGTTATCGCTCTCGCAGCGAATGATGGTCGCGGTACCGGTCTCCACGTCATCGCGACGCGCCACAAACTCAACGCCCACGCCGGCATCCTGAAGTCCCGCCACCAGCGCATCGCCAAACGTATCGCGCCCAACCGCGCCGATCATGCACGTGCGCGCACCCATGCGCGCGGCGGCGACGGCCTGGTTAGCGCCCTTGCCACCGGCGTTGGTGATAAAACCGCTGCCGCCGACGGTCTCGCCCGCGCGCGGCATGCGCTCGCACGCCACCGAAAGGTCCATGTTCATGCTGCCGAACACCGCAACGATGCTGTGATCCGCCATGGAAACCTCCTCATCTGCGGGCTTTGTGCCCACCGCCGGCCGTCGATCGTGCGCTCTCGCACCCCCTATAACTTTAGTTCACTTTGATGTGGACGCGTGCTTGAGCTTGCGCCAGCAGCAAGCATTCACAGGAGCAGGCAGCTACAATGAAGGCGTGCTGATTATTCTCGTCATTGGATGATGTTTTATGGAACAACTCTCGCAATCGGGCTCGCGCGGTCGACGCCGCACGGGCAACGAGCCGGCGCCGCACGAACGCGTGAAGGGCGAACGCCGTGCCAACGAACCGCGACGCACCGCGAGCCCCCATCGCGCTTCTGCCAACAACGCGGGCCGCGCCAACACTCCCGCCGCGGAGCAGACGCCTGCTCGCCCCAAGTCCCGCTACATCCCTGCACTCGACGGTCTGCGTACGCTCGCCGTCGTCGCGGTGGTGCTCTATCACCTCAACCTCACGTGGGCTCAGGGCGGCCTGCTCGGCGTCACGATCTTCTTTGTGCTTTCGGGCTATCTGATCACGCGTTTGCTGCTCAACGAAGTCGCTAAGACCGGCCGCATCGACCTTAAGAGCTTCTGGATTCGCCGCATCCGTCGCCTGGTCCCTGCCGTGGTAACGGTAGTGTTCGTGACCTGCGCGCTGTGCACCATCTTCAACCACGTGATGCTCACCAAGATGCGCCCCGACATCCTGCCGTCGCTGCTGTTCTTCAACAACTGGTGGCAGATTGCCCAAAACGTCTCGTACTTCAATGCTCTGGGCGACCCCTCACCGCTCACGCACTTTTGGTCGCTTGCCATCGAGGAACAGTTCTACCTGATTTGGCCGCCACTGCTGTTTGCCATGGTATCTATGCATGTGAGCAAGCCCAACACGCGCCGCGTGGTTCTGGGCCTTGCCGCGGTATCTGCCCTAGCCATGATGGTGCTTTACAACCCTGCCGCCGACCCCAGCCGCGTGTACTACGGCACCGACACCCGCGTGTTCTCGCTGCTGCTGGGCGCCTGGATGGCCTTTATCCCCGATCGCGACCTGGCGCCGGTGCGTCTCGCTCGTCGTTTGGGGCTCAATCGCCTGGCTGGCGCCGCCAAGCACGGCAAGAACGCCGAGGGCAAGCCTGGCGAGAAGGCCGACGAATCAGCCGAGACCGCCCCGGCACAGCCGAGCGCCCTCGTGCGCTTTTGGTCCTCGCCCGCATCCATCGATGCGCTGGGCGTCGTGGGTCTGGTTGGCCTTGCTGCCATGGTCGCGCTCACCAACGGCTACACTCCGTTCCAGTATCGCGGAGGCACGCTGCTGTGCTCAATCCTCACGCTCATGGTTATTGCCGCCTGCGTGCAGCCCCAGGGAATGGTTGCCCGCGCGCTGTCCGCCGAGCCGCTCGTGTGGATTGGCAAGCGCTCGTACAGCATCTACCTGTGGCACTATCCGCTGCTGTTGCTCATGAACCCGGTCGCCAACATCAACGATACGCCCTGGTGGCAGTACATTTTGCAGGTGCTGTTGGTGGTCGCCGTGGCCGAATGCTCATATCGCTTTATCGAGACACCGTTTAGAAAGGGCGCCTTCGGTCGCACCGTCGCCGAATTCCGCGATGGCACCACCACGCCCGCCAACTGGGCACGCGCACACGTCCCCGTCTGCGCAGCCTGCGCTGTCGTGTTGGTCGTTGCACTGGGCGGCCTGATCTTTGTGCCCGAGACGTCTGCGCTGAGCGGCGAGGGCGCCGAGGTTCTGAACAAGGAAGCCAAAAACACCGCGCCCACCGACCAGCAGGCGGCCGACGACACCGACAAGGACAACGACGGCTTCCCCGATGGCTCCTACGACCTGTTGATGATCGGTGACTCCGTGTCGCTGCGTGCCGTGGACACCTTTGACGGCGTGTTCCCGCACAGCCATATCGATGCCGAAAAGGGCCGCCAGTTCGATGCGGGCCGTGCGACATTTGAGGGCTATCTCCAACAGAACCTTGCCGGCAAGATCGTGGTCTTTGCGCTGGGCACCAACGGCTTGGTAACCGACGACCAGATCGACGCCATCATGGCCGATGCAGGAGATAAGCGTATTGTGGTGTTTGTGAACACGCGCAGCCCGCAGCCGTGGGTTGGCTCTACTAACCAGGCCATCGCCAACGCCGCTACGCGCTACAAGAACGTGCGCGTTATCGACTGGTACGGATACAGTACCAACCGCAACGACCTGTTCGATGGCGATGGCACGCACCTATCGACCACTGGCGTGACTGAGTACCTCAACTTGATCCACGACGCAGTCAAGAAGGACCTGCCCGTGCATCCTGAGGATCACGTCAACGATCCGCAACCGGCAGCCGTCAAGTCTGCCACCGACGCGCTCGTCAATGCGCTCGCTCTCAAGCCGCACAAGCTGAGCACCGACAAGTAGTCCGCAGCAAACAACCCAAAATCACTCTTTTCGAGCCGGCCCCAAGAGGTCGCGGGCAAAAAACAGGCCGCAGCCCATGGCTGCGGCCTGTTCGGAAGCAAAAGTGGGCGTTAAGCGCTGTAGCCCATCGCTTGCAGCACAAACATGACGACCGTGAGCACCGTAATCACACCGATAGTCGCCCAAGTGAGCACATTCCACACGCGGCCGTTGCGGTTAGTGCCCATAATGTGACGGTCAGCGGCAATAACCACCTGGAACACCAGAACCACGGGCAGTAGCACGCCATTGATGACCTGCGAGGTCATCATAATCTGGAACAGATCGACGCCGGGCATAAGCACCAGCACGGCAGAGATACCGATGATGGCCGTAATGATGCCGCGATAGACCGGGGCCTCGTCCCAGCTGCGGTCGGCACCGCGCTCCCATCCAAATGCCTCACAGATAGCGCTCGACGTAACGCCCGGCAGCACGCAGGCGGCCAAGAAGCTCGCCGCGACCAGGCCCGAGGCAAACAGCACCGTGGACCACTGACCCGCAATAGGCTCCAGCGCGCGGGCAGCATCAGCGGCATCGCTAATCTGAATACCCGCCGGGAACAACACCGTACCGGTCGTGATGATAATAAAGCCGGCAATGACATCGGCGGCAAGCGAGCCGCTCACGGTATCGATGCGCTGCAGCACGATATCGTCCTCGCCCGCGTTCTTATCGACCACGTTGTTCTGCGCCAAGAAGATCATCCACGGCGCGATGGTGGTACCGATCGTTGCGACCACGAGCGACACGTAGCTGGGGTCATTTTGAATGTTAGGCACGACCAGGTCGACCGCGACCTCACCCCAGTTGGGGCCAGCCATAAATGCAGCGACGATATAGGTCACGAACACGCAGCTCACCAGCAGCAGAATCTTCTCGATGCGCTGGAAACTACCCGACATGGTAAGCATCCACACCAGCAGCGCCACCAACGGCACCGAGATGCTCGCCGGCACGCCAAAGAGAGCAAGGCCGCTGGCGATGCCCGCAAACTCCGAAATGGTCACAGCCGTGTTGGCGATCAACAGCGCCGCCATAGCAAGTACACTCTTGCGCACGCCAAAGCGCTCGCGAATGAGCGATGCCAGGCCCTTGCCCGTGACGCAGCCGCAGCGCGCCGCGGTCTCCTGCGTCACGATGAGCAGCACAGTCATGACGGGAAGCATCCAGAGCATCTTATAGCCATAGCTGGCGCCCGCGCTGGAATACGTTGCAATGCCGCCGGCGTCATTGCCCGAAAGCGCCGCCAGCAGACCGGGACCCATAGCGCCAAAGATGGCCGCGATGGTCAACTTTTGCTTGGTGCCCGACTTTTGCTTGGTATTTTGCACGCGACCACCTAACCAATGACCGACATGGTGAGCAGCACCGCAGCGGCGCAGTACGCTACGCACGAGATCATGACGGCAATAACGTTCATGGCGGTGCCCGACGTGTTGAGGTCATGCTCGTCACGCCAGAACAGCACCATCAGGTAAATCACGGCACTCATGTTGCCAACCAGGCAAATGATGGCAGCGATATTAAAGCACCCGGTAAAGAGTTGCTCCTCAAACATGGGCGCATCGGGGAACGCGGCGGTGCGCACCAGCTGAGCGCACAGGTAGGTCACGAGTGACAGAATCAGGCCCATGCCCGTGCTCTGGAAGAAGAACCCCAGATACGGCTTGGGCTCGTCGTCGTGACCGTCATACTCCAAGAAGTAGTTCTTGACGAACGACACCATGCGCGAGGCCGCCAGCAGTACGAGCGGCATGGCGCACATGGGGAACACCACCAGATGCGCGGAGCCGAGCGCCGTTCCCAGCACGGTCGCCATGATGCACGACGCGATGCCCCATACAACAACCCAGTACTGGCGATGTACGAACCAGCTGAGCACGTTCGTCGAGTCGTCGGACGCGCTATCGCCCGAACCGACACCGGCGATCTGCAGGTCCTCCTGATGCTCCTCGGCGATAACGTCCATGGCGTCGTCGAAGGTCACGATGCCCAGGATATGACGGTTCTCGTCGCAGACAGGGATGGCAACCAGGTCGTACTTGGTCATCTCGTCCGTCACGTCTTCCTGGTCCTCGTCGGGCGACACGTAGACCAGGTCGCGATAGGCGAGCTGGCCCAGCGTGGCATCGCGGTCGGCCACGATCAACGTGCGCAGCGAGAGCACGCCGGTGAGCATGCCGCTCGGATCCTCGGTATAGACGTAATAGACACTCTCGAAGTCCTCATCGAGTTTGCGAATCGCCTCGATGGCATCGCCGACCGTCGCCGTGGCGGGCAGCGAGACAAACTCCGAGGTCATGATGCGGCCGGCGGTGTTGTCCTCATAGCCCAGCAGGTTACGAATCGCCTTCTCCTCCTTGACGCCCATCAGGCGCAGGAGCTTCTCGGCCTTCTCGTAATCGAGCTCGTCGATCAGGTCGGCGGCGTCGTCCGGGTCCATCATGGCCAGCATCGACGATGCGTCCGTGTCGGACAGGCCCTCGAGCATCTCGGTCATAAGCTCGTCGTCATCGAACTCCGAGATGGCCTCGGCGGCCTGGGCAGTATCGAGCTGTGCAAACACCTGCGCACGCAGGCGCGGGTCGAGCTGCTCGATAATGTCGGCGATGTCGGCAGGGTGCAGCTCGCCGAGCGTCTTATGCGACACCGAGAGTTGAATGTTCTTGGTCGAGCGATCGAGCAGGTCCATGTAGGACCAAGCGATGATGTCCTCACTGAGCGGCTTGCCCAGGTGCTTCATAAAGCCTTCGACGATATGCTCGAGTGCGGGGCTGATCGCGCGTAGCAGACCGCGGGCGCCCACTTCGGCGCCCAGCAGGCGCAGCTGATTTTCGCCCGACATGGAAAACTTGATGTCGTTGACGCGCACGACTTTCATGCCCTGCGTGTCGACAATCTGCTTGTTGAGCACGTCGCGGGCAAGCAAGAGTTCGGTCGGCTGCAGGTACGAAAAACGGATTTCGGTGGCCGACGTCTTAAGGTGTACACCCGTCTCGTCGATACGGTCGACCCATTTGCGCCAGCTGATCATAAACGGCGTCTTGCCGGGACCGCGGAACGCGAGCGACGTCACGTGCGGAAAAACTTCGCCGGTAGCAATACCAAAATCGTTCACCACGCCGAGCTTTTCTCCATCGACGTCCAAGACCGGCAATTTGAGCATCTCACTCAGATAATTCAATGGTGCTCCCCATCATTATTCCTCCGGACGCGGCCGCATGTGCGACGTCCGGGGGCTTCTGGATATGTATACGCATGCGCGGGCGGCACGCCGCTCGACGCTTACACCCCGTGCATGCGCAAAAAGCACCTGCATGGGGTCATCGACTGTATGGTCGAGGTTTGGATTTCACCTGTAACCTTTCTCTTGACCCTCATTAACCGCAGTAACTATAGCATCAGCATCGCCCTGCGGCATCGAATTTATGCGCTGCACATTGCAGGCATACCAAACGCTGACGCATCCGTGACATAGCCATTGGGGACGTTCTTAAACGACTACCCAATGACTACTCTGTGGTGTCATCGTCCTCGGCAAGTTGGGGGTACACGGCGTCCTTGGGCATGGTGACCTTCGTCAGCGAGGTGAGCTTTTTGCTCAGCGACGTGTCCGTCTTGACCAGGTCGCTGAGCGTCACGATCTTGTAACCGTCGGCGACAAGGCCGTCGATAATCTGCGGCAGCGCCTCGAGCGTCTGCTCGGCGCATTCATCGTTATCGGTCAGCAACACGATATTGCCCGGCGTCACCGAATCGAGCACCGTCGAGACCTGCTCGTCGGCACCGTTGAGCAGCCAGTCGCCCGAGTCAATATTCCACGAGACCACGGCGGAGACCAGGTCCATCGCATCAATCCAGTCTTGCTTGTCAAAGGCAGCGTAGGGAGCACGCAGTAGCATCGTCTTCACGCCGGTCGCCGACTTAATCGCATCGGCGCCTTTCGTGATCTGCTCGCGTACCGCCTCACGGTCCTGACCCTTGAGCGAATCGTCGCTGTAGCTGTTGGATCCGATTTCGCACCCGGCATCGACAATCGCCTTGGCCGTGGCAGGCGAGGCCTCGGCCGCATCGCCCGAAAGGAAGAACGTCGCGGTGACGCCCTTCTCCTTGAGTACCTGCAAAATCTGCTTGGTCGCACCGCTCGGACCCTCGTCAAACGTCAGCGCCACGTACTTTTCGTTGCCCTTGGGCGCCACGCTGGCGCACGCAACGACGCAATCGGTGGCGGGCACAACCTCGCCGCGGTCCTGCGTCTTGCCCGACTGCTCACCGACCCACACCTCGGAGCGGCCCCGAACGCCCCACGTCTGCACATACTCGATAGCGCCCGTGCCCTCGACCTTGAGCTTGGGCTCGATAACCGTAGCCTGAACCTCGTGCTTCTCGTAGGTGTTACGGCCATCCTTGACCGTCACCTTCTCGCCGCCCTCAAGTTCGCGGCTATCCCATTTGCCCTGCTTCACGCGCTTGCCGTCGACCTTCACCGACAGCTTTTCGCCCCCATGGCGCTTGAGCACGCTGTCATCGACGGCTAGCAGGTCGCCTGCGTCGTAGGTGTCAGTCAAATCCTGTTCGTCGATGAGATTCTGCAGCGTAGAGCCCACGCGCACCGCGGTCTTCTGGCCGTTGAGCTCCACGTCCACGCTGCGGTTGACGTAGCCCACGACGGCAGCGATAAACAGCACGAGCGCGCAACCCACGGCGATCAGCGCATAGGGCAGGCGAGACGAACGACGGGGTGTGCGGCTGTTGCCGATGCGCGCGCTGCGATCGCTAAAGCCGCGGCTATGGTTGAGATACATCGCGCCGGGCTTACGGTGACGGCGGCGCTGACCGCTGGGCAGCTGCCCCAGGTCGCGGCGCGCTGTCGGATGCGCATCCGAACGCCCGTTTAAGTTGGATCCGTTTTGGTGCATGTGCCCTCCCCCATAAACACAGCAAGCCGGAGCAACAGGTCTCCGGCTTGCCTCCCATCATTTGGTACGTCGCTATTTTGTAGCTTTTGACGAGCCTCCGCTCGCCTTTTGGTATTCGTCCTTAAAGGCCTTGAACATGCCGCGCGTCTTGCCGAGCTGCTTGCCCAGTGCGCGACTGCCCTTGTCCACGGCAACCGATCCCTTGTCGTCGAGTACCTTGGCACCCTTTTTGACCTTGTCGCCCACCACGACGCTGGCCTCGGCGGCCTTGGCGGCCGCACCGCCCGAATACCCGAGCGACTTGACCTCGTCCGAGACGACCATCGCACCGTTCTCGTAGCCGCGCAGCATCGTCGGCGGCACCTGCGTGTCACCAACCAAAACACTCGAAGCAGCACCGGCGGTCACATAGAATGCCTGCACGATGCCCGAGCGTGGCTTGAACTCAACGTCCGAGCAATAGCCCACGACGTCGCCCGATTCCGTGCGCACGTCCATACCGACCCAGATGATGCAATCGTCCAAGTTGATGTCGAGGCGCTTAGCGGCGGCGGAATCGTACGTGTCCTTGACGTCATCGACCGCAATGGCGCCCTCGTAGACACCAATGGCGTCGAGCGCTACGAATCGGTCGGGACGCTCGATCATGCCCGCGATATCGGACTGGCGGACCATAAAGCCGACCACGCGCGTACCGCCCGGGGTAAAGACCGGAAAGTGAATCTTTCCGAGCTTTTTAGGGCTGCGCGGTGTGCCGTCCTTTTTGGTGCGCTTGTCCTCGGTAGGCTTGCGATAGATCTTGGCGCCGACAAAATCCCCGGCGCGCATTATGCCTCGGTCGAGGGCTCCGCAGCCTCGGTATCAGCCTCGACGGCGTTCTCGACCACGACGTCGGCGGCAGGCGTCACGTTGCCGCCCGAAATGGCGTCGTTGAGCTGCTCGCGCAGCTGGTCCATGCGCTCGCGGGCAAGGTCGACCTTGGCGCGCAGGTCGTCGGTCTTGGCGTCGACCATCGGGCCAAAGTCATTCACCGCAGCACGGGCCTCCTCGGCGCTGTGCTCGTAGGTGTCGCGCATATTGTCCCAGGCGTCGTTGGCGATATCGGCAGCCATGGCGCGGGTCTCGGCGCCCGAACGCGGGGCCAGAGCAACGCCGACAATAGCGCCGGCAGCGGCACCAAAAAGTGCGCCGGAGACAAAGCTGAAAGTCTTACCCATGATCATTCCTCTCCTGCGGGCACGTCGGTGCCCACCGTTTGAATGCTGTCCATTATACCCGCAGCACATCACTTGCCGCTCCGCTCATCTGCGTACGGCAAAGGCGCAGGTACGTGATGGTGATAAACGCGTAGGCCTACTCCTGAGGCATAGCCGGCATGGCCACCGTGGCACCCGGGTCCTCGCCGGCGCCGTCCACGAGCGGCAGACCGCCCTCATGCGCAGGTCCTGCCGGAACCGTCGCCGCACCGCCAAAGACGGCAGCGGAGGCCTCGTGGTTCTCGGCAACCGCGCCCTCGGTATCAATCGTCACCTGGGGCTCGTCGTCAAAGTTGGGGACGCCCTGGGGCTCGGCGGGAACGGGCTCGGCGGTCGCATCGACAACGGGCTCGGCGTCGACCGGCACATCGCCCTCGTCAGCGCCCTCGTCCTCGGCAGCATCTTCGCCGTTCGCAGCGGCGACGGCCTCGTGAGGATCCTTGCCCTCGGCCTCGGCGCGCATGCCCAGCACCAGGTTGCGCAGGCCCGCGACCGTGCCTTCCACGTCGGGGGCAGGCTGGTCGGCGTGCAGGTACGCCCAGTCCATCATAAAGGTGGCCGAAGACAGCGCACCGATGGCCAGCGCGTCGTCGGGGCACGAAAGCTCAACCTCAAAAACGCGCTCGTCGTGCTCGCTTACGCGCGTGCGGCCGCACGAGATGCTGCCGGCAAGCCCGGTCTCGTTCATGAGCTCGACCGTCACGTGCTCCAGCAGATGGCAGAGCTCGGTCTGACCCATGCAGTCCTGGAACTCGCGGCCGGAATCGCCCAGGCACAGGTGCTTGGCAATCGCGGGCACCAGGTAGTACACGCGCGCCGTAGCCTCGATGTCCTCCGAGGTCATGAGCGGCATGCCGGGGTTCACCAGCACATGCGCGCAGATCTTGTCCTCGCTGACGGTGACCTTAAGGATGTTGAACAGGCCTGCCATAACTCTCCCCTACTCTTCCTTGTCCTACTCGTCGCCGTCGTGCGGATTCGCGGAACCCGCACCCGACGTCGTCGGCTCGTCTACCGAAGACTCGGAATCCTTCTTATCGGTTTCGGCCGGAGCGATCACGCGAATGAGCGAGATGCGCTGGCCACGCATCGACTGCACTTTAAACTTGTACCCCGCAACCTCAAACACCTCTCCGATGTCGGGCACCGAGTCGCAAAGCTCCAAAATCCAGCCGGCGATGGTCTCATAATCATCGCTTTCCTCGAGCGGCCAACCAAGCTCAATCGCGTCATCGCACGAAAAACGCCCATCAACGAGCCACTCGCGGCGCGAAAGGCGCGTGAGATACTTGTTGTCGGGGTCGAACTCGTCCTCGATCTCGCCGACGATCTCCTCGACGATGTCCTCGATGGTGATGATGCCGGCCGTGCCGCCGTACTCGTCCACGACCACCACGATCTGGTCGTGCGAGGTCTGCATCTCGGACAGCAGCGGCAGGATGTCCTTGGTGTCGGGCACAAAGGTGGCGTCGCGCAAAAAGCCGGCGATGGGCTGGTCGCCCTTGCCGTCGAGCGCGGGCTGAATCAGGTCCTTGATGTGCGCGATGCCGGCGACGTTGTCGGGATCCTCGTGATAGACGGGGATGCGGCTAAAGCCGGTCTGGCGCATGGTGGACAGCACGTCGGCGACCGTCTCGTCGTCCTCGCACATGGTGGTGTCCACGCGCGGCACCATGACCTCGCGGGCAACGGTGTCGCCCAGGTCGAAGATCTCGTGGATCATGCGCTTTTCCTCGTCGAGCAGGTCGTCCTGCTCCGAGACCATGTACTTGATCTCTTCTTCCGAGACGTTCTGGCGGTCGTCGGCACTCTTGATGCGCAGGATGCGGGCCAGGCCATCGGAGCAAGCACCGGTCAGCCACACGAGCGGACGGGCGATCTTTTGGAAAAACGACAACGTCCCCACAACCTGCTTGGACACGCCTTCGGCGTTGGACAGGCCGATGCGCTTGGGCACAAGCTCGCCGATCACAATGGACACGAAGGCGACCGCGACGGTGATGATGACCGGCGCCAGGCCGCGCGCGATGGCGGAGAGCGGCGCGATGCCAAAGCTCATGAGCCACGTGGCGAGCGGGTCGGACAGACTCGTCGAGGCGACGGCGGACGAGGCGAAGCCCACGAGCGTGATGGCGACCTGGATGGTGGCGAGCAGCTGGTCGGAGTCGGCAGCCAGCTTAATGGCACGCTCGGCGCGCTTGTCGCCTTCCTCGGCCTCGTGCTCCAGCACGGCGCGCTTGGCCGTGGTGAGCGCCATCTCGGACATAGAGAAGTAGCCGTTGATGAGGGTCAAAACGAGGGTGGTGATAAGGGAGATGGTTATGTCCATCGGGAGTTTCTCGAACCTCCAAGATTCGGGATGTCGGATTAAAACGTTGACGGCTGATACGGCAATTGCACTGGCGACCGAGCGGGGGCACGGGCGCTGGCGTGGTCGCTAGATTACGAAGAGGATCACCGCCATGAACTGGAAGATGCTGCCGGCGAGTACCCACAGGTGAAACACGCTGTGAAGATAGCGCACGTTTTTGGCGATATAGAACGGCACGCCCGCGGTGTAGCACACGCCGCCGACGGCGAGCAGGGCAAGTGCCACGGGGTTGAGCAGCGCCACGAGCTCGGGCAGCTTAAAGACAACGAGCCAGCCCATCAGCAGATAGACCAGGCCGCTTACCCAATGCGGCTGGCGCTCGCGCATAAAGCACTCGAGGGCGATGCCGATAATGGCGATGGCCCATACGGCAAAGAACAGCACAGCGCCGCCGTCGTTTGCGAGCGTGATGAGGCAAAACGGCGTATAGCTGCCCGCAATGAGCAGGTAGATGCAGCTGTGGTCGATGATGCGAAACACGCGCTTGGCGCGCGCGGGCTGAATCGCGTGGTAGAGCGTGGAGGCTAGGTATTCGAGGATAATGCTGACGCCGTAGACAATTGCCGCGGCCATGTGGGCCGGGCCTCCGCCGCGCAGGGCGGCGAATACGATCAGGAGCACCAGGCCCGCGATACCCAGCAGGCAGCCGACACCATGGGTGACGGAGTTCATGATCTCCTCACCCACCGTGTAGTGTGGAACGGCCGCGGTCTTGGGTCGCGGCTTAGAACTGTCGCTCGAATCGGACATGCCGGTTACATCCTCCAACGTAAAGAGTTCTCAACACTATATCAAAGCGTCTGGGTACGTGCGAAATTTGCACTATACGTGACCCTTTGTTTACCCATTCTTTGCCTGTTGACGCATCAACGGCGAACGTCCATAATGCGCTTGCATTAAATGTTGATGTATTAACATCTTATAGGAGAATACCGCATGGCTCAAAACGCACGTTCCCATCGAAAGCTCAAGATAGCCGGCATCGTTGCACTGGTGGTTGTCGTTGCGCTGCTCGGATTTGCCGGCAACTTTCTGTTTGACTTCGCGCTGAATCCCCGCGCGCCATACACCATGAAGATGATGCAGGATAGCAAGAACGACAAAGAAGGTGAGCAGCCGGATGCCGAGGATACCGAGGCGCGGGCATGGTTTAAAGAGAACCGCAAGAGCAGCAACCTCACCGCGGACGACGGGACCGAGCTTGCCGCCTGGTATTTTGCTGCGTCGGAGAGCACGCACGACTACGCCGTCTGCCTGCATGGATATACCAACGAGCCCATCGGTATGGCCCGATACGCCAAACGCTTCCACGACCGTGGCATGAACGTACTCGCACCCGCCGCCCGCGCCCACGAGCGCTCCGGCGGCGACTATATCGGCATGGGCTGGCCCGAGCGCCTCGACATCGTCGCATGGATCGAGCGAATCGTTCAGGCTGACCCCGAGGCGCGCATCCTGGTCTTTGGCGAGTCGATGGGTGCGGCAACCGCCATGAACGTCGCGGGGGAATCTCTGCCCGCAAACGTGAAATGCATTATCGAGGACTGCGGTTATACGAGTGTTTGGGACGAGTTTTCCCTGCAGCTCAAGGACGTGTTCAGCCTGCCCAGCTTTCCCTTGCTCGATGTAGCAAACTTGGTGTGCAACGTGCGCGCGGGCTACGACTTTCATAAGGCGAGCAGTGTGGAGCAACTCAAACACGCGACGGTTCCCATGCTGTTTATCCACGGCGACCAGGACACCTTTGTGCCGTACGACATGCTCGACCAAAACTACGACGCGTGCGCCAGCAAGGTTAAACAGAAGCTCACTATCCACGGCGCCACCCACGCCAAGAGCGCGCAAGTTGACCCCGAGCTCTACTGGAATACGGTCGACGACTTCCTCGACAAGAATTATTAGGCAAAAAGCAACGTCTGGGGTTTTGTTGCCAAAAATCGGTTTGTGGTCGGCGGTATTCGATTTTTCACCGCACTTCTGAAAAGCCGCCCGCGAGCGTTGTGCTCGTGGGCGGCTTTTACTCAACTAACGCCACAAAGGCGCTTGGTTTGTCCAATAGGACGACGCTACTTGACCTCGATGAGCTCGTACTTGCTCGTGCCCAGGCCGATCTTCTCGGCGTGCGCGATGCACACGCGCCAGTCGGTGTCGGGATGCGTGATGCAGAAGGGATCCTTGGCCTGCTCGCCCTCCAGATGCTCGTGGTTGTGCTCCATCTTGGCCGCGCTATCGGTGAGCTCGGTGTTGGGCAGCGGCTCAGACGCCATGACGGCGTCGGCGCAGGCCTGGTCGATGGCGACCGGGTCGAAGCTCGCGAACATGCCGATGTCGTTGACGATAGGCGTGTCGTTTTCGGGGTGGCAGTCGCAGTTGGGACTGATGTCCATGGCAAGCGAGATGTGGAAGCTCGGGCGGCCGTCGACGACGGCCTTCGTATACTCGGCGATCTTGCAGTTGAGCACGTCGGCCGCGGCATCATAGTCGGGCTTGATGCAGTCCTGGTTGCATGCCGCAATGCAGCGTCCGCAGCCCACGCAGCGATCGTGGTCGATGGCAGCCACGTGCACCGTGCGAGTAGCGCCGCTGGCAAGCTCGCGCTCGCGGGTGCCGTCGAACGAGATAGCGTTGTGCGCGCAGATCTTTTCGCAGGCATGGCAGCCAACGCAGTGCTCGGTCGCGACGTTCGGCTTGCCGGCGGCATGCTGCTCCATCTTGCCGGCACGGCTGCCGCCTCCCATGCCCAGGTTCTTCATGGCGCCGCCAAAACCGGCCTGCTCATGGCCCTTAAAGTGGGTGAGGCTGATCACGATATCGGCATCCATGAGCGCCTGACCGATCTTGGCCTCGTGCACGTACTCGCCGCCCTCGACCGGGACGAGCGCCTCGTCGGTGCCCTTGAGGCCGTCGGCAATGATGATCTGGCAACCCGTAGCATACGGGGTAAAGCCGTTCTGGTAGGCGGTATCGATGTGCTCGAGCGCGTTTTTGCGGCTACCGACATAGAGCGTATTGCAGTCGGTGAGGAAGGGTTTGCCGCCCAGCTCCTTCACGACGTCCGCGACGGCGCGGGCGTAGTTGGGGCGCAAAAAGCTCAGGTTGCCCAGCTCGCCAAAGTGAATCTTGATGGCGACGAACTTGTTCTCAAAGTCGATCTGCTCAATTCCGGCGTGACGGATGAGGCGCTTGAGCTTGTCGAGCTGGCTCTCGCGAGCATGCGTGCGCAGGTTGGTGAAGTACACCTTAGCGGGTGCTGCGGGTGCAGTTGCGGTCATAGATCTATCCCCTCGGTCTATATGGCGTTACAGACATAGAGGATGGTACCAGTTAAAGCAGAGTTAAAGTCAAGTACGGCACCTAGTCATTGGGGATGTTCTTAAATGAGTAGTCGCAGGGGACACTCTTTCGCCACCCGGCAGTTGGGGACAGTCCCCAAGTGCCGGCAGCTAGGGACAGTCCTTTCCAGCCGGCCGGCGAGCCGGCAAGTCAGCAAAGACTGTCCCCGATGACTAGTCGTTTAAGACTGTCCCCGATGACTACTCCTGCACCTTGAGAGCTTCGGCCAGGCCCACACGTTTGATGGAACGCATGTGCAGCAACGCCACGACCAGGTAGGTCGCAAAGCCAATGCCGACGCATGCAACCATGGACCAAGCGGGCACGTAGATTTCGATATTGCCGTTGTAGGCGAGCAGCATCGAGCGGAAGATGGCCGTGAGCGAGCCAATAATGACCGGCAGACTCAGCACGAGCGACGCCGCCACGCACAGCGTGATCGAGCGGATGTACAGATGCGAGATCTCGCTATCGCGATAGCCAAAGACTTTCATATAGCTAATCGAACGGGCGCTGTGGTCGATCACAGCCTTGGTCAGTAGATACATAAACAGCAGGAAGATAAACACCGCGAGGCCAACCATCATGCCGATCATTTTGCTCATCATGCCGATGAACTGGTCGCCCACGGCCCGCATGTCGTCGGGCGTGGTGTCGCCGGCAAAGTAACGAGCATCGAGGTCGAGCTTCTCGTCGCTCACATAGCCGTTAAAGTAGGTGGCGTCATTGCCGAACAGCTCGTTAAAGTCATCGATGCTCATATAGATATTCATGTCCGACTTGGAGCCCCAGGCACAGTCCTTGCCCATGTACTCCAGCGAATAGTCCTTGCCCTCGCACTTGTCGCCGAGCGTGACCTTCTGTCCCTCGCTCCAGCCAAACTTGTCGAGCAAGCCACCGCCAAAGACAACGCGCCCATCGCCGACGTTGAGATCTTTCCAATAGCGCGAGTTGGGCGAGATGCCGTAGACGGAAATCGTCTCCTGCCCATTACCATCGCCGCGGTCGTATTGCAGCTGGTAAACGGCATATTTCTCGGCCTGCGCGATTGCGCCCGCGCCGTTGTCGGTCGTATTGACCGGGTGGATATCATCGTTGTCAGTGTCGATCTTAGAGGCCTTGTCGATCAGGTCGATAGCCTCGTCGCGGTCGCAGCCGAGGGCATCGGCAAGGTCATCGAGGCGCGCATAAAGCGCATCCTTCTTGTCCTGGACCTTGGCGAGCGCGTCCTGCGCCGCGGCCAGGCTCTCGGCAGACGGAGCGCTGGTCGCGGCATCGGCTGCTGCCTGCGCTGCATCGGCCGCGTCGTCAAGCTCGTCATCGGCATCCTGAGCGGCAGAAAGCAGTGCGCCGTCAACCGACTGCAAACGCTCGAGTGCCGACCACTGCTCGCGCTCCTCGGCGGTGCCCTCGAGTTCCAGCGGGGCCTTGAGCGTGTACTGGTGCTCGGCGACCAGGCTTGTCTCGAGGTTGTCCGCGTAGTGCGTCATCGTGGGCAGAATCGCCAGGCCAAAGAGCAGTAGCAGCGAGGCAAACGCAATGCCCACGAAAAGCGTGGCGAAGTTGCCCAGATTACGCAGGAAGATGCGCAGGCGGAAGCGCGAGACAAAGCCCATGCGCTCCGGCAGCTGCAGGCCGCGCTTGGTGCCCGACTTGCCGCCCGCCTCGTGACGGAGGAACTGCAACGGCGTCTTGCCCATTTTGCGGAGCAGGCCCACCAGCGTAATGAGGATAAGCGCGGCGGCGGGAACCACGGCGCACTTCACAAAGATCTCCCAGCTCCAGTACACCTGGAAGGGCGGCAGGCTGTACGAGCCGTAATAGAGGCCGCGCATGGGCTCGGTAAAGAACGCAACGCCGAGCGCCGTGCCCAAAAGCGCCGCGACCACGCCCACGATGGCGGGAAGTGCCAGGTAGTGCAGCACGATCTCGCGTCGACGATAGCCGCTGGCGAGCAGCGTGCCGATGATGGCGCTCTCCTCCTCGATGGTGGCGTCGGTAAGGACCACAAAGATAAACGCCATGATCACGATGATGATGTCGAGCAACGTCGTCCACATCATGGAGTCGCCGTCTACGTCGTCGCGCGCGTAGCCAATGCCCTGGTTGGAATCGGCGTCGATGAGGTCATCCACGCGCGCATCGGCATCGGTCAGCGCCTCGACCATATCCTGCTCGGCATCGATGCGATCCGCGGTGGGGAGGTCGCGATCGGTAAAGGTAAAGGAGTATGTGTAGGCAGGCGCGCCGCCGGCATCCTCGAGCGCGGCAAAGCCGGCGTCGGTGACCTCGGCCACGCCATAGGTGATGGTGTTCACCGTAAAGTCGGAGTTGTTGAGGAACAGCGCCTGGCTATCGGGCTGAGTCATGATGCCGCAGATGGTGTAGGTGCGACCCTCGAGCTCGACTTTATCGCCCACGGACAGGTTGTTATTGGTGGCGAAGACGCGGTCGATGGCCACCTCGTCGTCCGCCTTAGGCCGCCTACCTTCGCAGTAGGACGCGATATCGACCTTGGTGCGATGCGCATAGGTGCGCAGCGTGCGCTTGGTGCCGTCGTCGCCGGCGGTCTTTTTGACCATGGCGTCGATGGAGAAATTCTTGTAGAGCGCGACGCCGCCGACGTCGCCGGCTGCATCCTCGGCGGCCTTGAGCTGGTCTTTGGTGGCCTCGAAGGAAGTGGTCACGCGGCCGTCCTCGATCGTGTACGCATCGCGCATGTCGTCGATAAGGCAGCCGATGGAGTGGGCTGCGAGCAAAAAGCCCGAGGTGAGAGCGATGCTTCCGCACATAAGCAAAAAGATGCCCAGGTACTTGCCGATATTGCGGCGCAACTCGCGTGGGAGACGTTTTGCGAGAGGTGTCATGGCGCCGTCTACCAATCGAGCTCGGCGGCCGCGACGGGCGACTCGTTGAGCTCATCCTCGACGATGCGCCCGTCGCGCAGGCGCAGCACGCGATTGGCCATGTGCGCGATGGCGGCATTGTGGGTGACAATGATGATGGTGCAGCCGTAAGTGCGGTTGACGTCCTCCATGAGCTGCAAGATTTCCTTGGATGTCTTGTAGTCGAGCGCGCCCGTGGGCTCGTCGCACAGCAGCAGGCCCGGGTTTTTGACGAGCGCACGACCGATGGCGCAGCGCTGCTGCTGGCCGCCCGAGACCTGACGCGGGAATTTGTTGCGGTGTTCGTAAAGGCCCAGCGAGCGTAGGAGGTCGTCGATGTTGAGCGGTTTTTTGGACAGGTGCGCCGTGACCTCGATGTTTTCCTTGATAGTAAGGTCGGGCACCAGGTTGTAGAACTGGAAGACAAAGCCCAGCTCGCGGCGGCGGTACTCGCCCAGATCGGCGGGCTTGAGCACGGTGAGGTCGCAGCCGTCCACCATGATGGAGCCGCCGTCGGCATCCTCTAGGCCGCCGATGAGATTGAGGAACGTCGATTTGCCCGAGCCCGAGGGCCCCAGCATGACGCAGATTTCGCCGCGGTTGATGGACGTATCGATACCGTCGAGCACCGTCAGGCGCGCATCACCGTCGCCGTAGTGTTTCTTGAGCCCGTTGACCTGGACGTAGGCACGCTTTGTCGCCATGCTATCCCCCGTTGTTAGCCTTCTGCTACTTTTCTAGGCTAATAGTAAACCCGGGTGAACTATTTTTAAGCGACGTGCGCGAACTATTTTCCAACCTACTCATTGGGGACAGACTTAAATGAGTGAAATCGCTCATTTAAGTCTGTCCCCAATGAGTGGTCCCCAAGCGCCGACATATTGGGACAGTCCCTGCCAGCCCTGCCGGCGAATCGGCAAAGACTGTCCCCAATGACTAGGTGGCTAGGCGCGGGATTTGGCGTGTGCGAGAGCCAGGCCTACGGCGGCAATGGCGGCGGCGAAGAGCACGGTGACGCCCAGGTCGCAGGCGATGTCGCCCAGCACGGTGGACGTCAGGTCCGCGGCGAGCGCCTTGCCGATCGCGTCGTTCACCCAAAACGTCGGCACAAAGTGCGCCACCGTCTGCACGGCCGAACCCATCAGCGACAGCGGCATCCAGGCACCGCCCAAAAACGTCATGAGCATGCCGAGTAAGTTGCCCACACCGTTGAGCAACTCCTCGCGCGCGCCCAAGCTCGACAGCGTAAAGCCAACGGCCAGCGGCGTGCACGCCAGGGCAAACGTCGCCGCCAGCGCCAGACACACACGACCCACGCCGACCTCGGCAACCGCGCCGGCAAAGCCCACGACACCCACCATGCTCGACACGAACCAGATGCAGACGGTGAGCACCGCGGCAGCCGCGAACACGGCAAGCGAACGCTGGCGCTCGGAGACCGGGCCGGCCTCCATGCGGCGCACGCGCTCGGGCTCGTTCATGCCCGAGAACACCAGCCCCACCGACACGATGACCGACGAGATAATCGCGTACGCGCCAAAGTTGAAGTACGACTCGAGCGTGGCGGCGGCAGTCGAGTCGACCTTAACCTGCTCGATCTGCACCTCGGCACGCTTGGCGGCGGCATGCTCGGCAGCCTTGGCGACATCGCCTTCGGAAGCAGCGGGCTCAAGCGCCGCCGCGGCGCCCGCAAGCGAGATCCACCGCGAAGCCTCGGCAGACGAAAGCGCCGCCGCCATGGTGCCAGAGCCGTAGGTCACATCGAGCTTGGGCAAGTCCTCCCCCGCACGGGCGGCCGCAACAAGATCGTCCTCAAACCCCTCCGGGATAAAGAACACGCAGTCGGCGCTGCCTTTGGCGCTGTTGCTCTTCGAGAGCGCGTCGGCAAGGTCGTATGTGTCGTCGCCGACGCCCGTGACCAGGTCAAAGCGTGAGCCCAGGTGCTTGGTAAGCGCCCGCGAAAGGTCGCTATTGTCGCGGTCGACCACGATCACGTTGGTGTCGTAGGGCTTGTACTCGGTAAGCTGCGACGAGTTCCAGCTCACCGAAGCCGCGATGAATACGCCCATGAGCGAGATGAACACCGTATAGATGAGCAGGTAGAACGGGTGCGCGAGCGCCATGCGAAGCGCGGTCTTAAAGGTGCTCATAGCGGCTCCTTCCAAAGATCAGCGTAGCGGCGGCGACAAACACCAGGGCCATCAGGACGAGCGCGCCGGCGCGGACGGCAAAGGGACCCAGGTCCTCAAAGAAATACAGGCGGTTGAACATGTCGCAGATGAGCTTGACGGGGTTGAGCCAGCACTCGGCCGGGCAGGCGCGGGCGACGTCGTCGGCAAGCGCCATCGCCGGCTCGCCGTAGAGCCCGGCAAACAGGGCGCACGTGGTGGCAAAGCCCGTGAGGATGCCGGACTTGGATGCCTTGCCGCCCTTAACGGGAAGCGTGCCCACAAAGAGTCCCAAGCCCGTGGCGGCAAGCGCGGACACGGCGCCGCCCAGCAGGCACAGCCCCTCGCGCCCGCCAAAGTCGACGCCGACCACCAGGCGCACGTAGCCAATCGCGACCGCCATCGAGGCAAAGGAAACCAGCCACGAGCCGACAAAGATGCCGGCCAGCGACGCCGTCTTGGAAAGGCCGCCCACGCAGCGGCGCGCGCCGAGGCCCGACAGATTGGGCTGCAGGTCGACAACGCTCAAGGCGGCAAACTCGGCAGACATCATCGCGACCAGACCAAAGAGCGCGTAATAGTAAATGGTCGTGCCGTCGGGCGTGGTGCGCGTCAGGCTCACGCGACGGATTCCGCCCTCGAGCGACAGAGCGCGCGCAACCGCCTCCGGGTCGGCGAGCGCCGCCGGGTCATCTTGAGCAATCTGGGCCATGAGCTCGGCATTTTGCGCATACGAGCTTGCCACCGTTTCAAGGATGCTGCGGTCGGTGAGTACCGACGACGCACGCGAGCCGTCATAGCTCGAAAGCAACGTGAGTTTGGGCGTGCCCGCGTCGTCGACCGTATAGATGCCCGCGACCTCGCCGGCCTTGAGTGCCTTGCGCGCGGCAGCCAAGTCTTCGTACTCGCTCACATCGAGCAGTTGATCGTCGCCCTCCCTGGCAAGCGAGGTCGCCACGTCCTTAAAGGACGAAGCGCCCCAGGCTTCGTCAGCGACAACGGCTACCGGCACCGGGTCGATCTTGCCGTCGGAGCTGAGGTTCGCAAACATAAACATGAACATCGTTGAAAGCGCGACGGGAAAGATCGCGCCCCAGACCCATGTGCTCGGCCGGCGCAATAGCGTCTTGGCCGTGGTTATGATGGTGTTGAACATGGCCGCCCCCTAGTCGCGCAGCTCGCGGCCGGTAATCTCGAGAAACACGTCGTTGAGGGTCGGCGGCTCGCTCCACACGCGGCCGAGCGCCACATCGGCGGCGCGCAGCGTGTCAAGGATGTCGACCAGATTGTGCGGGCTCGCCTCGCAGGTGCAAACGAGTTCGCCGCCGGACAGCTCGATCGAAAGCACATGCTCGAGGCCGCGCAGGCGCTCGACCGTGGCGGCCTCGACGGCGCCGACCTCGACGGTCACGCGCTCGCCCATCTGGATCATGCGCTTGAGCTCGTCGTTGGTGCCCTGCGCCAGCACGCGCCCGCCGTCCATGATCATGATGCGGCTGCAGATTTGCTCGATTTCCTCCATGTAATGGCTGGTATACACCACCGTGGCGCCCTCGTCGCGCAGACGGCAGATGCCCTCCAGGATGGCGTTGCGGCTCTGCGGGTCGACCGCCACCGTGGGCTCGTCGAAGAAGATGAGCTCGGGCTTGTGCGCGATGCCGCAGGCAATGTTGAGCCGGCGCGCCAGGCCGCCCGAGAGCTTACCGGGGCGGAACTTGGCAAAGTCGCCCAGACCGACAAAGTCGATCGCCTCGTCCACGAGCGCACGGCGGCGCTTGCGGTCGTTGACGTAAAGACTGCAGAAATAGTCGATGTTCTCGCGCACCGTGAGCTCGTCGAACACCGCCA
>CABUOA010000024.1 GCA_902493145.1 uncultured Collinsella sp. | reverse complement strand
CCGTCGACGTGCACATTCGACGCATCCGCTCCAAGGTGGGCCCGCAGATCGCGGCACACATCACCACCGTTCGCGGCGTGGGCTATCTGTTTAAGGACTAGCTTTTCACCACAAAGGGGACAGGCGCCTTTGTGGTGGTTTTGACGCAGGTGCGGGTTCCTTTTGAGTTTGCAGCAGAACTTAAGCCTTCCTAAAAGATTGCGTTCTCGTACACGTACGCCCGCATATTGGGGTACAACTCAACGTGAACAATGATGGCCCGCCACGTGTTTGGCGGGCCTTTGGTTATTTGACGAAAGGATCGCAGCCATGAGCGAGAACGATTCCCAGCGTCCCCAGGATGTTGGCAATGCCGGCGAGACTCAGCAGCAGCCGCGCGTGCAGGTGGAGTCGACGCCTGCCGACAGCAACATTCCCTACGTGCAGGCCTACGACACACAGACTGGCAAGCCGCTGGGCGGTGCACAGGTCGTGAACAAGCACACGGTGGTCAAGACCAAGACCAAAAAGCTGCCGATCTTTATTACGGCACTCGCCGGTTGTGCCTGCGGCGCCCTGCTGGTCATTGCGCTTATCATGAGTGGCACGCTCGATATCGGCGGCGGCAAGAATGCCGTGACGGCGGGTGCTTCAGGTTCATCGACGCAAAAGATCACGATCGACTCCGAGGACACCACACTTGCCGAGGCCGTTTCTGCCAAGGCATTGCCTTCCGTGGTTTCCATTACCGCCACTTCGAGCGGCAGTCAGAATGGCTCGCTTTCGCAGTCTGCCGACGAGTCGGACGGCTCGGGCAGCGTCGGTTCGGGCGTGGTGCTCGATACCGAGGGCCACATCCTCACCAACAACCACGTGGTCGATGGTTACGACCAGTACGTGGTGACCATGGATGACGGCACCACCTATGAGGCCGAGTTCGTGGGCAACGATGCCTCGAGCGACCTCGCCGTCATTAAGCTCAAGGATGCCGATGCCTCCAAGCTTACCCCGATCGAGATCGGCGACTCCTCCAAGCTCAACGTGGGCGAGTGGGTCATGGCGATCGGTTCGCCGTTTGGCAACGAGCAGTCTGTCTCCACCGGTATCGTCTCGGCGCTGTATCGCTCCACGGCCATGAGTTCTACCAGCGGTAACACCA
This sequence comes from uncultured Collinsella sp., assembly GCA_902493145.1. Classification (GTDB taxonomy): domain Bacteria; phylum Actinomycetota; class Coriobacteriia; order Coriobacteriales; family Coriobacteriaceae; genus Collinsella. The sequence goes on along the minus strand of CABUOA010000024.1, from coordinate 28,088 downwards.
TCTATGCCAACATGATTCAGACCGATGCCGCCATCAACCCGGGCAACTCCGGCGGCGCGCTCGTCAACGACAATGGCGAGCTTGTGGGTATCAACTCGCTCATCGAGAGCTATTCGGGCTCCAGCTCGGGCGTGGGCTTTGCCATTCCCGTTAACTACGCCAAGAACATTGCCGACCAGATTATCGACGGCAAGACACCGGTTCATCCGTACCTGGGCGCCACGCTTTCGAGCGTCAACGCGCTCAACGCCCGCACTAACAAGCTGAGCACCGATAGCGGCGCGTACGTGGCGAGCGTCGTCGAGGACGGTCCCGCCGCCAAGGCTGGCATCCAAGAGGGCGATGTCATTACCAAGCTGGGCGATGACGAGATTACGAGCGCCGATGGCCTGATCATCGCGCTGCGCAGCCATGAGGTGGGCGAGAAGGTCGAGATTACGCTCATGCGCGGCAAGGAAGAGAAGAAGGTCACCGTCGAGCTGGGCTCTGACGAGGAGCTGCAGAACCAGCAACAGGACGACAGCGCAACCGACACCGGCAACGGCGGTATTACCGACGAGCAGCTGCGCCAGTATCTGGAGGAGCTGCTGGGCCAGCAGGGCCAGGGCTACGGCCAGGGTTACTAACGAGCCGTACCACACAAAGCGAAGCCAGAGGGGGCTGTCCCGCCAACGCGGGACAGCCCCCTCTTTTCCTATTGATCCGTTGGGGACGGAGGAAAACGGACCACTTGGGGCTGACAAGAGGCCTGGTTCGTAATGGTCTGAACTAACTGTCCACCTCAGTCTGGCGGCTGCCGATTCGGTGCGGTTCGAAAGGGTTATTCGGCGCCATGGTGACCGGTGGTACTCTAGTATCCGTTTGAAATCGAGCGAAGGAGTGCCGCAATGGAGCAATCGAGCCTGTTTGGTGACGGTGTGGACATCGATACCGAAACGCCCGCGAGCGCGGACGCCGCCGCACCGACCGACGCCCGTGCCCAGGCGGCAGCGCGCGCGGCCGAGCTGCGCCACGAGCTCGATTACCACGCGTACCGCTACTACATGCTCGACGCGCCCGAGATCACGGACGCTGCCTTTGACAAAATGCTCGTTGAGCTGCAGGAAATCGAGGCGGCCTACCCCGATCTGGTGACGCCCGACAGCTATACCCAGCGCGTGGGCGGCTACGTGAGCGAGCAGTTTACGCCGGTCACGCATATGGCACGCATGTATTCCATGGACGATGCCATGGACTTGGATGAACTCGACGCGTGGCTCCAACGCGCTGAGGATGCGCTCGGTGCCGGTAGCGTTACCTATACCTGCGAGCTTAAGATCGACGGCCTGGGCGTGGCGCTTACCTACCAAAACGGCACCTTCGTACGTGCGGCCACACGTGGCGATGGCGCAACGGGCGAGGACGTGTCGCTTAACGTGCGCACCATCAAGGACGTGCCCATGCACCTGTCCGAGCCAGCGCTCGCCCACATGGGCGCCGACCGCGAGCGCGCCATCGAGGTGCGCGGCGAGGTTTACATGCCCAAGGGCAGCTTCGTGCGCCTAAATGAAGAAGCCGATGCCGAGGGCCGCGACCCCTTCGCCAACCCGCGCAACGCCGCCGCCGGATCGTTGCGCCAGAAGGATCCCAAGGTCACGGCGCGCCGCGATCTGGCCACCTTTATCTATGCCATCGCCGATACCGACCCGTTGCACGTCCACAGCCAGCGCGAGTTTCTGGACTGGCTGCGTAGCGCCGGCTTTAGCGTCAACCCTAACGTGGCTCGTTGCGCCACGCCGGCCGAGGTCCATGAGTTCTGCACCCAGGCGCTCGAGCACCGCGGCGACCTGGATTACGACATCGACGGCGTGGTCGTAAAGGTCGACAGCTTCGCCCAGCAGCTCGACCTGGGCTTTACCGCCCGTGCGCCGCGCTGGGCCATCGCCTTTAAGTTCCCGCCTGAGGAAAAGCAGACCGTTCTGCGCGAAATTCGCATCCAGGTGGGCCGCACCGGTGTGCTCACGCCGGTCGCCGAGTTCGACCCGGTGACGGTTGCCGGCTCCACCATCGCGCGCGCCACGCTGCACAACATCGACGAGATCCGCCGCAAAAACGTGCGCGAGGGCGACACCATCATCGTGCACAAGGCAGGCGACGTAATCCCCGAGGTCGTGGGCCCGGTGCTCGATAAGCGCCCGGCCGATTCGGTCGACTGGCACATGCCCGAGGTCTGCCCCGTGTGCGGCAGCCCCGTGGTTCACGAGGATGGCGAGGTAGCCTACCGCTGCGTGTCCATCGATTGCCCCGCACAGCTCAAGGAGCGCCTGCTCCACTGGGTGAGCCGCGGCTGCATGGACGTCGACGGCCTGGGCGACGAGATCGTCGACAAGATGATCGCCGCCGGCCTAATCCACGATGTCGCGGACTTCTACCAGCTCACGGTCGACGACATCGCCGGACTGGACACGGGCCGCGTGTACGCCAGCTCCAACAGCAAAAAGGGCGTCAAGAAGGGCGATCCCATTCCGGTGGGCCTCAAGACGGCCGAGAAAATCATCGCCGAGCTCAACAAGTCCAAGAGCCAGCCGCTCGGTCGCGTGCTGTTTGCCCTGGGCATCCGCCACGTGGGCAAGAGCGTGGGCGAGGTCATCGCCGAGCGATTCCTGTCGATCGACAAGCTCATCTTGGCGAGCGAAGAGGACATCGCCGAGTGCGAGGGCATCGGTCCCAAGATTGCGGCGAGCGTCAAGCAGTTCCTGGCCGTGCCCGAGAACCTCGCCGTGCTGGAGCGCCTGCGTCAGACGGGTCTGTCACTTGAGGTCGACTTGGGCGCCGCACACGCGCAAGCTGCAGCCGACGCTGGCGTGGCGGGCGAGCTCGCCGACGCACGGCCACTCGCGGGTCTGACCTTCGTGCTCACCGGCACGCTTGTCAACCGCACCCGCGACGAGGCGGGCGCGGCGCTCAAGGTGCTCGGCGCCAAGGTCTCGGGCAGCGTGTCAAAGAAGACGAGCTATCTGGTCGCCGGCCCCAAAGCGGGCTCCAAGCTCACCAAGGCCGAGCAGCTGGGCGTGCCCGTGCTGGATGAGGACGCACTCGAGCAGATCTTGGCTACTGGTCAGGTGCCAGAGGCGTAATGGATATCGAGAATCGCAATTGCTCGCAGGCGGAAGGGCGCGCGAGGCATTCCCAAGTGCAGGCAAAAGAGCGCTTAATGATGCGAATTTGCGTTGCCGAGCGCGAGCGCGCGGCGGGTGCATCTCGCGATGCCTTTGAGGCGTTGACCGAGTTAGAGGCGAGGCTCGGTCTAGCCTAGAGAGACCGGCACCGTGATCTGCGTCACGTAGGTTGCTGGGTCGTCGCTGATGATGTCGTCGATCAGGGCGATTTTGCGTCGCCCCGCTACGCTACCAGTTTGTCAAAAGCCCCACGGCGGTTGAGCACGGTAAATGCAATCACGCAGATGACCGCCGACAGAATCGATCCGCACGGCGAGGCGATGCCCATGGGAAACAGCGTGTCGGAATAGGCATTCGACAGCAGCCATGCGCCGGGCACGCGAATGAGCGCCACGGCCAGCACGTTGTGCGCAAAGCCGATGTAGCTCTTGCCGTATGCAGCGAAAAAGCCGCTAAAGCAAATGTGGATGCCGGCAAAAATCGCGTCGAAAATATAACTGTGCATATAGCCAGTACCGGCGGCGACCACCGCGGGGTCCTTGGCAAAAAAGCCGATAAACGCCGGTGCCACCAGCCACATCAGCACCGTGATCAGGCAGCCGTACACCACCGAGATCGTCATGGCGTCCTTGAGTACCTGACGCGCGCGGTCGCCCTTGCCCGCGCCGGCGTTTTGCGCCGTGAGTGCGCTGACGGTGGCACCCATGGAACTCGGCACAATGAACAAAAAGCTGATCATCTTTTCGACCAGGCCCACGGCGGCGGCGTCGACCAGACCGCGGTGGTTGGCGATGACGGTGATGAACATAAACGCCACCTGGATGCAGCCGTCCTGCACGGCCACAGGCACGCCGATCTTAAGAATGCTGCCGAGCACCTCGGGCTGAGGGCGCAGGTCGCTGCGCTTAACGTGGATGTTCGTGCGGCGGCTCTTGAGCCACACGAGCGCGAGGGCAACGCTGGCCGTCTGGGCGATTACCGTGCCGAGCGCCGCGCCCACGGGGCCGAGCCCCATGTGGCCGATAAACAGAAAGTCGAGCGCGATATTGATGATGCATGCCACGCCAATCACGTACATGGGCGAGCGCGAATCGCCTAGGCCGCGAAAGATGGCCGAGAGGATGTTGTACGCGGCGATAAAGGGAATGCCGATAAAGCAGATACGCAGGTAGGCGGCGGTTCCTTCGACCGCTTCGGCCGGCGTGCCAATGAGCGCCACGATCTGCGGACACAGTGCGAGCAGGACAGCGGCCAGCACCACCGAGACACCCATAAAGAGCGTGATGGTGTTGCCGATGGCGGTCTCGGCGCGGTCAAACCGACGCGAACCCACGGCGTGGCCGACGATAACCGTCGTTCCCATGGCCAGACCCACGAGCGTCACGGTAATGATATAGAGCGTCTGCGCGCCGTTGCCCACGGCGGTGATGCCGGCGGCGCCGCTAAACTGCCCCATCATGTACAGGTCGGCCATGCCGTAGAGCATCTGCAAAAAGTACGAGAGCATATAGGGCAGGGCAAAGACCGCGATGGTCTTAAGGACATTGCCGCGTGTGAGGTCGTGTTCCATGGTCGGGGCACTTTCTGGCTTGGGTCGTTTACGTACCAGTGTAGTGAAAACCCTACACCGATTGTAGAGTCAAGGTTTGTGTTGGCGGCGGGGCGAAAAAGTCGCGGTCGCATTCATTTCCAATTGAATACAGAGATGCACCTTGCAAGCTTAGCGCCTGCACTAGCCTTGCAGAAATCGATTTCGGAACACTTGACACCGCCGCACGGCGCGCCATAATACGTGGGTTTGCGAACAACGTTTGATGGGGGATGAACCTGCGTGCGCAATCTCAAGATTTTGTTTTCCTATCTGGGGGCATACCGTCGCGATGCCATGCTCGGCGTGTTCTTTGTGACGGCCGAGACAGCGCTCGAGCTATTTATTCCGGTCATCATGGCAAATATCATCGACGTGGGCGTGCCTGCTGGCGACATCAACTACATGCTGTTGCAGGGCACGTATATGTTGGTATGCGCCGCATGTTCGCTGGTACTTGGCTTGGGCTATGCACGCACGTCTGCTCGCGTCGCCTCGGGGCTGGGCGCTAACTTGCGCGAGGCGGAGTACCGCAAGATCCAGACGCTCGCTTTTGGCAATCTGGATAACTACGACGCCAGCTCGCTCGTCACCCGCATGACTACCGATATCACCGTCATCCAAAATGCCATCGGCAATGGCTTTCGCCCCATGGTGCGCGGTCCCGTGACGCTCATCGTCGGCTTGGTCTATGCGCTGGTGCTGTCGCGTCCGCTCGCCACCGTTTTCGCGATCATCCTGCCGGTGCTGGCGATCGTGCTGGGCGTTATCACCTATCGCGTCAGTCCGCTCTACCGCCAGCTGCAGACCTCGATGGACCATCTCAACGGTGTGGTGCAGGAGGACCTCACCGCCGTGCGCGCCGTCAAGGCGTACGTGCGTGCCGAGCACGAGGAGGCCAAGTTCGACGCCGTCAATACCGAGCTCGCGCATACGGCGACGAAGACCTTCGGCAACGCCGTGCTCAACCTGCCGGTGTTTCAGCTGTCGATGTACGTGGCGGCGCTTTCCATTCTGTGGATCGGCGGTCGCATGATCCTTGCCGGCGAGCTCGGCGTGGGCTCGCTCACAGGCTTTATGAGCTATGTGCTGTTGATCATGAACTCGCTCATGATGATCTCCAACGTGTTTTTGCTGCTCACCCGCGCACTTGCCAGCGTGGAGCGCATCTCGCGGGTGCTCGACGAGCGTTCGCTTATCCAAGCGCCCGACGCTGCCGCTGCCGTGCACGGGGTGGCCGACGGAAGCATCGAGTTTCGCGACGTGTCGTTTAAGTACCGCGCGGATGCTGCCGAGGATGTGCTCGAGCATATTGACCTTTGCATTGAGGCAGGCTCCACGGTGGGCGTGCTCGGCGGCACGGGCTCGGGCAAGAGTTCGCTTGTGCAGCTGATCGCGCGCCTGTACGACGCCACCGAAGGCGCCGTACTCGTGGGCGGGCGCGATGTGCGCGATTACGACCTGGTTGCCCTGCGCGACGCCGTGGGTATCGTGCTGCAAAAGAACGTGCTGTTTACGGGTACCGTGCGCGAGAACCTGCAGTGGGGCAATCCACAGGCGTCGGACAATGAGCTCCTCGCGGCTTGCCGCGCGGCGTGCGTGGATGAGTTCCTCGATCGCATCGGCGGGCTGGACGGCTATCTGGGCCAGGGCGGTGCCGGTGTCTCGGGCGGGCAGAAGCAGCGCCTGTGCATCGCGCGTACATTGCTCAAGCATCCGCGTGTGCTCATCTTTGACGATTCGACCAGCGCGGTCGATATGGCGACCGACGCCAAGATCCGCGAGCATATCGCTCAGATTCCCAACACGACGGTGATTGTCATTGCGCAGCGCATTGCGAGCGTCATGGATGCCGATTGCATTGTGGTGTTGGACGACGGTCGTGTCCACGGCGTGGGCACGCACGAGGAACTGCTGGCGGGCGATGCCATTTATCAGGAGATTTACGCCTCGCAGATGGAGTTTGCGGGGGATGCGGGCATCGCCGAAGGCGCAGATGCCCCGTCTTCCTCTGGTTCCAGCGGATCAATTCAAGCCACGGAAGGAGGCGAGCAACATGCCTAAGACATCCGCTCAGGCCCGCCCCGCCAATCTGACGCAGACGCTCCGCCGCTTGCTCTCCTACATGGGTCACGCCAAGTTCTCGTTGCTCGCGGTGGGCGTGCTCGCCTCCGTCGCCGCCATCGCAAGCCTTGCCGGTACCTACATGGTGCGCCCCATCGTCAACGGTTTGGCAACGGGCGGCGAGGAACTGCTCGCTAGGCAGGTTATCTTTACCGCTGTCATCTACGCTGCGGGCGTGCTCTCGGCCCTGGGCTACTCACAGATCATGGTGCGTGCGGCCCAACGCGTGGTGTCCGATATTCGCCGCGACCTGTTCGCGCACATCCAGATGCTGCCGCTGAGCTACTTCGACAGCACGCGCTCGGGTGACATCATGAGCTTCTTTACCAACGACGTCGACACCGTCTCCGAGGCGCTCAACAACAGCTTTGCCAACGTGATTCAGGCGAGCATCCAGGTGGTCGGCACCACGGCCATGCTCATCATCCTCAACTGGCAGCTCACGATTATCACACTCGTGTGCGACGTGGCCATTGTGCTGTATGCGCGCTACTCGGGCATGCGTTCCAAGCGCTTTTTTGCTGCCCAACAGGCGTCGCTGGGCGATTTGGACGGATACGTCGAGGAGATGGTCTCGGGCCAAAAGGTCATCAAGGTCTTTAATCACGAGCAGGCCAACGTGGCTGGTTTTGACGTGCGTAACCAAGAGCTGCGCCGCACCGGTGGTGCCGCGCAGGCCTACGCCAACTCGATGGTGCCCATGACCGTGGTGATCGGCTATGCCAACTACGCCATCGTCGCCGTGGCGGGCGGCATGCTCTGCATCAAGGGGCTCGCCGACGTGGGCGCGCTTGCAAGTTACCTGGTCTTTGTACGCCAGGCCGCCATGCCCATCAACCAGTTTACGCAGCTGGGCAACTTTTTGCTCAACGCGCTGGCCGGTGCCGAGCGCCTGTTTGCCGCCATGGATCTTGAGCCCGAGGTGGACGAGGGCTGCGTGGAGCTGGTGCAGACGGGCGACGCCGCGTGGGCATGGAAGATTCCCGAGGGCCAGGGCGTGGGCGCGTACGGGCACCTGCATGATGTGGCTGCCGTTGATGAGTCGGGCCGTGCGGTGGCTGCCGACGGCACCGAGCTCACGTGCGGCTTGGTCCCACTTGCCGGCGACGTGCGCTTCCATGCCGTGGACTTTTCCTACGTGCCAGGCACCCGTGTGCTCACGGATCTCAACCTGTTTGCCAAGCCGGGGCAAAAGATCGCGTTTGTGGGCTCCACAGGCGCCGGTAAGACGACCATCACCAACCTCATCAACCGCTTCTACGAGGTCGATGACGGCGAGATCACGTACGACGGCATCGACGTCAAGCACATTGCCAAGGCCAGCCTGCGCGGGTCGCTCGGCATTGTGCTGCAGGACACGCACCTGTTTAGCGGCACCATTGCGCAGAACATCCGCTTTGGCAAGCTCGACGCGACCGACGAGGAGGTGCGCGCCGCTGCCGAGGCAGCCTGCGCCGACTCGTTTATCCGCCGCCTGCCTAGAGGCTACGACACGCCGGTCACGGCCGACGGCGCCAACCTGTCGCAGGGTCAGCGTCAGCTGCTCGCCATCGCGCGCGTGGCCGTCGCCGACCCGCCGGTGCTCATCCTGGACGAGGCCACGAGCTCTATCGACACGCGCACCGAAAAGCTCATCGAGCGCGGCATGGACCGCATCATGCGTGGCCGCACCACGTTTATGATCGCGCACCGCCTGTCCACCGTCCGCGACGCCGACGCCATCATGGTCCTCGAACACGGCCGCATCATCGAGCGCGGCACGCACGAAGAGCTGCTCGCCCAGCACGGTGAGTACTGGCAGCTGGCGCATGGCTTAAAAGAGTTGGATTAACCCGTTCGAGCACGATGCTTTGGCCCCTCTATGCTCCTCACCTCGCCTCAAACCATCACAACATTCGAAGTTTTTTGCCAAAAACGGGAAAAGCATCGAATGTTGTGATGGTTTTTCTACCACTCGATCGGGTGGAATCGCTTTCTTGCGCACGAAGGCGTGCGGACCCGTGGGCAGGGGAATAAGGTTGGTTATCCGACTCCATTGGAGGGCTCATGGACCTGCCGATCGTCCTGTCCCATAAGACTGCCTGGCTGTACCACAACGTGGCGCGCCCGTCCGAGCCGCTCTCGCGAGCAAGCAGCCTATACGATGAGGACTCGCCTGCTAACGAGGCGGAGCCGACCGCGAGCCTGCCCAAATTGGGACTCGATGCCAAGGGGCTGAGGGCTTCAACGGCAGTCGGGATCGTTACCGACTATCTGGTTTCGCTTGGTATTCCACGAGAAGAGCTCGATCGTATCGATACGCTCGTCAACTTCGATTTTGAGCGCTCGACGCCGGCTGGATTTAGGTGCCACGTGTTTGGAGCGCCGGTACCTCCAGGCCATCTTATCGAGGTGGCAGAGGGCCTTCTGGTGGTTGATGAGGCCATGTGTTTTGTCCAAGCGGGTTCGTGGATGAGCGAACCCGAGCAGCTGGAATATGGCTATGAAATCTGTGCCCGGTACCATTTGAATCATCTGTCGACAGGCGATTATATCGAGATGGGGCAGAGGTATACCGTTGCCGACTTGATTGCCTATTGCAATGAGAACCGATCTCGTCAGGGGGCTATACGCGCGGCCGCCGTGCTCAAGCGCGTGCACGATGGCGCGCGGTCGCCCATGGAGACGGCCACCGCAATCATGGTCGTAGCAAAACGTTCCCAGGGAGGGCTGGGATACGCCAAGATCGAGCTCAACCATCGGGTCGATGTTCCCAGCGAGTTCAAGTATCTCGCTAAGGCCGGGTATTTCGAGATCGACGTATATGCGCCTGCGAGTGGTACGGGGATTGAATACAACGGCTCGGACCATCTTGATAAACAGCGCAGCGCGTCGGACGCGGAGCGTATGACCGTGCTGAGCGCGCTGGGCTTTAGGATGATCGTCCTCACCGGGACTCAGTTTGCCCACCAGCTGCAATTGCACCGGGCGATGAACGCCATCGCGCTCGCTATGGGCCTTAAGTGCGACCGAAGCGAAGCGTTCCAAAAGCGGCAGAACGACCTGCGAGAATTCGTGATTCGGCACTGGGACGGCGACCTCTAGGGGCGCTTTGGTCCTTCTACGGGGCGCTGCGGGCAGGCAAACCATCACAACATTCGACGTTTTTTCCAAAATCGGGAAAAGCATCGAATGTTGTGATGGTCTGTATGCTGAGGATGGGCTTGGAAAGCCGGTCTTGCTCGAAGCGACCTGTCCTGTCGTACGGGTGTCGGCATGATTCTCGCGTGGGGTATTATGTTTTCCGAAGAATAAAACACCGCGTGAGGGGAGGGCTGCGTGGACGGGCACGTGCAACATGACGGTTTTGGCCGCGATATCAACTACCTGCGCATTGCCGTTACCGACAAGTGCAATTTCCGCTGCATTTACTGCATGCCGGCCGATGGCGTGGCGCCCCGCGCGCACGACGAGCTGCTCAGTGCCGAGGAAATCGCCCGCTTTGTGCGCTTGGTGGCGGGGGAGGGCATTCGCCGCGTACGCCTGACGGGCGGCGAGCCGCTGGTCAGCCGCCGTATCATTCCGCTCATTCGCGACATCCGCGCGATTCCGCAGATCGAGGACATCTCGCTCACCACCAACGGAGCCCTGCTGCCCAAGCTGGCACCGCAGCTCAAAGATGCCGGGCTTAACCGCGTCAACATCTCGCTCGACACGCTCGACCCTACGCTCTTTGGAAAGATCACACGCCTGGGTCGACTCGAGCAGACCATGTCTGGCATCGACGCGGCGCTGACTTGGGGCTTTGAGCCCGTTAAGGTCAACTGCGTTGTGGTGCGCCGGCTCAATCAAGATGTGGCGGCCCTCGCGCGGCTCGCGCTCGACCGCCCCATTCACCTGCGCTTTATCGAATATATGCCCATCGGCGACGAGCGCACGAGCTCGCATTGCGCTGTGGACCCGCATGCGCCTGCGCTCAATCCGGCGCTGTGGGATGCGAGCGACACCGTGCCGAGCGACGAGCTGCGGGCGCGCATCAATGCCGGGGCCGTCGCGGTTGGTCTGGGCGAGCTTGAGCCGCTCGACATCAACGACGCTCCTGCCGGCGCGGGCCCTGCGCGCTATTGGCGCTTTCCGGGCGCGGCGGGAACGGTCGGCTTCATCAGCGCCATGTCCAACCATTTTTGCGCGAATTGCAACCGTCTGCGCCTGACGGCAGACGGCAACGTGCGTCCGTGCCTGTTCAGCGATGCCGAGTATTCGGTGCGTGAAGCGCTGCGCCGTGGTGATGATATGCAGGTACTTTCGATTTGGCGCGATGCCGTGGCCCACAAACCGCAGGAACACGCGATAATTGAGGGCACGCAACGATTTATGTCCCAAATCGGAGGATGATCATATGGCCAAGAGCAGGTACGCCGATGCCACCAAGGCCGCTCGCAGGGCCGCGATGTCTGCCCACAAAGTCACGGCTGCGGCGAATGCTGGCAGCGCCGACGCGTCCGTGCAACCGACTGCCAGCGCTGCCACCGAGCCCACCCGTGACGCCCGTCGCGACGAGCTGACGCACGTGGACGCCAAGGGCGAGGTACGCATGGTCGATGTGTCCGACAAGGCCGAGACCCATCGCATCGCCATCGCCGAGGGCACCATCCTCATGCATCCCGAGACGCAGGCCATGGTGCTGCAGGACCGTGCCAAAAAGGGCGACGTGCTTGCCTGCGCGCGCGTGGCGGGCATCATGGCCATCAAGCGCACGAGCGACATCATCCCCATGTGCCATCCGCTGCTCATTACCAAGAGCAAGTGCGACATTGCGCCCATCGCTCCGGCTGGGACGCCGGCCGAGGACGTGCCCGAGGGCTGGGCGCCGGCGCGCGCGGACGGGCAGGTTGGCTTTCACGTACTGGTTACGGCCGGCGTGACGGGCAAGACGGGTATCGAGATGGAGGCTCTGACCGGCGCGAGTGCCGCGTGCCTTACGATCTATGACATGTGCAAGGCGGTCGATCGCGGCATGGAGATCGTCGACGTGCGCCTGCTGCACAAGGAGGGTGGCCGCTCGGGTGTGTGGGACCGCGCAGAGCGTCAGGCCGCTGCTGTTGAGGCCGTGGGAGCCGCGGGCGACGCACCCGCAAGCGCACCTGCCGCCATCGCGCCCGCAGCTCCCGCTCCGGCTGTCCCCGCGATCGCGTTTATCGGCTACCAAAACTCGGGCAAGACCACGCTCGTCGAGAAGGTCATCGCCGAGCTCACGCGCCGCGGCCTGCGTGTGGGTTCGCTCAAGCATCATGGACACCATGGCTTTGATATCGATGTTCCCGCTAAGGATACGTGGCGCCATCACCAGGCTGGCTCCAAGCACGTGGGGCTCATTTGCGCCACGCGCTGGGCGGAGTACGCCGACACGCGCGAGGAGGACGAGATGCCCGCGCGCGAGCTGCTGTCGCGCTACAACGATGTCGACGTGGTGATCATCGAGGGCTACAAGACCGAGGGCTTCGACAACATCGTCGTCGCGCGCTCCGGTGTCGACCGTCTGCGCGGCAAGAGCTCGCTCGACCTGGTCGACGGTCACACGCTGGCCCTTGCCTGCAACGAAGCCCTGGCGCGTCAGGCCTTCGACGCCGGCTTTGCGACCCGAGCCATCAACATCAACGACGCCCGAGCCATCTGCGACCTCATCCAAGACCATCTGGCCTAAAACCTGCCAAAAAGGGACAGGTTTGTTTTGGCAGGTTTTATCTTGGCAAACGTCACTTCCACCACAAAGGTGCCGGCACCTTTGTGGTGGATTTTGCTTTGGTAGATGTGCGGGGCATGCCTTACAATCTACCAAGTAGTTCATGACGGGCGAAAAACGGAGAAAAGGGGCTTGATGCGTCCTTAATGTTTCATGCGGATAGATTGATTTGATAGACTGTGGCGAATGCCCGCCGTCCGCATTCGTATGAAACAAGGAGTCTCCATGCTCGCCTCTCTTTTCTCAAAGCCTCAATCATCGCTGTCCGTGCAGGCCAAGCGCCTGGTGGCGATGCGCTTCCTCATCTACACCGGGTTTCAGACCAGTTATTTTATCGGCGTCATCGGAACGCTTACCTATGCGGACGATGCCTCAGTCGTCGCGACATCGCTGGCCGTCCTGTTCATGAACGTTTTCGTGATCCTGGGATCCTTTGCGGGTGGCGCGGCACTCGACGCCTGGGGTCCGCGCCGCCATTTCTTGCTGAGCATCGTCGGCGCGCTCGCAACTGGCACGGCGATCATCGCTTTTGGTAGCGCGACCGGCATCGTCCTGCTCGGCGCGGTGTTCTTAGGCCTTACGATGGGATTCGCCCAGCCCATTGCCACGTCCTATCCGGCCTACCTCACCGACGATCCTGTCGAGCTCAAAGACATCAACTCCGCCATCGCCATGTTTTCAAACGTGAGTATCATCGTTGGCCCCACGCTGGGCGGCTTTGTCGCGGCGGCTGCGTCGTCGCGCACGGTGTTCGCGCTCATGATGCTCTTTACCGTGCTGGCGTTCGTCGTCGGTTGGGGCTTTAGGCCGCAGACCAGCTATGTCGCCGGGCATGCGGATGCCGATTCGGCAGAGGAAGGGGAGCGTGCGGGGCGAAGCTCCAACCCCGGCACGTCCGCCCGCGTCACCTTCTCGACCAGCATCAAGACGGTCTTTACCAACAGCGTCCTCGCCCTGCTGTTCTGCATTATTTTCCTTTCGAACTTTGGCTACGGAGCCTTCGATCCGCTCGAGTCGTTTTTCTATCGCGATGTCCTACGCGTCGGCGTTGAGTGGATGGGCTGGCTCTCGTCGGCCTCGGGCGTGGGCGCGGTGCTGGGTGCCGTGCTCGCGCTCCGCTTGCCGCCGCACTTGGTAAACCTAAAAACGCTGCTCGTGGCACTTATGTCCGTGGGCCTGGGAAGCCTGCTCTATGTGGGGACGCCGTACGTGGGTGTGGCCCTTGTCGGTCAGGTCGCCCTGGGCATAGCTTGGGGTGTCGTCAACCCGCTCCACAACACCATCGTGCAAACGACGGCGCCGCTCGAGCAACTCGGCCGTGTGAACTCGGTCATGGGCTTTGGCAATATGTTCGCCGGCGTGGCGCCGCTGGCGATTGCCCCGTGGCTGGCGGCGACATTTGGCGTACAACGGACACTCGTGGGGGCGGGCATGGTCGTGACGGCGGTTCCCGCGGCGCTGCTGCTGTTTGGACGCAATCACTTGGATCGTGCCGTAAAGCGGTAAGAAACAGGTAAGAAACCATCACAACATTCGATGAAAAGTGCGATTTTGCCGAAAAACATCGAATGTTGTGATGGTTTGGCCCGCAAACGTCACTTCCACCACAAAGGGGCCAGGCACCTTTGTGGTGGTTTTGCACCAAAGCGCCCCGTGCGCGCCTTGGTATACCATGTACGCCGTTCACGAATACACCCCACACCGCCGCACGACCCAGAAAGGCCCCCATGGACGCCAACTTCAGCCACATCAAAGCCGTGTTCTGCGATATCGACGGCACGCTGCTCACGAGCCAGCACACGGTGTCCCCGCGCACCGTGGCGGCGATCCGCGCCCTGCGCGAGCGTGGCGTGCTCTTTGGCCTGTGCACCGGGCGCGACGCCCACGCGACCGAGGCCATGTACGAGCTCTGGGGCATCGAAGGCCTGGTGGACGTGCTTGTGGGCTGCGGCGGCGCCGAGGTCATCGACCGCGCGCACGACATCAACGAGCTGAGCTATCCGCTGCCGGGCGAGACCATCGCGCGCATCTGCAAGCACATGGCGGACCTTCCGGTAACGCCCGTCTGCCCCCGAGACGGCGTGTTCTACGTGCCCGAGAGCAACGCGTGCGTCGAGCACCTGTCGCGCGTCGACGGCGTGCCCTACCAGGTGGTCGATTTTGCTGAGTTTTTGCGCGAGCCACAGCCCAAGGTGATGTTTACCATGGCGCCCGAGGTAATGCCGCGGGTGATTGAGCGGGCGTCGACGTTTGCCGACGACACCGTTAAGGCGGCTGCCCTGCAAACCACGCAGCGGCTCTACGAGTTCATGGATCCGCGCGTGTCCAAGACGCGCGGCCTTGTGCGCGTGGCGGAGCTCAACGATATGGAGCTCCAGGACATCTGCGTGTTTGGCGATGCGGACAACGACACCTGCATGGTGGCCGACGCCGGCGTGGGCGTGGCTATGGCAAACGGCAGCGACGCCACCCGTACCGCCGCGGACTTTGTAACCGCGAGCAACGACGAGGACGGCATCGCGATCTTTATCGAGGAACATCTGCTGTAGCGCCGGGGGGCAGCCACAAAGAGGGCAGAGCGCCTTTGTGGTGGTTTTCCAAGCGTCCCAACAGTCGATTGTTGGGACGCTTTTTTGTAGCGAGGAGATTTGCGGCCGGTAACATGCGATGCCATTCAAGTGTCGATGTATGAACATATCGGCACACGCTAGTTGTGCAGTAATTGACCAATTAGCTCATAACTAATATTTCCAGGTAGATATACTGCCATTCACGGCGCAATTTTGACCGTTCACAGATTGAGCGGGTTAAAACAAAGTGTTGTACAAACAATGATAAAGTGTCATTTATCTAGATTTGCTAACGAGTTTACCAGCGTCTTTCCGAAATTTAACCCTCGAAAAACAATGCATAGTTTGAATAATTGTCAAGAAGTTAAGGCAACGTAAAGCAAAACTGACATTGTTAGGCTTGCGTTGTTTAAACAAAGAGTAATAATATGCATATCGAGCGCGAGCAATTATAGGTTGCGCGCCCAAGTTTGATGGTGAAAGAGCAAGATCGCGGTCTCTTGGGGAGGAGACATCGATGAAAGCGAATTCGGATAAATCTAAGCAGAGTAATAAAGCGACGCGCCGTGTGCTGGCAGGCGTTTTGTGCGGAGCCTCCGTTTTGAGCCTGGTACTGTCGCTCGTCATGCCTCCGATCTCGCAGGCCATTGCCAACGATGCCCAGACGGTTTCTACCGAGGAAACTGTGATGGGGGGGGGTTCCTCAAGTGAGTCTACTGATGTAGGCAACACCAACAACGGGGATACCGAAAACCAGAATAGTGACGATGCTGCGGGCGACGACGAAATCCAGCAGGAGGAGCAGCCCAAGGACGAGTCGCAGGCAGAAGAAAATGAAGCGATCGACGATGGCGCTGGTTCGTCAGCCGAGGAGGCTGTGGCGAGCGAAGAGACAGCCACGGACATCAAGAATGCCGGTGACTTGCAGGGAAAGCTTCTAGGCGTTGAGGAAAATCAAACCGCCAGCTTTACGCTTGCGGCTGATATTGACTTTCCTGGTGAAATCACACTTAACAAAGGCGGCAGCAATATCACCCTTGACCTAAGTGGTCATAAGATTAAGCACTCGAGCGCCGACAAGCCGTTATTCAATGTTGCCGGTGGTGCGTCACTTACAATTAGGGATTCTGCACAGGTGGGTGAGACGGTCAGCGAGGGCCAGCAGCTAGCTGATCAGGGGCAGAGCCTGAATGCCGATAATTATGACAAGAATGCCGCCAATTATGGCAAGAATGCCGAACTGACTTACGATAACGATAACATTCCATCTAATCTTACCTACTACGTGACCGAATCGTCCCCGAGCGGAACAGGCACAACCGAGACACTTGTCAAACATGACGTTGAGATTAAAGGCGCCATCGTGGCGTGCGGAGGCAACGCAAATCTAAAGCTCATCAATCTATATAACAACAACGGCAAGGGCGGCACGTTTAACCTTGTGAGCGGCGTGATCACGCAAAAACAAGGCGGCAGCGTTAGCAGCTTGGTCTATGCCGAGAACGGCTCTACCGTCAACATGCGCGGCGGCTATGTGTGTGGAGCTTCTGGCTCGGGTGCGGGCGGCGGAATTGAAATACACGGTAATTCGACCCTCGAGGTTTCCGGTGGCGTAATTGCCGGCAACAGTGCTCCTAGTGGCGGTGGTGTGTATGCTAAAGACTCCACGGTCAACATAACTAATGGCGTAATCTCCGGCAACAGCACGCTTGCTACTGGTGTTGGTTTCGGCGGCGGCATCATGGCCGAAGGCGGCAGCGTTACTGTTTCTGGTGGCTACATTACTAACAATAAATATGCCAATTACTGTGGTAACGATGGTAATGGCGATCATGGCGGTGCTGGACTTGCCGCTAAAAACGGTACTCATGTCACCATTTCGGGCGGCCAGATCACGGGCAACTATTCTGAGGAAGCCGGCGGCGGCGTCTATGTGACCGACATCGAACACCAAGGGGCGAGCTCGCGCAAGACAATGGCATGGCTCAACATTACGGGGGGAACTATTGCCTCTAACGTGAGTTTTCGCTCTGAGGGTGCCGGCATTCGCGTGGGCCAGATGGTTGACGCGATGATAAAAGGAACGTCAAATTCAAATCCAGTCTATATCACTAATAACCACTGCATGTCTCGCTTTGACTGGGGTGGAGGCGGCATCTTCGTCCAGGGCGATTCTAAGGTCGCGTCTAATGCTGGTAGGCTATTTGTCTATAACTCCTATATAAGCAGCAATGAGGCCGGTGGCTACGGTGGCGGCGTTGCGGTTTGCCCGACGGGTAAGACTTTGGTGACAGGCACCGACGGCACGGCGATTTTCGGTAATACTTCTGCCGGAAATGAGCAAAACGCGAACGACTACGAATCCGTGAGTAATACAGGCAATAACGGCACCCCCCATCTTTCCGGCGGTGGTCACGGTAAGGACCAGGACTCCGACGCCTACAATGCCGAAGTGTTTCGCGAAAACGGCCACGCGGACTTCTTCCTTGCGGCGGAGGGTCATACGACTCCGATCGCGGCGGTGATTGGCAAAATGCTTGGCGGCGGCGATGCTAAGTATCGGGGAAGCTTAGAGCTCCAGAAAGCCATTACTATCCCCGCTAACGGTGGCGTGCAGGTATATAAAAGCATCGGCCTGAGTTCGGATGTTAAGGCTCAAGACCCCGAGGCGATCAATGCGCGAAAGGCTGCGCTAGAGGCGGGCGCGACGTTTATCACGGGCAATTATTCCTGGAACCATGGCGGCGGCATCATGTCGAACGGCGACCTGTACATGGGCGCGCCTGAGGACACGTATGTCTATCCGAGCCTCAAGCTCAAGGCGACCAAGAAGCTGGAAGGCCGCAAGCTCAATGATGGGGAGTTCTCCTTTACGGTGTATCGCAAGGATTCAGACGACCCTTTGGCTGGCACGACAGCTGGCACGACATTCAATCGCGACGTTTGCACCGAGGTTGGAACAGCAGCAAATGATGCAGAAGGCAGCATTACGTTTGACCTTGGTGAACAATTCGCATCGAGTGGCGCGGGTAACGAAATCACATACTACTTGGTCGAAGACCCCGGTGGTGATTCTGGCATCACGTACGACTCCAGCGTGTATAAGATTGTGGTGACGGCCGAAGATACCAAGACCTTGCTCATGTCTGTTCCGAGTAAAGAAAACTCAAGCCAACTGAAGGATCTTTACATCCATAACTACACGATTAAAAACGTCGGTGTAACCAAGTACGAATTCCGCGAGTCGTCTGGGAAGTGGGAGAACGTAAAAGCGAGGAGCAAGGTGCAGAAGAGTGGAGACTATTATCCAATTATCTGTGAGGGTGACTCCACGACTTTCACTAACAAGTTCACTCCGTACGACTCGAAGGGCTCCTGGACGCCTATGGCGACTAAGGTCGTTGAGGGTGGCGAGATGAAGGAGTTCACGCTCCAGCTTGCGACCGACACAGATTTTACGGATATCGTTAGCAGCAAGTCCACCACTGCCGACGGCGACAAGTCCCAGACCCTGAGCTTCGACAAGATTGATTACAAACTCGATCAACTCGACCAGCTCGCGTCTGGCCCCGCTGGCCGTGGTGCTTCCAAGACCTTCACGTACTACGTGCGCGAGAAAGACGACGGTTCGCTGTTCTCGCACTATACGTACGACAAGTCGGTCTATCAGATTACGGTTAACGCGACTGACGACTCTAACCACCATATCGACGTCACTGCGACCTACAAGCAGATTCAGGATCGTGATGGCAAGCCAGTGACCAACGACACGGGCCGCGAACTCACTGAAAGTTCCACCCCCACCTTCACCAACACCTACTCCACCTCTTTGCCCCTTTCTGGTATGTCGGGCGTCACCCTGACGTACCTTGCCGGCGCGGCGGTGCTTTGCGCTGCTGCGGCCTGGATGCACATTCGTCGCAAGGCGAATGCGAAGGGAGGCGAGCGTCGTGAATAAGAAAGTTTGCTCCTTCCCGATCTTGTTTGCGCTGCTTGCCCTCCTGATCGGCACCTGCGCGGTTGTGTTCCCCGCATCCGCGCAGGCCGCGCCGACCTCGACCGGTTCCATCACGGTGAGCGGCACCGTGGCGCGCAGCTACGACGCCTACCAGATCTTTAGCGCCAACGTTGTCGACGGCGACGGCGACGCCAAGACCGCCACCGACCTCGCCTGGGCAAGCGACGCCGCGCGCGATGCCGTGTTGCCTGTGTTGCACAGCGCCGGTATGCCCAATTCCCAGACCACCGCGCGGGAAGCTGCCGAGTGGCTCGACACCGATTCCCACCTTACGAGCGCGCTGAGCGCACAGCTCGCTCGTTCCCTCCAGAGCTCTGGCGCCGAGCCCGTGGCCCTTAACGCGGGCACGGCGGCCGAGCTGCCCTGCGGCTACTGGCTCATCGTCGCCGACGACGGCGCCATCGCCCAGGGCGAGGCCGGCACCGCCCCGGTCATGGCCCTGGTCGGCGGCAGCGCCGTCACCGTCAAGCCCAAGGCGGCGACCCCCAAGGTCCAAAAGCATGTGCTGGAGGACAGCACCGCCGCCTGGCAGAAGGCCGCCGACGCCACGGTCGCCGACGACCTGTACTGGCGCCTCTCGGCCACGGTCCCGGCGGGTCTTACCGCCTACGAAGCCTATACGGTGCGGTTCGTCGACACCATGAGTGCGGGACTCGACCCCTCCAAAGTCGCCGCGAGCATGCGCGTGTACGTGGCGGCGGGCGCGGACGGCGGCTTCGACGCCGTGTCGGCCGGCAAGGACGGTCGCGCCGGCACCGAGCCCGCGAAGGGTTGGACCGACATCACGGCCCAGTGCGCCACCAAGGTGGCGGCCGACGGCAAGACCTTCACCGTGCGCACCGGCGACCTCATCGCCGCGCTCGGCGGGGCCGACGCCTTTACCGCGGGCGCCCGCGTGGTCGCCGTGTACAACGCGCCGCTCAGCAGCGCGTGCAACCACGGCATCGCGAAGGGCAACCCCAACGAGGTCTACCTGCGCTACCCGCGCTCTCCCTTTGCCGACCAGTCCGGCGATGCCGGCTTCACCTGCACGCCGAGCGACGACGCGTGCGCCTACACCTGGGATCTCGCGCTCACCAAGCGCGGCAGCGACGGCGACAAGCCGCTTGCCGGGGCGGTCCTGAGCATCGCCGACGACCGCGGCCGCACGCTGGCGGCCGACGGCACGTGGGATGCGGAGGGCAAGGCGGCCACCGTCACCACGGGCGAGGACGGCCGCGTGACCGTCTCGGGCGTGGACTCGGGCAAGCTGGAGGTCCGCGAGCTCAAGGCGCCCAAGGGCTACACCGCCTTTAAGGGCACGCGCTCCGTGACGGTCAAGGCCGAGGGCCTGGACGTCGACCAGGTGGCCGCCGCCAAGCCTAAGGTGACCGTATCGGCCGAAAGCCCTCTGCGAGTTGATGCCGCCGATGCCGGGAAGGGTTTAGTCGAGTTGTCGGTGCTTAACACCCCAAGTAACGAAGTGAGTCGAGGCTTTATGCCCTCGACGGGAGATAGAACGTTGGTGTTGGTAACGGCTTTGGCCGTCATCGGAGTAGTGGCTATTGTCGTCGCGCTCGTCATCAAGCGGGGAGGAGGTCGCCATGATAAATAATTGCCCCCCCTTGCTCAGTGGCGTACTACCTCCGTAGCGATTAGAGCGCAGGGAAATGAGCCTGCTGACTTTTGGTGATGACGAGAATTAAAGCAACCTCCAAGAAAGAGGTCCCAACATGAAAACAACCAAGAACATCGCACGCCTGGCAGTAACCGCCGGCCTCACCGCAGCCCTGAGCTTCGGCGGCGTGATGGCGACAGTCACGATGGCGTTTGCTGCGGAGGGTGCTGCCCCCAGCTATTCGCTCACGATTAACAAGTCCGTGGACAATGACTCCACTTCGTTCAAGGCGTATCAGATTTTTAAGGCTGACGTTATTGACGGAAAGTCCGGTAAGGTTGCGTCCAACATTGAGTGGGCGAGTGATGACGCAGAGACTGCGGTCCTGAAGGTGCTTGTTGATAATAATGCCCCAGGGATTACCTTAGACTCGACCGCTTCTGACGTTGCCGACTACCTTTCCAAGATCACTGATACCACTGATACCACGAGTCTGCCGCAGAGCAGCATCCTTAACAAGATTGCCTTGGCTGTAGAGAAGAGTGTTACCGCTACGGGCGATTCCTTTGCCGCCGGTCGCGCTTTCACCACTACGAGCGCTGGCTACTACCTGTTCATGACCGATACCGACTCGCTCAGTGCGAATGAGAAGCAGACCGGTACCTCGCCGATCTTTGCAGTCGTGGGCGGCAACGCAGTGGTCGTTACCGAGAAGACGAGCATCCCGACCGTGACGAAGCAGGTCAAGGACGATGGTGCGGACAACGACTGGAAGTACAAGGCGGACTCCCAGATGGGTCAGACCGTTCAGTACAAGCTGACCGGCACGGTTGCAAGCAATGTCGACACGTTCAGCACCTACTATTATGAGTTCCACGATGAGCTGTCTGCCGGTTTGACTGTTGATAAGTCCACTGTCAAGGCCGTGATTGGTGAGACTCAGATCACGCCTACTTCTGTGACCGTGTCTGATCCCGATTCAAATGGCAGAACGGTCTTGAGCGTAAAGTTTGACGATCTTAAGGCTGCCGCCACGGCGGCCGGCGTCACTGTCGGCGAGCATACAAGGGTCGTTGTCACGTACAGCGCCAAGCTCGACCCGAATAAGTCCCAGCATGTCGTTGTCGGTGGCACGGGCAACTCCAACACCGTCAAGCTCATCTACTCCAACAACCCTGGCCACGATTCCCGGGGTGAGTCTGTGCCCGACACCGTGCGCGACTACACCTATGCGCTCAAGCTCGTCAAGAAGGACGCGACGGATGAGAATAAGATACTTAAGGGCGTAAAGTTCACCATCCGTGCCACTGATCCCGACGATATTGCATCCAAGGACATGTATGTCCAGGAGAATGGCTCCCTCGGTACTGAGGCTTATGAGTTCACGACCACCGACTCCGGCGAGATTAACGTCAAGGGCCTCGATGCCGGCACCTACACCGTCAAGGAGACCCATACGCTCGCCGGCTATAACACCATCCCCGAGTTCACCTTCACCATCAAAGCCATTGGATTCAACCAAGCAGAGGGAGAGGGAGAAAACAAGATTACGGTCAAGACGAGCACCAGGGGTTCCAATTTGGTCGAGGTTGACACGACTAACACGGACAACGGTACTGCTGCCTTGATCGTCAAAAACAAGCAGGGTTCCGGCCTCCCGCTCACCGGCCTTAACGGCGTGACGTTCACTTGGATCGCTGGTGGCGCGGTGCTGTGTATCGGCGTGGCTCATCTCATCCGCAGCCGTAAGCAGGCTGAGGAGTCCGAGCAGGAGTAACGCTCGCTCACCCATCCCTTTGGCAGGTGGGATGTGATGGCCATGAGACTTGCGGACACTTTTCTCGTCCATCCACGTTCTTGCTTTGTCATTTTCTTTTCGGGGCAGACTCCGCACTGGATTCTGCCCCGTTTTTTGGGATAACGCAGCCAGCCTCCACCGTCCGATGCGGGCACGTTCGTCATCGCGTTTCTTGACTCGTATGAGGTTCGGTTTAAGGTCCGTAGGCGCACGCGCGGTGCGGACGGTAGAAGGCATTTGCGCCGCAACAAGCGCAAATAAGAATGCCCGGGGGTCGGATCCCGGGCATTTAACAAAAGCTGAAAACTAGGCCGCCCGCGCTCCCAAACATTTACGCGGGGTGCGTCGTTTTCTATTGACATTGTATCCCGAATCGCCCCGCCGATCCGGGACATTCTGAAAACTCAAATGCTGGCTTATCCTCGACTGGACGGTGCAGTCTAGCGGCGTTGTCCGGCGCGGAAGCTTGCTAATCGGCTATTATTTGTTTAGACAACCTGAGCTGTAGAGGAGTGACCGGCGATGGTGCAGGGCGCCAAACATATGAAGAGCAATAACGCCGCGGACAACGGCGGCTCAAGCCCTCAGCCCAAACCTCAACCAAAGCCCAAGCGCCGTCGCAAGCGACTGCCGCGCTGGGCCGACCGGCTCATCACCATCGTCATCATCCTTATCGGCGTGGGCCTTATGACCTGGCCGTGGATCTTGGACCGGCTCGAGGCCTCGGGCGTGTTCAACCAGATCAGCACGGTGTCCAGCACCGTGGACGCGCTGTCTGCCGAGGAGCGCGAGCGCATCTTGCTCCAGGCGCGCTCCTATAACGAGCAGCTGGCGGGCGAGGCCGCCGAGCTTCCCGCCGACCAGATCGAGCCCTACGCCCAGCAGCTCATCTTTGACCGCGACCCCATGATGAGCTGGGTCGAGATCCCCTCCATCGACGTTAGTATGCCCATCTACCACGGCACGAGCGAAGAAGTCCTTATGGCGGGCGTCGGCCACCTGGAGGGCACGAGCCTGCCGGTGGGCGGCACCTCGACGCATTGCGTGCTCACCGCGCACTCGGGCATGCGCAACCTGAGCATGTTCGACGACATCCATTCGCTGGAGCCCGGCGACCTGGTGCTGTTGCACACCATGAGCAAGACGCTCGCCTACAAGATGGTGGACTCCGAGGTTGTGCTGCCCGAGGAGATGGAGTCGCTGACCATCGAGCCCGGCGCCGACAAGGTGACGCTCGTCACCTGCACGCCCTATGGCGTGAACGACCATCGTCTGCTGGTGCATTGCGTGCGCACCAAGTACAGCAAGAAGGACGTCGACAAGCAAAAGTCGCTGGCTGGGCGCCACTGGGGCAAGCGCGAGTTTGCCGTGCTCATCGTGATCGTAGCCATTGTGCTGTTGCTGTTGGACATCGTGATCCACGCGGTCCGCAAACGCCGCAAGGCCAAGGTCTCGGCATAAGACATCGTTCAGAACCACCACAATGGGGACAGGCACCTTTGTGGTGGTCGGGGCTTTCAAACCATCACAACATTCGATGAAAATCGCGATTTTGACGAAAAGCGTCGAATGTTGTGATGGTCTTCGTTGCGGGCGGGACGGTTTTCGCTATGGACGGTGCGGTTTCGCTGCAGAACCGCCAGCCCGCCGCCTGCCAGCCCGCCGCCCTCGTTACGTTTTCGCTGCATTTGGGTAAAGCGCCTGCTCCAAGCCGGCGTTGCCCTGTATACTAGAGCGGTTTAACTGTTATGCGGAAGGGAGCGCCTATGGCACTCAGCGAGAAAGACGTGCGCGGCATCGCCGAGTACGCAAAGATCGCACTGACCGATGACGAGCTCACCAAGATGACGTCCTACATGAACGACGCCGTCCAGATGCTCGAGCCCGTCTTGCAATATGACTTGCCCGACGTGGAGCCCACGTTCCATCCTATCGGAAGTCTGTCCAACGTGATGGGCGATGACCTGCGCGAGCCCGAACGCGACCTGCCGCTCGACGTTGCGCTCGAAAACGCCGGCAGCGCGCGCGACCGCTACTTCCGCGTGCCGTCCATTTTGGGAGAGGGGGAGAGCGAGTAATGGCGCAGAGCTTCGATTCCCTTACCGCCGCCCAGATTGCCGCGGGCGTTGCCGCCGGCGACTTTACCGCTACCGAGGTGGCCCAGGCCTCCCTTGCCGCCATCGAGGCGCGCGAGGGTGGGGTCCAGGCATTCCTGCAGGTGGCGCCCGAGCTTGCGCTCGAGGCCGCTGCGCGCGTGGATGCCGACCGTGCCGCAGGCAAGCCGCTGCCCCCGCTCGCGGGCGTGCCACTGGCCATCAAGGACAACATGAACCTCGTGGGCACGCGCACCACCTGCGCTTCCCGCATGCTCGGGGACTACCAGAGCGTCTACACCGCCACCTGCGTCCAGCGCATGCTCGACGCCGGCTGCCTGCCCATGGGCAAGGCCAACATGGACGAGTTCGCCTTCGGCAGCTCTACCGAGAGCTCGGCCTTCCACCGCACCAACAACCCTTGGGATACCGAGCGCGTACCCGGCGGCTCTTCGGGCGGCTCCGCTGCAGCCGTCGCCGCGGGCGAGGTCGCGCTCTCGCTGGGCTCGGACACCGGCGGCTCCATTCGCCAGCCGGCGTCGCTGTGCGGCGTGGTGGGCTTTAAGCCCACGTACGGCGCCGTGAGCCGTTACGGCGTGGTTGCCTTTGGCTCGTCGCTCGACCAGGTGGGCCCCTTTGGCCGCACGGTCGAGGATGTCGCGCTGGCCATGAACGCGCTTACCGGCGCGGGCCACGATCCGTACGACTGCACCAGCCAGGATTGCGCCGTTGACTTTACCGAGCACCTCAACGACAGTATCGAGGGCAAGCGCGTGGGCATCATCCCCGCGTTTATGGAGGCCGAGGGCCTGACGCCCGAGGTCAAGGCCGCTGTTCAGCGCGCCGCCCAGGAGCTGCAGAACCAGGGCGCCGAGCTGGTCGAGGTCGACCTGCCGCACCTGGACGCCGCCATCGCCGCCTACTACGTCATCGGCCCGGCCGAGGCGTTCTCCAACCTGGCCCGTTTTGACGGCATTCGCTACGGCTATCAGGAGGAGGGCTGCGCCAACCTGTCCGACCAGAGCTCGCTGTCGCGCGCCCACGGCTTTGGCGCCGAGGCCAAGCGCCGTCAGATGCTCGGCGCCTACCTGCTGAGCTCGGGCGTGTACGACAAGTACTACTACGCCGCGCAAAAGGCCCGCACGCTCATCACGCAGGACTACGACGCCGCGTATGCCAAGGTGGACACCATCCTCATGCCCGCCTCGCCGCGCACGGCCTTTAAGTTTGGCGAGATCAGCGACCCCACGCAGATGTACCTCTCCGACCTATACACCATCTCGCTCAACATCTGCGGCAACGGTGGTATCTCGGTGCCGCTGGGCCTGGGCGAGGATACTCAGCTGCCCGTTTCTGCCCAGCTGGTTGGTCCGGCGTTTAAGGACCGTCAGCTGCTCACGTTTGCCCGCGCCCTGGAGCGCGGCTTTGCCGATGCCGCCACGGGTGCGCCCGCGCTTTCCGTCGCGCCCGATTTTGCCGGGAAGGGAGGCGAGCTGTAATGAAGGAGCTTTCCGAGGTCCTGCAGGATTGGGAGGCCGTGATCGGCCTGGAGATCCATACCGAGCTCACCGCACTCGATACCAAGATGTTCTGCAACTGCAAGCTCAGCCACGATGACGAGCCCAACGCCAACGTGTGCCCGGTGTGCCTGGGGCTGCCCGGCGCCCTGCCGGTGCCCAATAAGCGCGCCATCGAGAGCATCGTCAAGGCCGGTCTCGCCACCAACTGCGAAATCCAACGCCACTCGATGTTCTACCGCAAGCACTACTTCTATCCCGATATGGCCAAGAACTTCCAGACTACGCAGGGTCCGGTCGCCTTTGCCATGTACGGTCACCTGGACCTGGACGTGACCGGTCGCGGTGCCGCCGAGCGCCCCGACTGCGCGTTTGGTGAGGCCGAGGCTCAGAGTCTGGCGAGCGCCTCGGCCAACGCCGAGGGCCTGTCCACGTCCATGACGTCGACCATGCGCGAGGGCAACCAGCGCGCCGGCCACCTGGCCAGCTATGATGCGTCCAACTTGCAGATGCCCGAGCGTCGCGAGGACGGTTCCTACACGGTGCCCATCCGCATCCTGCGCATCCACATGGAGGAGGACGCCGCCAAGATGGTGCACGTGGGCGGTGCCGAGGGCCGCATTACCGCCGCGGCCGAGTCGCTCGTCGACTACAACCGCTGCGGCACGCCGCTCATCGAGCTTGTCACTGAGCCCGACTTGCGTACGCCCGAGGAGGCTCGCCTGTTTATGGAGAAGCTCCGTCGCATCTTTGTGACGCTGGGCATTTCGGACTGCTCCATGGAGAAGGGCTCCATGCGCTGCGACGGCAACGTGTCGCTGCGTCGCCGCGGCGAGACCAAGCTGGGAACCAAGACCGAGCTCAAGAACCTCAACTCGTTTAAGAGCCTGCACGATGGCCTTGCCTACGAGATCTGCCGTCAGGCCGAGGTGCTCGAGGAGGGCGGCATCATCTATCAGGAGACCCGCCACTGGGAGCCCAGCCGCAAGCGAACCGTGGTTATGCGCGTCAAGGAGACGGCCGACGACTATCGTCTGTTCCCCGACCCCGACCTGGCGCCGTTCGATCTGGACGACGAGTTTATCGACCGCTGCCGTGGCGAGATTCCCGAGCTGCCCGATGCCAAGCGCGCCCGTTTTGAGGCCGACTTTGGCATTAAGACGGCCGATGCCGAGCAGATCGCCGGCGACCCCGAGTTTGCCGAGTTCTTTGAGGCCGCCGCTGCCGGTATGGCTGGCAAGGAGGCCCAGACGGTCGCAAACTTGCTGGTGAACGAGATGATCGCCTACCTTAAGAGCGCAGGCGTGTCGCTCGCCGAGTCCGGCATCGCGCCGGCTCAGGTAGCAGCGCTGGCCAAGCTGCTGGTGACCGATGCCATCAGCTCCAACCAGGCGCACGAGGTCTTTGAGGCCATGGCCCAGACCGGCGACGACCCCAACAAGATCGTCGACGAGCGTGGTATGCGTCAGGTGAGCGATGCCGGTGCGTTGCAGCCGATCGTGGACGAGGTGCTGGCTAACTGTGCCGATCAGGCGCAGCAGTATCGTGACGGCAACCAGAAGGTTATCGGCTTTTTGGTGGGCCAGTGCATGAAGGCGAGCCGCGGCAAGGGCAACCCGAAACTCTTCAACGAGTTGCTGAGAACGTCGCTCTCGTAAGCGGGAACCCGGGAGCCCCGGCAGGGCGGGTGCTTCCTCAAAATTTCGAACAGTCCTGCGCAAGACGAAGGCCACATTAAGTGGCCTTCTTTGCGTGCGGAACTCATTTTGAGCAAGCACCCGCCCTGCCGGGGCTCCCGGGTTCCGCGACGACACAGCCGTTCGGGTCAGGCGCGCTGGATTGAATTTGGTGAATGAGGGTGCCGTTGGCGCCTTCATTCTTTATATATGTTGGGAGCGCCAAG
>CABUOA010000023.1 GCA_902493145.1 uncultured Collinsella sp. | reverse complement strand
TTCTGATGACCGCCGACTATCGGGATGGCGACTCGGGAAGCTTCGACCGCATGCTGAACAACTAAATTCCGCCGGCCCCGGGAGAGCGGGGACACCGGCTTAGGTTTCCTGCTCTACAGTCCTGCTCACGACGGAGGCCACATTAAGTGGCCTCCTGTTCGTGCGGAACTCGCGATAAACTTCATCAGTGCCCGCCCCACGGGAAACCTGCCAAAAAGGGACAGGTTTATTATGGTCGGTTTTATCTGGGAAGATGCTGCTGCGGCTATCTACAGATCTGAAATCTGACTACTGAATAGACTGTCTAACTAAATAGCGAGCGGCACTAACCAGTCCTTTTGCTTGCGCCCGGGAGGGCCGCATATGAAGTTTATTGCGAGTTCCGCACGCAAAGGAAAGCACTTAATGTGCTTTCCGTCTTGCGCAGGACTGTAAAGCAGGAAACTTCATATGCGGCCCTCCCGGGCGCAAGCAAAAGGGCGACCCCTGTCCGGAGTCGCCCTTGCGGTGCTGGTTATGTACGGCTGTTACTCGGCGTCGTGGTGACGGCGGGGCTTGCGGCCTCCGTTGTCGCCGGGACGGCGCGGACGGTCGCTGCGCTCGGAACGCTCGCGACGCGGACGCTCACGGCGCTGGAAGTGCTCGCCGTCGCCCTCGGAGGAACCCTCGGCGCGAGCCGGGGCCTCGGGCTTGTCAAGACGATCGAGCGAGATCTTGCCACGATCGTCGACCTCGATGACGACGACCTTGACCTCGTCGCCCACGTTGAGGACGTCCTCGACCTTCTCCACACGACCCTTGGCGACGCGGGAGATGTGCAGCAGGCCGTCCTTACCGGGCAGCAGATTCACGAAGGCACCGAAGGGCTGAATGGAGACCACGCGACCGGTGTACTCCTCGCCCGGCTCGGGGACCTTGATGATGAGCTTGATGCGCTCGACGGCCTGATCGACGGACTCGCCGGTGCCGCCGACAAAGACGGTGCCGTCCTCCTGGATGTCGACCGAAGCACCGGTCTCGTCCTGGATGCCGCGGATGACCTTGCCGCCGGAACCGATGACGTCGCGGATCTTATCGGTCGGAACCTGGATGGAGACGATGCGCGGAGCGGTGCTGCGCGTGGTGTGGCGCGGCTCAGGGATCACATCGAGCATCTTCTGCAGGATGTACGCACGACCCTCCTTGGCCTGCTGCAGGGCGCGGGCCAGAATGTCGAAGGTGAGGCCGGTGGCCTTGTTGTCCATCTGCAGGGCGGTAATGCCCTCGGTGGTGCCGGTGACCTTAAAGTCCATGTCGCCCAGGAAGTCCTCGAGACCCTGGATGTCGGACAGGACCACGGTCTTGCCCTCCTCCTGGATCAGGCCCATGGCGATACCGGAGACCGGGCGCTTAATGGGCACGCCGCCGTCCATAAGGGCGAGCGTGGAGCCGCAGGTCGAAGCCATCGAAGAGGAGCCGTTGGACTCCATGACCTCGGAGACGACGCGGATGGCGTAGGGGAACTCGTTCTCGTCGGGGAGCACCGGAAGCAGAGCGCGCTCGGCCAGGTTGCCGTGGCCGATCTCGCGGCGCTTGGGGCTGCCCATGCGGCCGGTCTCGCCGGTGCAGAACGGCGGGAAGTTGTAGTGGTGCATGTAGCGCTTGCCCTCGGTGGGCTCGATGGTATCCAGACGCTGGCCCTCGTTGAGCATACCGAGCGACAGGACGGAAAGCACCTGGGTCTGGCCACGCTGGAACAGACCGGAGCCGTGAACGAGCGGCAGGTAGTTATCCTTCACCATGATGGGGCGAATCTCATCGGCGGCACGGCCGTCGACGCGCTCACCGGTCTCGACGACCATGGTGCGCATAGCCTTCTTCTCGAGCTTCTTGAGCGCCACGG
Organism: uncultured Collinsella sp.; assembly: GCA_902493145.1. Classification (GTDB taxonomy): domain Bacteria; phylum Actinomycetota; class Coriobacteriia; order Coriobacteriales; family Coriobacteriaceae; genus Collinsella. The sequence goes on along the minus strand of CABUOA010000023.1, from coordinate 27,726 downwards.
GAATCTCGCGCTCCCAAGCGGCCTGCTCCTCCTCGGTGAACTCGGCACGGATGGACTCCTTCAGAGCCTCGACCTTACCGATACGGGAGAGCTTGTCGGCGTCGCGAAGGGAGGCTGCCATCTCGTCGTAGTGGGCGAAGATGCGCTCCTGGACCTCCTCGACGGGCTGGTCGAGCGGGTACTCCTTCTTGACGATGGCGCCGTTGACCTGCTCCCACTCGGCGACAAACTCGTCCTGAGCCTGGCAGAAGGCAGCAAGGGCCTCCTGGCCAAACTTCATGGCGGCGAGCATGTCGTCCTCGGAGATCTCCTCGGCGCCGGCCTCGACCATCGAGATGAAGTCGGCGGAGCCACCCAGCTCCAGATCCAGATCGGAGTTCTCGCGCTCCTCATAGGTGGGGTTGACGATAAACTCGCCGGTCTCCACGTTGCGGCCGATGCGCACGCAGGCAAGCGGGCCCTCGAAGGGCACGCCGCCGAGCGTCATTGCCAGGGAAGCACCCATGACGTTGATGACGTCAAAGGGGTTGACCTGGTCGGCGACGAGCGAGGTGGCGACGATGTGCACCTCGTTGCGGAAGCCGTCCGGGAAGCTCGGACGAATCGGGCGGTCGATCATACGGGCCGTGAGCGTGGCCTTCTCGCTGGGACGGCCCTCACGCTTGAGGTAGCCACCCGGGATGCGGCCGGCGGCGTACATCTTCTCGTTGAAGTCGACGGTCAGCGGGAAGAAGTCGTAGTTCTTACGCTCCTTGGAGACGACCACGGTGTCGAGCATCGTGGTGTCGCCCTGCTTGACCAGACAGGCGCCGGTGGCCTGCTTGGCAAGCTCGCCGGACTCAAAGGTGTAGGTCTTGCCGTACAGCTCAAAGGTCTTGGATACGAGTGTCATTGTTCTCCTTTACCCCACAGGCCCCTTGCCTGCGGGCTTCTCATGTGACGCGGGCCCCCTGCCCCCGCCACGCTTCAGAGCGTGATTGTTCACGCCCTTACACAAAAAGAGCGCCCCGCTGCGCAGGACGCTCTTAGCATGTACAAATCCTACTGGATGTTGTCGCGGATGCCCAGAGCCTTGATGAGCTCACGATACTCGACGATGTCGTTCTTCTTGATGTAGGAGAGAAGACGACGACGACGGCCGACGAGCATGAGCAGACCACGACGGGTGTGGAAGTCCTTCTGGTGGGACTTCATGTGCTCGGTCAGCTCCTTGATGCGCTCGGTCAGGATGGCGACCTGAACCTTGGGGTTGCCGGTGTCGACCGGGGTGTTACCGAACTGGGCAGTCAGCTCCGCCTTGCGCTCTTTGGAAACAGTCATTGTTTCACCTTTCGCTTCTTGTCGCCCGCGGGCGACGCTATTCGCCTCGGACTGGGAAGCCGCCGGTGGAGCGAGCATCCAAGGTCGAGGTACCAACAGGTCGGTATGTTACCACAAGCAGCCCGCGCCCGCGCATCATCACCGACCCAACATGAATTCCATCGCACGGAGACGTTGATCGGTGTGCGTCGCAGCCCACACGTGCGAAAGCCCCAGCAAAAAGGCAGCGGTATGGGGGTCGACCCTCTCGGCCATAAGCGCATCGAAGGTCATGGACATGAGGGCGCGCAGCCATGCGACCTCACCGGTCGACACCAGCTCGGCACCGGGCACGCTCGACGCGCACGACCCGCACATGAGGCCGCCCGCCTGGGGCGAAAAATACGACAGCATCGGGTCTCCGCACAGCACGCAGGCCGAAAAATCGGGTCGGTAGCCAACGTGCGACAGCAATTTAAAGACAAAGGCCGCCACGAGCAGGTCCATATGTGCCGAGTCGAGCCCGCTGCCGACAAGTGTGAGCGCCCGCTGCGTGATGGCAAAGGTAAACGGGTCCTCGGCGTCCTCGAACGAGCACACGCGCGCGACCTCGGCGATCGCGCTTGCGGCGCAGGTCGTCTCGTAATCGGGCGCGGCGCCGAGCGGCGCTTCCATAAGCTCGACCTGAGAAACCACGTCGAGCGAACGTCCATGTGCGAGCAACATGTCGACGGTACAGAACAGCTCGCAGCGCGCCGTCAACCGCCCGCCGGGCTTACGCGCGCCCTTTGCCACGGCACGCACCTGCCGGCCCCGCTCGTCAAGCATCGTCAAGATCAGGTCAGTCTCTTTGAGCTTAGTCTTATCGAGCACGAGCACCTTCGTGCGATATGTCCGGGAGCCTGCCATAAACGCCGGGGCTTAATCTTCGGCATTGTAGCCAAAGCGGCGAATCTGGGCCTCGTCGTCACGCCAGCCAGCCTTGACCTTCACGTCCAGCTCCAAAAAAACCTGCGTGCCAAAGATGCGCTCAAGATCGCGACGGGCGTCGATACCGATATGCTTGATCATCTCGCCGCCCTTGCCGATGATGATACCCTTTTGGCCCTCGCGCTCGACGTAAATGGTGGCGTGCACGCGCAGCACCTTCTTGGTCTGCTCGAGCGCATCGCAGATCACGCCAACGGAGTGCGGAATCTCATCACGGGTGCGGCGCAAGACCTTCTCGCGCACGAACTCGGCAACGAGCGTCTCATCGGAAGCGTCGGTACCCATGTCCTCGGGGAACCAACGCGGACCCTCGGGCAAGAAATGCGCAACGGTCTCGATGAAGGCGTCAACATTGAAGTTCTTGACCGACGACGTCACGATCTCGTCGTCATACACCATGAGCTCGTGGGCCGCCTTGAGCTGTTCCATGACCTGTGCGGGGTCGGCCTCATCGGCCTTGGTGAGCACCAGGACCTTCTTGGAACGGGCATTCTTGACGCGCTCGGCAACCCAGGCGTCTCCCCTGCCGATCGGTTTGGTGGCATCAATCAAAAACGCGACAACATCGACATCGTTCAGCTCGAACAGCGCGCTCTTGTTGAGCTCGGACCCTAGACCGTCCTTGGGCTTGTGGATACCCGGGGTATCGACAAAGACCAGCTGGTAGCCGGGGCGGTTGACGACGGCGCGCATGCGGCGGCGGGTCGTCTGGGCCACCGGCGAGGTGATGGCGACCTTTTTGCCATAGCAGGCGTTGAGCAGCGTTGACTTACCGGCGTTGGGGCGGCCGACCAAGGCCACGAAGCCACTGCGGAAACCGGGCTCAACGTCGCCAAAGCCCGCGAGGCTGTCGTCCTCATCGCACAGGGCGTCGAGCTCCTCGTCGCTCATGCCCTCAAACGGGTCGAACTCCTCGACTTCCTCATAGGCCTCGGTCGCCTTAGCATCCGGGGACTCGTCGTCCAAAATTTCATCGATAGGCTGCATATTGTCGGACATGGGAATCCCTTTCTAAATAAAGCCGAGCGCGTGGGCAAATACCAGCAAGCCCACAATCGCGGCGGTGATTGAAAGTACGTATACCGAGGCGGCGGCGATGTCCTTGGCGCGTTTTGCCAGCGGATGGAGCTCCTGGGTCGCCAGATCGACAATGGCCTCCATGGCGGTATTGCACAGCTCGCCGTGAATCACCAGGCCGCAGCAGATGATAATCGTGGCCCACTCGGCAATGTCGAGCCCCACGATGCAGCCGGCAATGACGGTGCACACGCCCGCTACGAGCATAACCTTAATGTTGCGCTCGGTCTTGACGGCGGTGACGAAGCCCTCCATGGCGTAGGAGAACGACTTTAAAAAGGACGGATGGTCCTTGTTCGATCCGGGAATCATAAGCGGCTCCTAGTCGTGGCCATGATTGGTGATGGGGCCGACGTGAACGAGTTTGGGGTCCTCGCCGCGCTCGAGCGCCAGATCGCGCAGGATAGCGTCCTCGCGGGCCTCCATGACCTCGGCCTCGTCGTCCTCGATATGGTCATACCCCAGCAGGTGCAGCATGCCGTGTACGAGCATCAGGCGGCACTCGTCGACAGGGCTATTGCCAAAGCCGGGGGCCTGACGGGCAATGACCTGCGGGGCCAAGATGATATCGCCGAGCTCGAGCGTCTCGTCGGCGGGAATATCCTCGTCAAAGGCCGAGTCGCATTCAAACGAGAGCACATCGGTGGTGCGGTCGATGCCACGCCACTCGTGGTTGAGCTCGTGCATCTCGTCCTCGTCGACATACGAAAGGGAAATCTCGACTTCACGTTCAACGCCCTCGGCGGCAAGCACAACCTCGCAGATGTGCTCCACCTCCTGCGCGTCGAGCAGCGTATCGAGCTCGGCATCGTTGCTGATCAATACACTCAACGGGACTCCTTTCGGTCGCGCGAGCGCTGCTCGCGCACGTCATCATAAGCATCATATGCCTCAACGATACGACCCACTAGGGCATGGCGCACCACGTCGGCGCGCTCCAGGTGTGCAAACGCCACATCGTCGACACGGCCCAAAATCTTCTCAACATCCGCCAAGCCACCACGACGACCCACCAGGTCGCGCTGGCTGAGGTCGCCGGTAATCACGAACTTGGAGTTGAATCCAAGGCGTGTCAGGAACATCTTCATCTGCTCGGGCGTAGTATTTTGCGCCTCGTCGAGCACCACGAAAGCATCGCTCAGCGTACGACCGCGCATATAGGCAAGCGGGGCGATCTCGATCACGCCGCGCTCCATAAGCTCATCGGTGCGCTCGCGATCCATCATGTCAAAAAGGGCGTCGTAGAGCGGACGCATGTACGGATCGATCTTTTCCTCGAGGGTGCCAGGCAAAAAGCCCAGGTTCTCCCCCGCCTCGACAACAGGACGCGTCAAGATCAAACGGCCCACCTCATGGCGCTTGAGCGCGGCAACGGCGAGCGCCATGGCCAGATAGGTCTTACCGGTACCGGCAGGACCCAAGCCAAAGGTGATGGTATGCGAGCGAATGGCATCCACATAGCGCTTTTGCCCAAGCGTCTTGGGGCGAATGACGCGGCCGCGATACGAAAGCAGCACGTCATCGCGAAGCGACGTAGCCTCGTGCTCACCGTCGCGCAAGACGGCCAGGCAGCGAGAGACATCGTCAGCAGACAGCGTGCGCCCGGCCGCCGCCTCGCGAAAAGCATGTTCGAAAAAGCGAGCCACGAGTTCGACCTCGTCCGGGTCACCGCTCACGGCGATGCTATCGCCACGGGCGACCACATGGGCGCGAACCAAGCTCTCGAGTGCACGAAGGACGCCGTCGCCGGCGCCCAAAACGCACGAGGGATCAATTCCCTCGGGAACGGTAAGTCTAATCTTCGAGGCTTCCATGGACCTCCCTGCGCGCATGGACCAAGCCGGAATCATCGACTCCGATGATAGCAACATCGAGCAGGCACGGGGCTGTAAGTCCACAGGTATCGTCAAGACGGGCATGATGGAACGAACCGAGCGTCAGGCTGTCACCATACTCGAGCACGGCACGCTCGACAGTGCCCACGCGACGACGAGCATCGGCAATAGCGAGCTCCTGCGCCGTGTCTCGCATACGACGGCTGCGCTCGGCCATAACCTCGGGCGGCACCTGGTCGGGCATGTCGGCAGCAAGGGTACCGGGACGCTTGCTATAGCGGAACACGTGCATACGCGAGAAACCCACACGGCGGCACAGCGCCAGCGACTCCTCGAACTCCTCGTCCGTCTCACCAGGAAAACCGACGATGACGTCGCACGAAAGAGACGCCTGGGGCAAGTTGGCGCGAATCATACGCACCGTGTCCTCAAAGGACTCCGCACTATAGGGACGACCCATGCGATGCAAGGTTGCCGTACAGCCGGACTGCACGGGCAGGTGCAAAAACGGGGCAATACGCTGCGGATAGCGCGCCATAACCTTAAGCAGGCGCTCAGAGATATCCATGGGCTCGACCGAGGAAATGCGCACATGCGGAATAGACGTGCGCTCCATGATGGCCTCGAGCAGCTCATCGATTTCGACATGCTCGTCGGTCGCGCTCTTGCCATCGTAGGCACCCAGGTTCACACCGGTCAGCACCACCTCGGGCACGCCGGCCTCCTGGGCCTCGCGAACTTGCTCGAGCACGGACTCGACGGGCACGGAGCGCTCGGGGCCGCGTGCCTTCCACACAATGCAATAGGTGCAGCGATGGTTGCAGCCGTCCTGAATCTTCACGCCCAGGCGAGAGCGACCGAGCGCATCGACCACGTCGCCATCGCTACAGGCGGGCACGCTATCGGATTCAACACCCAGCACCTCGCAGACGCGCTCGGCGACGTCAATCTTGGACGGCTCGGCGATCACGCGATCGGAGAGCTCCAGCAGCTCCTCGGGATGCAGGTTGACGACGCAGCCGGTTACGACCACGTAAGGCTCGCCCGGATAGGCCAGCGCATGACGAACGGCCTTACGGGTCTTGGCCTCGGCCTCGCCCGTAACGGCACAGGTGTTAATGACGATCAGGTCGGCATCCTGGGGCTCCACCATAGCAAAACCCAGGCGCATAAGATCGGCAGTGATACGGTCAGACTCAACCCGGTTGACACGGCAGCCGAGGTTGACGACGGAAATATGGGGTGCGAGCACGCGGGCTCCTTAATCGAGGATATCGTCGAGGGCACTCTTGATACGGTCGGTCACCGACTTCTTACCGGAAGCGACGTCATCGCCCATCTCATCGGCAAAAGCACGGAGCAGCTCGCGCTGCTTATTGGAAAGATTGGTGGGAACGACCACGCGCAGTTGCACGATCAAGCGGCCACGCGAACCGCCACCGCCAATGCGCGGCATGCCGTAATTATTGACGTTCACGGTGTCGCCGTACTGGGCGCCGGCGGGGACGCACACCTTAACGACCTCGTCGGGCATAATGCCCTCGACCTCGATCTCGCAGCCGAGCGCAGCCTGCGCAATCGAGATATCGCTCACCAGGTACAGGTCGTCACCGTTGCGCTTAAAGCGCTCATGGTCGGCAACGCGCACGTTGACAATCAAGTCGCCCGAAGGCTCGCCGCGAAGACCGGCCTCGCCAAAGCCGCTCACACGCAGCTGTCGACCGGTCGAAACGCCGGCGGGAATATCGATGTCAATCTTTTCATGCGAAGGCGTGCGGCCCTGACCATCGCAGGTCTCGCAGGGATGGTCGATAACCGTGCCCTCGCCATGGCAGTCGGGGCAAGGCGAGGAAGACTGAACCTGGCCCAAAAACGATCGCTGAACCGTCGTGACATAGCCCGTGCCGTGGCAGCGGCCGCACTGCTTTTCCTGTGCGCCCTCTGCCCTACCGGTGCCATTGCAGTCCTCGCAAGGAGCAAAGCGGTCATAGCTGATTGTCTTTTTGCAGCCGAGCGCCGCCTCCTCGAGCGTCACCGAAAGCGAGATGGCCATGTCACGACCGCGACGACGCTCGCGACGGCTGCGGGCGCCACCGCCGGCACCGCCGCCAAAAAACGACGAGAACAAGTCGTCCATGCCCATACCACCAAAGATATCGTTGATATCGACGTAGCCCGAACCACCAGGGCCGTCGGCAGTGCCGTAACGGTCGTAGTTAGCACGCTTCTGCTCATCGGAAAGAACGGAATAGGCCTCGTTGAGCTCCTTGAACTTGGCCTCGGCCTCGGGGTCGTCCGAAACGTCCGGGTGTACGGTACGGGCCTTCTTTAGAAACGCGCGCTTAATCGTCCGCGCGTCGGCATCCTTGTCGACGCCAAGTACCTCGTAGTAATCCCTATTTTCCGACACGACCGAATCCTTCCGACTTTCATTATTGTCACAGTGCGTCCTATACCCAAGCTGGGCCAACCGCAAACAGAGGGTTTGATGTTATTGCATTCCGTAAGGCGAAAGCATGGCCCGTTGCGAGCAGCTCGCGAACCAAACCGACACGAGCGCGAACATGAAGCCATTGGCAAAACCGTTGGCAAACTGCATCGCACCGCGCTTCCACCACAGCAGGCTGCGATGAAGCACGCCGTCCGAAAGCACCATGAACAGGCCCATGGTAAACGGAATAAAGCACATCACGGCAAAGGCCGAGAACACGCCCGAGATGGCCGAGAGTACCAAAAACGGCGCCACGATGCCCATCAGGTAAAAACCGGTACGAGCTTTGCCTTCCAAGCGCTCGGACTCGACATGGGCACGGCCGACTAGATCACCGCCAGCGGCACCGTTAGTGCCGGCGTGACCCATGCCGCTAATGCGGACCTCGTCGCCATCGTGCGTGCCGGCAGGAAACTCAATCGTCTGCTCGGAGGTTACGCGAGTACGACCGCTGCCACCGCAATCGGGGCAGGGGTCGGCCACGACCTTACCGGAACCGCCGCACTCGGGGCAGACCGACTGGAACGTGCCCGCACCAAACAGGAAGGACAAGTCGACGTCGATGTGCCCGCGGCCACCGCAGCTCGGGCAGGTATGGGCATGCTCGGAGGAGACAGAACCCGAGCCGCCGCAGTGACCACAGGTATCGAAGCGCGTATAGCGGACGGTCTTGCGGGCACCGTCCTTGGCCTCCTTGGCGTCCAGTTTGATATCGACGACCACGTTGGCGCCGTTCTCGGGATTGTAGGCAGCCTGGCCGCGACGCTGCTGGCCCCAGGCACCGCCAAAAGGAAAGCCGCCCTCAAAGGGATTGCCATAGCCCGTGTTGCCGGCATAGCCGCCACCATAGGGCGAAGCCGTAGGGGCACCGGCAAAGGGATTGCCAGAACGCATGGCATCGTAGCGCGCACGTTTTTGCTCATCCGAAAGCACGGCGTAGGCCTCGGAAACCTCTTTAAACTTTTCCTCGGCATCCGGCTCTTTGTTGACGTCCGGATGGAGCTTACGGGCCTTTTGCTGGAAGGCCTTTTGAATATCACGCGAGGTGGCGTCCTTGGAGACACCTAGAATCTCGTAGTAATCTTTTTCGTTCATCGTCGCCATGCGCGGCAACCTCCTGCTCACAGCAGCGTATATATTCCGGTAATTCTACCCGAGCGGCCTAAGCTAGATCCCAAAACAGCTCGAACAGAACATTTCCATCGAGCCAGCCCAGGTGTGTCGGTGCTAAACGAGCTCGAACATGGCCCGCGACGACATCTGCCGAAGTAAAGGGTCCCTCATGGACCCCGAGCGTCTCGGGCACCCAAGTGGCAAGACCCAATTCGAGCGCGCGATCACAAGCGGCTGTCAGCTCATCGGCCGGGATGACACGAGCCGCGCGAACCAACAGGTCGGACGCAATACCGCGCGTCATGCGACAAGCGAGCATCAGGTCTTCGGCCGCAGCCTCTCGCTGCGACAGGTATTCGGCCTCAAACGACGTCGCGTCATCGTCGCGCTGAACCAAACGCACACGGTACGCGTCGCCTCGAGCAGACACGCCGGGGAACAAACCTGCAAGACGGTCGAAATCCCCAGTATCAAGCATACCGGCGGCAGAACGGCCCAGGCCCAGGTAGCCCCGTCCGGTCCAGTAGGCAATGTTATGGGCGCATTCATGGCCGTCGAGCGCGTAGCTCGCCACCTCATACGGGTGATAGCCGGCGGCACCCAGGAGCTCGCGCGCCACGTCCATGCAGGCGGCCTGAAAATCCTCGTCGGGCTCGAGCGACTCGTCACGGCACGCCATGCGATAGAGGGGCGTCCCCACCTCGAGCGTGAGCGGGTAAACCGACACATGATGCGGAACCGCCGCCAGCACGCCCTCGAGCGTACGCTTCCAACTCGCTGCGGTCTGCCCGGGAAGTCCGCACATAAGGTCGCACGACACGTCAAGCCCAGCGTCCTTGACCGTCGCGATGGCGGCGAGCGCCCGATCGGCATCGTGAATGCGGCCGATGGCGGTAAGTTCGGTGTTATCGAGCGTTTGCACGCCCAGAGAAACGCGTGTGACACCAACCTTGGCAAGCGCAGTAGCAAGCTCGGCGGTCAGCGACTCGGGATTGGCCTCGCAGGTAAACTCAACGGGGGCGCACCACGCACGAATACGCCGCGCCAGCTCCACCAGGCGCTCCCCCGCCAGCGACGGCGTGCCGCCGCCAACATAGACGGTGCGGATCTGGTCGAGGGCCCCAGCCTTGCCAAAAGCATCGAGACGCGCGAACAACTGCTCAAAATAGGAATCGAGCGCGGCATCCAAATCACACGAAGCAAAGCTGCGCGAGTCGAAGTCGCAGTAGCGGCACTTTTGGGCACAGAACGGCACGTGCACGTACAGCGCGGTAACGGCCACCCTTAAGCCTCCAGCGGATGAGGGGGCACCGATTCGCCGGCGGCAAGGGCAGCCTCGCAGGCCACCACATCATGCTCGATCTCATCGACCAGCGCCATAAACTCCTCATACGTGGAGCAGCGCACCACATGGGCACGCCAAGCGGCGGCATGGGGCATGCCTTTTAAGTACCAGCTTGCGTACGTACGGGCACGCGACATGAGCGGCAGGAGCTCATGCGTCAGCGTTAGGTGCTCACGCAGGGCGTCCAGGCGCTCGACAGAGCTGCGCGCCGGCACCGGTGTGCCATCGAGCGCAAGAGCGCGAGCATCGCCAAACACCCACGGGTTCCCGTAGATGCCGCGCGCGATAAACACCGCGCTGGCACCCGAGTTTCGCAGATGCACCGCGGCATCCTCGGCGGTGAACACATCACCCGAACCGATCACGGGAATCTCAACGGCATCTGCGACCTCATCGACGACCGACCAATCGGCCTGGCCGGTGTAGAGCTGCGTGGCGCAACGACCATGCACGGCGACTGCGGCAGCCCCTGCGCCCTCAAGCATCTGGGCAAATGTCGCGGCATTGCGGTCCTCGGCATAAAAGCCTTTGCGAATCTTGACGGTCACGGGCACGTGCGCCGCGCCCACCGTGGCCTCGACGATCTTCTCCGCCAGGTCGGGCGTGCGCATGAGCGCCGAGCCCTCGCCCTTGGTAACAACCTTGCGGGCGGGGCATGCCATATTGATATCGATGAGCGACAGGCGATCGCCAACGCGCTCCTCGACGGCAGCGACGGCGCTCGCAAACTGATCGGGCTTGGAGCCGAAGAGTTGCACGCAAATCTGCTGCTCCTCGTCGGCCGGTAGCACCAGGCGCCAGGTCTTGTTGCTGGCATAGGCAAGGCCCGCCACGCTCACCATCTCGCTGTAGGCAAGGTTGGCACCGCGACGGCGGCACATGATGCGGTAGGCAGGGTCGGTCACGCCCGCCATGGGAGCCATAAGGAACGGCTGCTCGGCATAGGCGCCCAGCAGCCGCTTGCTGTATTCAGAAAGCGCCATAGACCTACTCGTCCACCTTGAGGATCGCCATAAAGGCCTCCTGCGGGACCTCGACCGATCCGATGGCCTTCATGCGCTTCTTGCCCTCTTTCTGCTTCTCGAGCAGCTTGCGCTTACGCGAGATATCGCCGCCGTAGCACTTAGCAAGCACGTCCTTGCGACGCGCCTTGACGGTGGAGCGGGCAATGATCTTATTGCCGATAGCACCCTGGATGGGCACCTCGAACAGCTGACGCGGGATGATCTCCTTAAGCTTGTCGCACAGGCCACGGGCCAGGCCATAGGCCTTGTCCTTGTGGACGATAAACGACAGCGCGTCCACCTCATCGCCCGAAAGCAAGATATCGAGCTTAACGAGCTCGGAGGGACGGTACTCGTTGAACTCGTAGTCGAGCGAGGCATAGCCCTTGGTACGACTCTTGAGCTGGTCAAAGAAGTCCAGGATGAGCTCGGCGAGCGGCATGTCAAAGCGCATCTCGACCGATTTGCTCGTGAGATGGATCATGTCGGTTGTAATGCCACGGTGCTCGATAGCGAGCTGCATGACGGCACCCGTATACTCGGGCGGGCAGATGATCTTAGCCTTGAGGTAGGGTTCCTCGATACGCTCGATGCGCGTGGCCTCGGGAAGATCCTGCGGGCTACGGACATCAATCATCTCTCCGTCAGTCTTGTAGACGTGATAGTCAACCGAGGGGCTCGTGGCAATGAGGTCCAGATTGAACTCGCGCTCCAGGCGTTCCTTGACGACTTCCATGTGCAGCAGGCCCAGGAAGCCCACACGGAAGCCAAAGCCGAGCGCCACCGAGGTCTCGGGCTCCCACACCAACGACGGGTCGTTGACGTGCAGCTTATCGAGCGCGTCACGCAGGTTCTCATAGTCCTTGTTATCGATCGGGAACAGGCCCGTATAGACCATGGGCTTAGCCTCGCGGTAGCCGGGAAGCGGCTCGGGGCAGGGATTCGACGCCCACGTGAGGGTATCGCCCACGCGCACGGCCTCGGGGTCCTTCAGGCCCGTGACCACGTAGCCCACCTCGCCGACCGTCAGCGCATCGACCGGAGTCTCGGCGGGACGCTTGACGCCCACGCCATCGACCAAAAAGTCGCCCTTTGCCTGCATCATGCGCAGGGTATCGCCCTTTTTGATGGAACCGTCAAAGATGCGCACCGTGGCGACGACGCCGCGATACTCGTCGAAATACGAATCCAGGATGAGTGCCTTGAGCGGCGCGTTCGCATCGCCCTTGGGCGGAGAGATCAAAAAGACAATGGACTCCAGCAGATCGTGGATGCCCTCGCCGGTCTTGCCCGAGACACACACGGCATCATCGGCAGGGATCGCCAAGTCATCCTCGATCTCGATCTTGACCTCATCGGGATGGGCCGAGGGCAGGTCGATCTTGTTGATGGCCGGCACAATGTCCAAATTGGCGTTCATGGCGAGCGTCGCATTGGAGACGGTCTGGGCCTCGACACCCTGGGTGGCATCGACGACGAGCACCGCGCCCTCGCAGGCGGCCAGCGAACGCGAGACCTCGTAGGTAAAGTCAACGTGGCCCGGCGTATCGATCAGGTTGAACTGATACGTCTCGCCATCATCGGCGTCATAGGACACGCGAACGGCATTGGACTTGATCGTGATGCCGCGCTCGCGCTCGATATCCATAGTGTCGAGCAGCTGCGACTCCATGTCGCGCTCGTCAACGGTATGGGTGAGCTCGAGGATGCGGTCACTGATCGTGGACTTGCCATGGTCGATGTGCGCAACAATTGAGAAGTTGCGGATGTGGGAAATGTCAATTGAAGTATTCATGCGGACTATCTTACCCGAGCGATACAAAAAATGGAGCCTGCTCCATAAAACAGGCTCCATTTATGCGCGTAATCTGTGTGGTGTGAAATTTACAACTTAGGCGTTGATGCTGTTCACGAGCTTAGCAAGACCGGACTTGCGGTTGGAAGCCTGGTTCTTGTGGATAACATGCTTGGCGGCAGCCATGTCGAGACGCTTGGTGACGGTCTTGAGGGCAGCCTGGGCCTTCTCGGCGTCGCCCTCGGCGACGGCGGACTGGACGTGCTTGGTCAGCGTCTTGAGCTCGGACTTGACAGCCTTGTTACGCATGCGAGCTGCCTCATTGGTGCGGATACGCTTCTTCTGAGACTTGATGTTTGCCACTTCTGGAGTTCCTTTCGAGTTCCTTGCAAAAAATGTATGACACCTCTGAGACACGGTGAGGTCATGCAAGCGCCTACTATAGCACGCTCCCCCTCAAAGGGATAGAACGAATTTGCCAAATAGGCAGGTATCATCACGATTTTCTCAAGATGTTCGTAATCCAGAGCAAAAGCGCGGTCTGAGAATCGGCCGAACCCTTCAGCGCGAGCTCCACATCGACCGCGCCCTCGAGCGCGGCAACGAGCTCTGCCATCGAAAAGCGACGTGCCCAGGTCAGGTGATTCTTGACCTGCCAGGACTGGAGCTTAAGTGTTGCGGCCAGCTCACGACCCTGTCCGCGCGCATCGAGCGCCTTGGCAACGATAAGCTCGCGGATGCGGCCGCACAGCAATGTGTAAGTCCACACGTAGCTCTTGGCGGGCAGTAGATTGAAGAGCTCGAGCGATCGCCGCATATCGCGAGCCGAGATGGCGTTGAGGAAGTCCCAGGGTTGAACCTCGGCCGTACGGACAATCCAGCGCTCAACATCGGCAAGTTCAATCTGAGGCGACTCGACCATCTGGGCAAGCTTAGCCAAGTCGTTATCGAGCATGCGCGTGTTTTCGCCCGAACGCGAGACGAGCTCCTCGGCGGCCGCCGTCGAAATCGACTTACCGCGCTGCGTCGCCATCTGCTGAACACGGCGCGGCAGTTCCCAGCGCTTGGTACCCGAGCAATCGACGATAGCCTTCTTGTCGATCTTGGCGATTGCCTTATACAGGCGCGTATTCTTGGCAAGTGAGTCGGCGATGATGAGGCAGACCGTAGTGGGGCTGGGACTCGCCAGATACCCAACGAGCGGCTCCGAGACCGCCTTGGCGAGCTTTGAGCAGCCATCGAGGATTACCAGACGAAACTCGCTGCCCATCGGAAAGGTGTTAAGCGATCCGATAATGGACTCGATATCGGGGTCCTTGGTCATGTCTCGCTCGTCGAGGTTGAACTCGACCATACCCGACTTTTCCAGACGCGCTTTCATACGCGAGACGGCGTGATCGCGCTTAACTCCGTCGGTACCGATGATCAGATATGCCGGCAGCAAACCGGTTTCGGACATTGCGCTCCCCTCCCGCAGGCCTTCGCATTCGTTCCGTGCCATTCTAGCCCAGGGGCCCACCACACGCCAACGACGTCGTCACGGTCGCTGGCATCGCATCACAAAGCCATTCGCAGTCGGTGCGACGGTAATGTCGCCGTGTTCGATGGTACACGCGAACACACCACCCGCTTCCTTAACGGCATCGATGCAGGCATCGGACGGATGGCCGTATCGATTCCCCTCACCGGCGCTTGCGAGGGAAAGCTCGGGCTTCAGGACGTCCAGCAACTCACCATCGACTGAAACCTTGGAGCCGTGATGCCCAAGTTTAAGTACATCGATATCCCCCACCTCCTGCACGAATTCCCGTTCTTGGTCGAGCTCGGCATCACCGGTGAGAAGTATTCGCAGGCCCTTACCTTCCTGAACATAAGAGAGCAGCAGGACAAGCGAGTCCTCATTTCCCTCGCCATCCACGGACTCGAATGGCCACATCACGCGGGCGCAAAATGAGCCGATGTCGACCGTATCCCCACGGCGCACCTGCCGATACTCCACGCCAGGTCGGTTCAATACCTCGGCAGGAGCATCCTCCAGCGCATCCGCCGCCACGGCAATCGTTCCGACCGAAAACTGTTCGAGCACGGCAGGCAAACCACCCCAGTGGTCCTCATCCCAATGCGTCACAAAGACGGCATCGATATGGTGCACGTTATTGCGAACCAACGCCGCCACCACGCGCTCGTCGAGCCCGCAGTCGACGAGAGCTACTGCGCCGCCTTGGCGGATAAGAATCGCATCGGCCTGGCCCACATCGAGCACCGTCACCGAAGGCGGAGCGAATCGATCCCAATAGACGTACGGAATCGCAGCCAAGAGCATCAGGCATGCAAGCCCCGCCGCCATAGGACGTGCACGGGGACGCGGCCACCAGACCAGCAGAACCGCCAGAAAACACGGCAATAGGTAAATCCACATGCTATCGGGCGGCACGCTCACGTATGCACCCGGCACGGCGGCAAACAGCTGCTCGAAGAACAGCGCGCAACGGGCGGCAATCATGGGCACAACGAGCGCCCAAGTCCGCAACGGTCCCACGAGCGAAAAGGGAACCAGCACGATCGACACAGCGAGCAGAACGCTCACCACCGGACCGATGACCGCATTTGACAACGGAGCAATGAGCGAGAATGTACCGAAGGCAGGAATGGTAATGGGAAGTGTCGCCAACTGCGAGCACAGCGTGACGGAAAACACGCTGGTAACGCCCGATGGCACACCCAGCTCACCCAAAGCATAGGTCGCATAGGGGCAAAAGCACAGAATGGCTAAGACGCTGGCACATGATAGCTGAAAGCCCATCTCGAACAGCACCGTCGGCCGCAGTAGCACAAAGATGGACATGGTTACGAAGAGTGCCGAAAGGCCGTGCCGACGACGCCCCGCGTCGTTTACGACAAGCGTCACGAACACCATGCAGCACGCGCGCGCGGCCGAGGGAGACGCGCCCGTAAAGGCAGCGTAGCCCACAAGCGTTATCGCCAATATCGCCCGCTGAAGACCACGTGAGCACCGAGTCTTTTGCAATACGCCCTCGATTACAAACCCCACGATAGCCAAATGGCTGCCCGAGACGGCGATAAGATGTGCCGTTCCCGTCACAGAAAACCAGTCGCCCGCCGGCTGGGCGCGCAGCTCGGCCGAACGACCGCAGACGACACCGGCTATGAGCGCACGCGCCGGGTCGGTCGCAGGCGCGATGGACGCAAGCAGCCCATTTCGCAGCCGAAGCAGCGGCCCCGGAGAACCCTCATCGACCGATAAAATCCGAACGGCTTTAACCTTACGCACCTCGCCTCGGAGCACGCGCGATCGTCCATATGCCTCGTTCTCAAAACGCGAAACGCGACCGATAACACGCACGTGCGCCCCGACCTTGAGCTCACGATCACACGATAGGCGAACCGTTGCCAAGTTCTTACCGTCCGCGCGTGCCTCGCAGGTATAGGAATACACGTCGTCGTTTATGGATGGATCACCCTGCACGAAAAACTCGAGGCCGCTTGCCGCTCGACCGTCGAGCGCCTTCGAGGCGCTGAGCACACCCACAGCCCACCACGCCGAGACGACCGCTCCCGCCACGAGACCGGCGGACACGGCATACAGCCACCGCTTCAAAGGGGCAAGCCGCGCACAAGAGTGAGCCAGCACAACGAAAACCGCTGCCGCAACGGGAATGGACCATAGCGGCCCGACCGCCGTCGCCCGCTCCCTCAGCAGCGCATCAGCGGCTATGCTGAGCACCAAGGCGCAGCTCACGCACATGCCGGCACACAGGGCCATCGTCCACGGAATCAGGGGTCGCGGAGGCATCACGTGCTCGCGCTCGGTCGCGCTCATACGCAGATGCAATCTTTGATTTTGGCAAGCTTCTTCTCGCCGATTCCCGACACACGCATCAGATCGTCAACCGAGGCGAAAGCACCGTTCTTTGTCCGCTCATCGATAATCGACTGGGCCATGGAGGGGCCGATGCCCGAAAGCGTCTGCAGCTCTTCTGCGCTTGCCGTATTGATGTTTACTAGGCCTGTTGCGCCACTAACGCCCGACGATGCGGAAGTCCCACCATCAACACCGGCTTCCGCAATGGACGCCTGTTGCTCCCCTACCGTTGGAACGTGAATTTTTTGTCCATCAGTGACCTTGGATGCACGATTAAGCCCCGTAACGTCTGCTTCGGGCGCCAGTCCGCCGGCGGCATCAATCGCCTGAGCCACCCGCGCCCCGTCTTTGAGGCGATATACACCGGGTGACACCACGGCGCCATCAACATCGACATAGACCTCTGCCGCGGCAGACGCCTTAGGCGAAGAGCCTTCGGATGTCTTTCCGCTCGAAGCATCGCCGGATCCCGGCTCCACTAACGTGCCCGAACCATCAGTGCGCTCAAACGACACACCGCCGGCACCGCCGCCAAGGTTCGCCATCGCCAGCCCACTCGCCATCGCAATGACGACCAGTATCGCCATCACCACTGCCTTATGACCGAGCAGTTTGCCCGCCCAGCGGTCCATCTTTTTGACTCGTTCGTGTTGTTCGCGCTGCGCCATAGCAAAACCTCCCAACACCATCGTGTCAGGAAAGGAGCTCCGCAACAGCCACGCCCCAAAACCGGTTTTCGAGGTCAAACCAAAAGCTGACCAAAACCTTGCGAAATAATGTCCATTTATTCAGACATACGTCAGCAAATGAACACTTAGCCGCAAAATACCCAGATACCAAAAGACCGACGATACAGGCGCATCGTCGGTCTATACACAAATTTACTCGTGATCTTGGTAAATCTCACGCGGAGCAAGCTCCGAATGTTTGCGTTTTAAGGTCTTAGGGGCCTTATACGTGTTGCTCTCGAAGTCGATGTACTCGGTCTGCTTGAGCAGGCGCTCGATCATCTCCTCATGATCGAACAACTCCCAGGCCTCATGCACGGCATCGAGTTTAGCGTGCGTCTCGGGACGGCGCGGCATAAACAGCGTGCAGCAGTCGGGAGCGGCCTCAGTCGAGATATCGAACGTACCGATCTCCTCGGCACGCGCGATGATCTCCTGCTTGTCCGAACCGATGAGAGGACGGAACACGGGAATCTTCACGGCCTCGTTGACGGCCATGATGTTCTCAAGCGTTTGGGAGGCAACCTGCCCAAGCGATTCGCCCGTAACGATGGCCTTGGCGCCCTCGATGTGCGCAATGCGCTCGGCAACCGAATACATAATGCGACGATACATGATCACACGCAGGTTGCTGGGGCAGGTGACCGAAATCTCACGCTGGCAGTCGCCAAACGGAACCACGTACAGACGACCGATCTGGACACCCGGCTCAAGCGCACGGATGATGTCCTGCACCAAATACTCGCTCGTATCGGGCGTCTGCGGACGACCGGAGAAATGTACCGGCACGCAAACCGCGCCGCGGCGCGCGAGCATCCAGGTCGCCACCGGAGAATCGATACCCGAGGACAGCAGCGTCACGACCTTGCCGGCAGAACCCACCGGCAGACCGCCCACGCCGCGCTCGGAGCGTGCGTACACGTAAACGCTACCCTGGACCACCAGTACGTGCACCATTGCATCGGGGTCGTGCATTTGAACCTTTTTATCGGGGAAGGCCTCACACAGTACCTCGCCCACCTGACGATTGATATCGATCGAGGTGAGCTCATAGTCAGTATTGGAGCGCTTGGCGTGCACCTTAAACGAATCGAAGGAACCAAACTCGCGCAGCGCCTTCACGGCGGCGGCGCAGTACTCCTGCGGGTCGCGGTTGGTGTGATACGCCAAAGACACACGGGCAACGCCGGGAACGGTGCGAATGACACGCGCCGCCTCGTCGGCCTGATGTTCGTTAAAGGTCACGAGGATATAACCGGAAATTCGAGACACGGCATTCACGGAAAAGGCGGCCAAGGCCGCCTTGATGTTATCCATGAGGATATGCTCAAAATGTGCGCGGTTCTTGCCCTTCAGCCCAACCTCGTGATAGTGGACTAGGCAGACGCGAGCCGCCATTTAGGCTTCAGCAACCTTGTGGCCGAGCGCCTTCTCGTAACGGGCCTCGTCGTAAGAGATGTCGCCGTCGACAATCTCGTCCATAGCCATCGAGATGGTATCGGCACCGGAAAGCCCGATGGTGATGTCATCGACATCCTGGACGGCAAGCACGCGGTTGTGCTGGCCACGCAGCATGCTATTGATGTCGCAGGCGCGCTTGGAGGCAAGCGAAGCGAGCAGGAAGCGGTTGTGATCGGTCTTCTCCAGAAGATCGTCAATGCAAGGCTTTACAACGGACACGGACCTCAGATCCTTTCATGCATATCGAGAACGCGAACGAGCTCATCGGTCGCGCGGTCGAGATCGTCATTCACCACGACGTCGTCGTAGCGGTCGGCAAGGGCAAGCTCATCGGCGGCGTTTGCCATACGCAGCTCAATCGTCTCGGGCGTCTCGGTACCGCGACCGACTAGACGCTCGCGGAGCACCTCAAGCGAAGGCGGCTTGATAAAGATCAGCACGGCCTCGGGGAAACGCTCCTTCACCTGCAGGGCGCCCTGGACATCGATCTCCAAAATCAGAGACGAGCCCGAGGCGAGCTTGGATGTGACCTCGCTCACCAACGTGCCGTAGCAGTTACCGTGGACCTCGGCCCACTCAACAAACTCACCGTTTGCCACGCGGCGGTCGAACTCCTCGCGCGTCAGAAAAAAGTAGTTGACGCCGTCGACCTCACCTTTGCGTGGTGCTCGCGTGGTAGCCGAAACCGTCAGACCCAGGTTCGAGCGGCGCTCGCGAACACGAGTGACGAGCGTACCCTTGCCTGCGCCTGACGGTCCAGAAATCACAAAGAGCTTGGAATCCTGAGCGCTCACTTATTTGGTCAGCTGCTCGAGGAGCTGCTCGCGCTGACGGACACCGAGGCCCTGGACGCGACGAGTAGCGGAGATACCGAGCTCCTCCATGATCTTGGCGGCCTTGGCCTTGCCATAACCGGGGAGAGACTCGATGAGGGTGGAAACCTTCATGCGGGAAGCGATGGGGTCATCGGAGTTGAGCACGGACTCGAGGGACTTCTCGCCCTTCTTGATCTGCTCGCGAAGCTCAGCGCGGGCGTGACGTGCGGCAGCAGCCTTCTCAAGAGCCTGCTTGCGCTGCTCGTCGGTAAGCTGAGGGAGTGCCATTCGTACCTCCAAATAGTTGGGTTATATCTGATTCAATAATTGGCATTTTAGCACGTAGAACGCACAAAAAGCCTAATCGCGGCTCCATAGGTTAGACGATACCCGCAAAAAGTGCAATATACTGCGCCCAAAGTTAAGCCCCTGACCTGCGATTCCACACAAAGGATGGGAAAGTTTACGCAGGCACAGGGGCTATTTTGTGCTAATGAGACCCAAAAGTGGTGACTTAGGGGAATCTTTTACGCGACGTTTTCGACCAGCTCGGCGACGATAGCGTCAAAGGCGGCAACCGGATCGTCGGCACCGGTGATGGGACGGCCCACCACAATGTGGCTTGCGCCACGCTCGATAGCCTGGGAAGGCGTCGCCACGCGGGACTGGTCACCAAGGGCGGCACCCACCGGACGCACACCCGGAGTCACGATCAGGGCATCAGGACCCAGCAGCTCACGCATGTCGTGAGCCTCCATCGGTGAGCACACGATGCCATCGATGCCGTTGGCCTGAGCAAGCTTTGCCAAGCGGGCGGCCTCCTCGGCCACGAGCGACTCGACGCCGATCTCGCTCAAGGCATCCTGATTCATGCTCGTGAGCACGGTGATGGCGACGAGTTTGGCGCGGTCCTCACGCGCCTCCTCGGCACCCTCGCGGCAGGCAGCGAGCATAGCACCCGAGCCCAGGCCGTGGACCGAAAGCAGGTCGGCACCGGCAAGCGAGGCCGAGCGGGCAGCGCCGCGCACCTGATGCGGAATGTCATGGAACTTAAGGTCGAGGAAGACCTTGAAGCCCAGGTCCTTGAACGTCTTGACGATCTGGGGACCCTCAGCGTAATAGAGCGTCATGCCGACCTTGAGCCAGGTGGCATGGCCCGAAAGCTCGTGGGCGAGCTCGAGCGCGCGCTCACGGTCGCAGTCGAGGGCGACGATAACACGGTCGCGGGCATCATTCTCTAGCATTCGAAAGCACCCACCAGCTCGTTGATGTCCTTTACGCCCTGGGACTCGGCCCAGGCCTCGAGCTCATGCGCGATCTTAAGCGAAGCACACGGATCGACGAAGTTGGCCATGCCGACCGACACGCAGGTGGCGCCGGCCAGGATAAACTCAGCCGCATCCTCGCCAGTCATGACACCGCCAACACCGTTGATGGGGATATCGACGGCCTGGGCAACCTCCCAGACCATGCGCACGGCGATGTGGTGGCACAGCGGGCCCGAAAGGCCGCCCTTGGGCTTGGCCACGCGGGACTTGCGGGTATGGACGTCGATGGCCATGCCCTGGATGGAGTTGATGACCGAAAGGCCGTCGGCGCCGGCAGCCTCGAGGGCCTTGGCGATCTCAGCGACGTTGACCGGCGCCATCTTCACGAACAGCGGCTTATCAGTCACCTTGCGGCAGGCGGCCATGACGGAAGAGGCGCCCTCGGGCGTGGAGCCCATGGCGGCACCGCCGGCGGCGATGTTGGGGCAGCTCACGTTGATCTCGTAGCCGGCAGCCCAGGGGCATAGCTCGACATACATCTCGAGTGCGCGGACAAACTCGTCAACGGAGTGACCGGCAACCTGACAGATGACCTGGCAGCCGTCCTTGGACAGCTGTTCGAGCCACGGACCGGACTCACGGGCAAAGGCGGCCACGCCGGGGTTCTGAAGACCCACGGAGTTGATCATACCGCCGGGAATTTCGGCCATGCGGGGCGCGGGATTGCCGGGCCAGGGCTCGGCAGCGCAACCCTTGGTGGTGATGGCGCCCAGCTGGGAAACATCAAAGAAGTTCTGGAACTGCCAACCGTAGCCAAAGGTACCGGCTGCGGTGTTAATGGGGTTCTGCATCTTGACGCCGCCGAAATCGACGGCCATGTTCACGGTACCCACTAGAAGACCACCACCTTGGAAGCATCGAACACGGGGCCGCACATACAAGCACCCTTCATACCGTCAACCGTCTCGACATTGCAGGTGTTGCAGGCGCCAAAGCCACAGCTCATCATGCGCTCGAGCGACACCTCGCAGTACGCACCGGCCTCAGCGGCAGCGGCGGCGACTTTCTTCATCATGACGGCGGGGCCGCAGCTGGCCACGTAGTCGTAGCCGCCCTCGCCAAGCAGTTCTGCGGCAGGATCGGTGCAAAAACCGTGCGTGCCGAGCGAACCGTCGTCGGTGCACACGTTAACCGTGGCGCCCAGCGCACGGAACTCATCGACACCCACGACTTTGGAAGCGGTGCCGAAGCCCAGGCACACGTCCACATCAACACCCTGCTCGGCAAGCATGCCGGCAAGACACAGCACAGGCGGAACGCCGATGCCACCGGCGACGAGCAGTGCCTTCCTGGTGCCCTCGGGTACCATCCAGCCACGGCCACCGGGGCCCAACAGGTTAGAGGTGGAGCCAGGGCCCATCTGGGACAAACGGCGGGTATCGTCGCCCACGACGGCGTACCACAGCTCGACGGTGCCGGCCTCGGCGTCGGCGCGGTAGAAACTCAAGGGCACACGAAGCAGAGAAGACGCATCGCCGGGGACGGCGATGTTCACAAACTGACCGGGCTTGAGCGCACTTGCAAGCTTGGGGGCCGAGATGACGAGCGAGAAGATGCCGTCGGCGATCTCCCGGTTCGAGACGACCTCGAAGTCGTGCATGCGTGCAGTGGAAGGTGTGGGCATAGACGCTCCAATCCCCCATGCGGTTGCATGGTCTAAACGAACAGAAAGCGCGGCACCGCAAGGGCGCCGCGCACAAAAGCGATAAGGCTATGCTAGCAGATGCAACCGTCGGCGAGCGTCTGCTTGCCACCGACAAATACATCGGTGGCACGACCGGTGAGCGTGCGGCCGGCAAAACCGGAGTTCTCGGCGCGCGACTCGTAACCGTCCTCGCCAACCGTCCAGGTTGCGGAGGGGTCGAACACGGTCAGGTCGGCGACAGAGCCCGCCTTGACCTGAACCTGATCGAGGCCCAGAATCTCACGCGGCTTGATGGCCATGAGCTCGACCATGCGGCTCACGCTCATCTTGCCCGTGTTGACCAGCTCAGTGAGCACGAGCGACAGCGAAGTCTCGAGGCCAATCATTCCAAAGGGCGCGAGCTCGAACTCGCGGGCCTTCTCCCACGGGGTGTGGGGAGCGTGGTCGGTAACGATAGCGTCGACGGTACCGTCGATGACACCCTGACGGATGGCCTCGGCATCCTCGTCGGTGCGCAGCGGCGGATTGACCTTGAGCGAGGTGTTGTAGGTCTCGTCCAGGTCGTTCTCGGTCAGGAACATGTGGTGCGGGGTGGCCTCGCAGGTCACCTGGACACCGGCAGCCTTACCGGCACGCACGAGCTCCAGGCCATGAGCGGTGGAGATGTGCTGGATGTGCAGCTTGGCACCGGTCAGCTTGGCAATCTCGATGTCGCGGGCAATCTGAAGCTCCTCGCCGGCGGCCGGCCAACCCTCGAGGGCCAGACGGGTCGAGACCTTGCCCTCGTTGATCTGGCCGTGGCCGACCAGATCCTCGTCCTGGCAGTGGCTCATAAAGACCTTGCCGAACATCTTGCCGTAGTCCATGCAGCGACGGAGCATGCCCGCGCCCTGCACGCCGCGACCATCGTCGGTGAAGGCGACGGCGCCGTGGGCGACCATATCGCCCATCTCGGACATGGCCTCGCCCTTAAGACCGCGGGTCATGGCGCCCGACGGATAGACGCGGCAGTGGCCGACCTCGGCAGCGCGGGACTTGACGAACTCCACGACGGTGCCGTTATCGGTGACGGGATCGGTGTTGGGCATGGAGCACACACCGGTAAAGCCGCCCTTGGCAGCTGCGCGAGTGCCGCTCTCGATGTCCTCTTTGACCTCGTAGCCAGGCTCGCGCAGATGCACGTGCATATCCACCAGGCCGGGGACGAGAAACTTGCCGGAAAGGTCGCGGACCTCGGCTCCCTCGGCGGCGAGGTTCTCGCCGACCTCGGCGATCTTGTCACCGTCGATCAGGACGTCGACGACACCGTCAAGCTCGACGGACGGATCGACGACGTGGGCATTCTTAAGAAGCAAGGCCATTATCGGCACCTCCAAGCAGCAGATACAGGATAGCCATACGCACGCAGATACCGGCGTAGACCTGCTCCAGGATGACGGAGCGTTGCGGGTGGTCGGCCATATAGGAGTCGAACTCGACGCCGCGGTTGATGGGGCCCGGGTGGCAGATGATCGCATCGGGCTTCATGAGCTTCTCGCGGTCCTTGGTCAGGCCGAAGAGCTTGTGATACTCGCGAATCGTGGGGAACGGAGCGCCCTCAAGGCGCTCCTGCTGCACGCGCAGCATGTAGACGACGTCCAGCTCGGGCAGGACGGAATCGAGGTCGCTCGTCACGTGGTCGCAACCCAGAACCTCGGGCGCCGGCGGCAGCAGCGTGCCGGGGGCGACAGCGTAGGTCTCGCAGCCCATGATCTTAAGGGCGGGGATCAGCGAGCCGCAGACACGGGAGTGCGCGATATCGCCGACGACGGCGACCTTCAGACCGTGGAAGTCACCCTTGTGCTCCCAGATGGTGTACAGGTCGAGCAGGGCCTGCGTGGGATGGTTGTGCTTGCCGTCGCCGGCGCAGATAACGCTCGCGGGCGAGTTCTGCGTGACGATGTAGGGAGCACCGGCGTGCTTATCGCGCACGACGATGCAGTCGATCTTGTAGGCGTTGAGGGTCTCGACAGTGTCGACGAGGCTCTCACCCTTGACCGTGGAGGTCGAGGAGCCGCCGAAGTTGAGGCTGTCGGCCGAAAGGCGCTTCTCGGCGAGCTCGAAGGAGCTGCGGGTACGCGTCGAGGGCTCGTTGAACATGTTGACGATGGTCTTGCCCTTGAGCGTGGGGACCTTCTTGATCGCACGCTCGTTGACCTCGGAGAACGCCTTGGCGGTCTCGAGGATGAGCTTGAGGTCCTCTTCGGAGTACTCGGTAATGTCGATCAGGTGCTTATGGTTGAACGCCACGGTACTACTCACCTCCCAGCGGCGCGGAGCCCACGTGGGAACCCGGCGCGACGTCGTTAATCTCGACAGCGGTGCGGCCGTCTACTTCCTTCATATATAGGTGCACGTTCTCCTCATGCGACGAGGGAACGTTCTTGCCGACAAAGTCCGGCGAGATGGGGAGCTCGCGGTGGCCGCGGTCAACGAGGACTGCCAGCTCAATGCGGCTCGGACGGCCCAGGTCCATAACGGCGTCCAGAGCGGCGCGAATGGTACGGCCCGTATACAGGATGTCGTCCACCAAAACGACGCGCTTGCCGTCGACGCTAAAGGGAATGTTGGTGGCGTGGATCGCGGGAGCGAAATTGGTGGCGTAGTCATCGCGGTAGAAGCTGATGTCGAGGCTACCGAGCGGAACGTCGACGCCCTCGATCTCCTTGATCTCCTCGGCGAGCTTCTTTGCCAGAAGGTCGCCGCGCGTGACAATGCCGACCAGAGCGAGGTCTTCACAGCCCTCGTTGCGCTCGAGAATCTCGTGCGCAATGCGGGTCATCGCTCGATTGACGGCGGTCTCGTCCATGATGACCGCCTTGGGGGAAGTCGTGCCCATCGATCTCCTTCCTCACATGTCTTGACTGCTGACACAGTCAAAAAAATAGATGCCCGACCGCTTAAAGCGGACCAGACACCCACAGGAAAGGCTGCTCTTTGACAGCTATGTAATTCCATGTGGGTATCTCGTACCCCTTTAATGGTCAAGGGATAGTGTAGCCAACCTCGAGCTTAATTGCGAGCATAAATACAGAGCAATCCGTAAACGGAGCCCAATGCTCCATAAACCTATATATATTTGTGGGACGAGCTTGAAAACACACGCACGAGCTGGCATAATCCCCTCTGTTGCACGCAAATCGGATCTACGTCCAGGGCCGTAGCGTGGGCACTATCGCCAAAAGAGGAATATCTCTGTGTAGATTGCGCACAGGGAGCAACTTCTGTGCTATAGTTCAGGCTTGTTTGTTAACGCGACATGTTCGTTTGTCGCCCAAGGAGGGTCAGTTATGTCCAAAGTTTGCGAAGTTTGCGGTAAGCACCCCGTTGCCGGTCGCTCCATCAGCCACTCTCACCGCGTCACCAACCGTAAGTTCCGCCCCAACATCCAGCGCGTCTACGTCGTCGTCGATGATCACCGTCGCAAGATGAACGTTTGCTCCACCTGCCTCAAGTCTGGCAAGGTTGCGCGCTCCTAAATAAGGTCTTACCAACAAGTACCTCGGACTCTCCGGGTCAAAGACCTCGCGTTCATATAGAACTATAAGAAACCGCTTTCTTTTGAGAAGGCGGTTTCTTTTCTATCTATCCAGGAATGCAAAACCAGAGTGAAAATGAACTGCGTCCCAAATCTTGGACGCCCTAAATAGCGACTAGGCCGCGAGGGCCTGATTCCGGAACTCCTCCGGGGTCAGGCCCTTCAATCTTACCTGCCTCCGGCTCGTGTTCCAGTGAACTATGTATTCCTCCGGGTCGCGTTTGAAATCCTCGAACGTCTTCCACTCGCGGCCCCGGTAGAACTCGTCCTTGACGTGGCCGAAGAGCTGCTCGGTGGCGGCGTTGTCGATGCAGTTCGCCTTCCTGGACATGCTCTGGACGATGCCGGCGGCCTCGAGCCTGGATGTGTACGAGGCGTGCTGGTACTGCCAGCCCCGGTCCGAGTGCATGGTCGGGGCGGCGCCCTCGGGGATCTTGGACAGCAGCTCGTCGAGCATCCTGACCTGCTGGGCCATGTCGGGCGTGGTCGATATGTCGCTCGCCACGATCTCCTTGGTGCAGAAGTCCAGCGTCGGGGCCCAGTAGGCCTTGCCGCCCGCCACCTTGAACTCGGTGACGTCCGTTCCCAGCTTCCGCCACGGGGCCCCGGCGTCGAAATCCCTCGCGATCACGTTCTCGAACGTCCTGCCGACGACGCCCCTGTACGAGTTGTACCCGTGGTAGGCCGTCTCGCGTCTGATACCGCAGCGGATCCCCATCTCGCGCATCATCTTGAGCACGGTCTTGTCGGCTATCACGGCCCCCTCTTCCGCCCTGAGGCACATCGCTATCTGCCGGTGCCCGCAGCCGTTGGCGGTGCGCGAGAAGATCTCGGCGGCCACCGGCGGCCTTCTGCTCGTATGTGTACCTGCCCCGCTTTCCGTCCATGCGCAGCAGCACCTCGCTCCCGAACGCGCGGTATATCTCCTGCCATCTTCTCACGGCTTCCGCGGGAAGCGAAAGGGCGATCGCGGCAGATTTATACCCGTGCCCGAGCTCGAAGAGCCCTATGGCCGCCTTCCTGGCCTCGACATCATGCTTCACTCTCAAATCAACGCGCATAAAGAAAGCCTCCCATTTCTCATGTCCAAGAAATGGGAGGCAGTTCATTTAAAGCCATGGCTGGCCATTATTTATTTATCGTTCCGCCTCTTCTTGCGGTTGTATTCGAGCAGCAAGCCCAAAGAAGTCAAAGCAGATCCGACAACTGCCAGCGGAAGAACCGGCAGCAGTCTCTCCCCTGTCGAAGCCAGAGCACCCGGCTCGGTGGTCTTGGTCTGGGAGGAGGGGTCGGCCTTGGTCTCGCCGCCGTTCTCGTCGAAGGTCACGGTGACGTCGCGG
>CABUOA010000022.1 GCA_902493145.1 uncultured Collinsella sp. | reverse complement strand
TCGCCGGCGGCCTGGCGTTTACCATCCCGGGCGCCTGGATGCTGGGCTATGCCGACCAGATCAGCTGGCTCGACATGTTTATCGTGGCACTCGCCGGCACCATCTTGGGCCTGCTGGCAACGGCGCTCATCCACCGCCACTTTATCGTGGACGCCGCGCTGGAGTTTCCCACCGGCAATGCCGCAGCTCAGACACTGCGCGCCACCGAGGCCGGCGGCAAGACCGGCAAGCAGCTCTTTGGCTCCATGGCCATCGCCGGCATCTTCAGCGTGTTGCGCGATGCCCTGGGCGTGATCCCCAGCATGCTGTGCACGCTCAATATCCCCGGCGTGACCTTTGCCATCTATAACTCGCCCATGCTGCTCTCCATCGGCTTTTTGGTTGGCTTCGCCCCGGTTGCCTTCTGGTTTGCCGGCGCGCTGCTAGGTAACTTTGGCATCATCGTGGGCGGCACCGCTGCCGGTCTATTCGACGTTGTGACTGCGCAGGGCATCGTCAAATCGCTCGGCATGGGCCTCATGATGGGCTTTGGCGTCGCCGTCGTCCTCAAGGACATCCTGCCGCAGGTCGCCGGCATCGCCCGCGGCCTCGCCGCCGACAGCTCCACCGACACCGACGAGCAGTCGCTCATCTCGGGCTCGCTTAAGCTCGACGCCGGCATCATCGGCCTGGGTACTGCCGCCATCGCCGTGATCGTCGCCATCGCGCTCGACCTTGGCCCCGTCCCGGCCGTCATCGTCACGCTGTTCACCTTTGTCACCACCATCATGAGCGCACAGAGCTGCGGCCAGACGGGCATCGACCCCATGGAGATCTTCGGCCTCATCGTCATGCTCATCGTTGCCGCCTTCGCGCAGCTCGCTCAGGTCAAGCTGTTCTTTATCGCCGGCATCGTGGCCGTAGCGTGCGGCCTTGCGGGCGACGTCATGAACGACTTTAAGGCCGGCGCCGTGCTGGGCACCAACCCGCGCGCACAGTGGGTCGGCCAAGCCATCGGCGGCATCGTGGGCGCCCTGGTCGCTGCTGCCGTCATGGTCGCGCTCGTCACCGCCTATGGTCCGGACGCCTTTGGTCCCGACAAGAGCTTTGTGGCCGCGCAGGCAAGTGTGGTCGCTACCATGGTCTCGGGCATCCCGAGCGTGCCGTGGTTCGCAGGCGGCTTTATCGCCGGTATCGTCATGTACTGGCTCGGCATTCCGGCCATGATGATCGGCTTGGGCGTGTACCTGCCGTTCTACATGTCGCTCACGGCCTTCTTGGGCTCCTGTGTCAAGCTCGCCTACGACAAGTGGGCAGCACACCGCGACGCCGCCGCCGGTCTTTCGGGCGAGGAGAAGGCCGCCAAGGATGCCGCCTTCCAGGAGCAGGGCCTGGTCGTTGCCAGCGGTCTGCTGGGCGGCGAGTCCATCGTCGGCGTTATTCTGGCGTTTGTCTCTGTTGGTCTGAGCCTGCTGGGCTAAGTCGAGCGGCTGTTCGCTCGCAGCCATATTGCCTACGGCTTGCCCGGTCGGTAGCTTTCGCGGCTACCGACCGGGCTTTTTGATACCAACGCAAAGAAAGGCCGGCGCGCTGCGTATGACAGCGCGCCGGCCTTATCGTTTGGCTATCGAGACGGTCCCGCTATGAACCGAAGTTCGTTGCAGAATCTACGCTCGAAACGCTACATCTGCTTGCGACGACGATCGCCCAGCGTCACGCCCGCAGCAACGAGCGTAATGCCACCGATAACGAAAACCTCACCTGCAAGCGCGGAGTCATCGCCAGTCTGGGCGAGCGCACCGTCCGCGGCCTTCTTCTTGGCGACAGGAGCCTTTGCAGCGGCCTGCGCAACCTGAGGCTTGGCCTGCGGCTCAGCCTTGGGATGATACTTGTCGTACTCGGCCTGCGCGGCAGCCAGGGCATCCTTGGCATCGCCAAGCTCGGCAAGCGCGGCGGCATAGGCGTCGTTGGCATCGGACAGTTTGGCATCGGCATCGCTCAGAGCAGCCTTGAGACCAGCGGCGGCATCGACGGCGGCCTTATAGCGAGCGTAGGCAGCGTTCAGCTTGACCAGCTTCTCGTTACCCGTCGTGCCCGCGGCAAGAGAGGCCTTGTGGTCGACAGCCTCAAGATCGGCCTTGAGTGCCTCATCGCTGGCAAGCTCGGCCTTGGCCTTGACGATCTCGAAGTTCGCATCGAAGACGGCTTCGTTGGCGGCCTCGAGCTGCTTCTGGGCATCGGCGACACCGGCGACGGCAGCGTCATAGGCGGCCTTGGCGTCGTCGACCGCCTTCTGGGCGCCGGCGAAGCGCTCGAAGGCCTTGTTTGCGGTGGCAAGCTCGTCCTCGGCGGCCTTGGCCTTCGCCTGTGCGTCGGACAGGGTCTGCGTCTTGGCGGCAACTGCCTGCTTGGCGCCCGAAAGAGCGGTCGCGGCGTGCACATCTGCGGCCTGAGCCTTG
The DNA here is from genome assembly GCA_902493145.1 of uncultured Collinsella sp. Classification (GTDB taxonomy): domain Bacteria; phylum Actinomycetota; class Coriobacteriia; order Coriobacteriales; family Coriobacteriaceae; genus Collinsella. The sequence continues at coordinate 32,756 of CABUOA010000022.1, read as the reverse complement.
TCAACGTCAGCCTGGGCAGTGTCGTCGGCCTTCTTGGCATCGTTAAGCGTGCCCTGCTTGTTCGCAAGATCCGTCTTGGCGGCATCGCACTTGGCGGCAAGGTCCTTGACCGAAGCGGTAGCGTTGTCATACGCCTCGTTGGCCTGATCGGACTTTACCTTGGCGGCGTCGCGGGCGCTGCGAGCCTTCGCCTTGTGAGCAGCGGCCTCGGCTGCCTTCGTCTTGCTGTCAGCAAGCGTGGCGTTTGCCTTGTCGAGGGCCGCCTGGGCAGTAGCGGCCTCGCCCTTGGCGGCGTCGAGCTTGGTCTTGGGCGTCTTGACGTCGATACCCTTGAGTTTGGCTTCGGCGGCGTCGTATGCCGTCTTCGCGGCGGCGGTGCCGGACTTGGCCTTCTCGTACTCGCCCTTGGCGGTGTTCATGTTCACATCTGCTGCGGTGAAAGCGTCCTGGGCGGCATCCTGCCCGTTTACAGCTGCGAAGTAAGCTTCCCTAGTAGTTCCAAAGTTCTTCTGCGCCTCGGCGAGCTTGCCCTGAAGCTCCTTGAGCTGCGCCTTCTGCGCCTGCGTGCCGCCAGCGTTATAGGCAGAGTCGATGTAGTCGTTCACGAGCTTCTTGAACTCGGAGACAGTGAAATCAGCCTGAGTATCATCAGCGCTGTAATCGAATACGGTTACCTCGGAATCGGTGTTCTTACCGCTACCGGTCGCGATACCGATAGCCTTCGTGCCGGCATCGATGATGTTGAGATAGTGCCCGCACTCTTTGTAGATGCTGTAGTAGTGCTGGTAGATATAGTATGAATCATATCGATGGCTTCCAAGTGCGTCACCATACTGTTCGACGTACTTATCGAATGCCTTTTTCTCCTGGGTGTAGAGACCGGTATATGGCCAGCCAAGCGTATCCTCGGTCTCGCCGCCGGTATATGCGCCGCCTCCGCCAGCAAGATTTTCGCCGTTGTCGAAGTAACAGTTCGAGTGTCCCCAGATGTTCGATGAATATGATGTATTAAGAGCGGCTGCCGCAGTCATGCGGAGGCTGACGCTGAGCGCCGACTGACCGTTCACCTTGCGGAGGTTGTTCTGGGTGTCGAGATATGTCAGGGCGTTGCGCATCTGCTCCAAGGAAAGCGGGTTGGTGTCGCGAGACATGTCCTGATCGACGTACTGGTCATACCATTCGGCCTTGTCAGCGGCACCGGTCAGCATCGATACGGCTTCCTGGGCGTTCTTTTTCTGCGTGGCTGTGAACTGGCTACCGTCGCTAATATAGTTCATGAAGCCGAGTATACCTTGGCTGATGACTTCCTGGTCAACGGTCATGTTGGACTTGAGCTCAGCAATCTGCTGCTCAAGAGCCTCAACCTGGACATTAGCAGCGTCATAAGCCTTTTCCGCGGCGTTCGAAGCAGCGCAGGCTGCCTCCCACTCGCTGCGCTTCTGCTTGCGAACTTCGACAAGCTTATCGTACTCCGCCTTCTTGTCGGCCTCGGTCTGCTGGGCCTGCTCGTATGCCGACTTCGCGGCGTCACGCTTACTGGCCGCGTCCTTGTACTCCTTGTTTGCCGCATCGTATGCAGACTGGGCAGATGCCACGGCAGCGTTGGCGGCGTTGGCCTTCTCCTGCGCGGCGGTGGCGGTATTCTGGGCCGCCTGCAGGTTCGCCTGGGCGGTAGCGTCGGCATCCGTCGCGGCATTGAGCTCCGCCTGCGCGGTCTTGAGCTCACCAGCAGCAGCGTTCTTGGCGGCCTCAAGCGCACTCAGGTCAACACCCGTACCCGAGACGGCAGCATCGAGCGCGGCCTGCGCCTGGTTGAACTTCTGCTGGGCGTTATCGCGCGCGGTGGTTGCGGCTGCGAGAGCAGCGGCAGTCTCCTGCTTCTTGGCCTGGGCAGTCGTCAAAGCCGCCTCGGTATTCTGCTTTTCCTGCTGGGCGCTGGCCTCGGCAGCCTTGGCCTGGTCCAGATTGGCCTGTGCAGTAGTAACGGCCTTATTGGCGTCATCGAGCTTTGCCTGCGCGTCCTCGACGGCCTTCTTGGCGGCCTCGTACTCGTCCATACCCATGGCCTCGAGCTTGGCCTGGGCATCATCGAGGGCCTTCTTGGCCTCATCCTGCTTTGCCTTGGCGTCCTTGAGCGCCTGGGTCTTATCCTCGACACTCTTGTTGGCCTGTTCGAGCCGATCGTTCAGGTCGCCCAGCTTCTTCTGCTGCTGCTCGGTCTTTTCGACGGCTGCCTTAAGCTCGTCGATCTTCTCCTGAAGCGCGGCTACCTCGGCCTCGTTCTGCTCGGCGGCGTTATCGGTCACGGCCTGCGAGGCCTGATTCTTTTGCTGCTGCGCCTGCTTTTGAGACTGGCCCGCCGCGTCGGCCTTCTTCTGGGCGGCATCGTAGGCGGCCTGAGCGTCCTTGAGCTGCTTTGCCGACTCCTCGGCCAGCTGGGCAGCCGTCTTTACGACCGCTTGGTTACCGGCGGCAACGGTGTTCTCTACAGAACTACCCCCCCCCTGAACAGAATCGCCGTTATCGGTTGACGGTGCGGCGATTGCCGCCAGCGGCGACATGAGCGGCTGAGCGATGAGGCCCGCCGTCAAAACGGTTGCGACGGCGCGGTTAGCAACGCCCTTGACGTTGACAGTCTTGGCCCGAGGCCCAAAGTGTTGTGGACTGTAGTTTGCCATGGCTTTCTCCCTTTGACACGGATGTATCCATACGTATCAAACGGTAGCTGTCGATTTTTGAATTCTGTTGCGCAACATTGGCGACCAGCGTATTTTTTGAAATTCACGCTCTCGTGCTTCACAGTTTCGTCACATTTGAAGGAGCTGGTGCATCATATTCTTGCGGGATCGAATTGAGCCTGTGATTTGCATTTGCTCCCGCGTCATCCGCCCTATCGGATTCCGCATCCAACAGACACCCCGCCCGCCACGGTGTAGAGTAAGGGCGACGGGCGGGATACGCGGCCCTTGCCAGAACGAGGTGGACATGGAACTCGATAAACAACAGATCAAGCGGCTGCGCGAACGCCATCACCGGCGCCACGGCATCCGCCCTGCCCATAGTGAGGCCATGGAGAACGCCACCCGCTTCCTAAAGCGCGCATTCAACATTCGCGAGGGACGCGCGCCCTATCACGTGATCCGCAAGCGTTTTGTAAACGGGGCGCGTCTGACTGGCTCCCACCTATGCATCCTCATCATCGCCATGTTGATCGCGAGCATCGGCCTCGATATCGATTCGGACATCGCCATCGTGGGCGCCATGCTCATCTGCCCGCTCATGGGCTCGGTTCTCGCCATGGCATACGGCATTGCCACGCTCGACCGCGAGATTACCGTCGAAGCCGTCGCCAGCCTTGCGCTGCAAATGGCCTTTTGCCTGGTCACATCCACGTTGTACTTTAAGCTCTCGCCCCTTGGCACCACCACGGCTGCCATTATCGACAATTCGACACCGACTGTCTGGGACCTCGCTGTCGCGCTCGCCGGCGGCTTTGCAGGCGGCCTGGGCAACTCGCGCGACCAGGAACCCGCCACGCTCATCGCCGGTGTGGCCGTGGCGACCGCGCTCATGCCACCCCTGTGCGCGGCGGGCTACGGCATCGCCATCGCAAGCGGGTCGCTGTTTCTCTCGGCGCTTTACGAGTTTGGCATCAACGTGGTCTTTATCGCACTGGCTGCCGAAACCGTGCTGCTTCTTCTGCGCGTGCCGCTCAAGCGCGACCTTAACGGCGACGGCATTGTGACCGCCGAGGAAAATGCCGAGGTCGACGAGCTGTCGCGCAAAGTGCGCCGCCGCATCATCGTGGGCACGGTGATCTTTGCCATCCCCTGCATCGTTATGACCGCGGGGTCTATTGGCTCGGCGCAGGCCGGCGTGCAGGACGGCTACGGCGTCACCGAGACCACACGCGAGCTTGCCGCGGTGCTGCCGGGCTTTAAGGATTACACCGTCGCCGTCGAGACCTCGGCTACCGAAGGGGACGAGGAAGGCATTGTAGAGCGCGAGGTTGTCGCCCACGTAACGACAAGCGAGGCGCTCGGGGAGCACGACCGTCGCGTTGCCCGCAAGCTCATCGACCTCAATGTGCCCGAGCTCGATCGCGTGGAGTTTGACGTGAAGTGATGCCGGCGCGGGATGAACGCTCGCACGGATGCAAGCTACGACGAGGCGCAGACGCGATACGGACACGAGCAAATAGCGGGGTTCAGTTCACACCCGCGCCCCGCTCGCCGTTTTATTGCCGTGAATCAACTGGCCGGATCGACATCGCCAGACTCCACCGTAAACGCAGGTTTGGTGCTCACCAGATAAAATCGGGTCACTTTGCTATTTCTAAATAGATAGAGCTGGCCTTGCTCGCGTCGGCGTGACATATACGCCACGTGGACCGTACCGAATTCTTCGCCGTTTTCCCTCTTTAACACCAGGATATTGGGGTCGTCCATACGCTTAAACTGCCCGTCTGCGCAGATTCCGTCTTGGTCGACCAGCTGCCATCGACAGTTGTCCTCCTCAAGAAAAGCCAGGGTTTCCCGACTCGTTTTGTCATCCCGATAGTAACCATCAATGGCAAACCCTTCGGAAGCGCATTCCTGCATATAGGACGTTTCTCGGCTTATAGCAAACAGCCCTGTAGCGCCCAGGAGCACAGCCAGGCAGACCACTGCAAGGGTTATTGAGATAGTGCGGCGGCCCATGCTAGCCCAGCCGATAGTTGCTTAACGGAGCGTGAAACATACCTGGAACCTCCGATATCAGGGGGAACGTCACCTATGGCCTGCCGGCAATCATATGTTTCCAACATCAAACCATATGGTTACAACTCGTTGGAGATAGGTTCCATGAACGGACGATAATTTGCGGCGAACGGCTATATATGTTCATTATCTCAGGGTTCTGGAGGCAATTTTTGGTGCCACCGAGACGTTGTTTTCGGAAGTATGCGGCAAATTCCGGAGCCCTCGAGCACACCCCGGTTTTTCACCAATAAAACCGCAGGTACAAAGCTTGGGCATATCCAGTGTGCTCGGCCTATTCAAATTTTGCCGCATACTTCCGAAATCTAAGTTCGCAGGGGGTGATAGTTGGACCGTTTACGCAACAGATGTCCAGTAAAAACGGGTGGTAACCGGTACGGCTGCCACCCGTTTGTCCCATATCTAGCCCATAGCAGGCCAGTTACTTCTTAATGCCGCGTCCCAGGCGCTCGGCGACCGATGCCACGGCCTCCTCGCTGGCCGGCCCGCAGCTCACACAGCCGTCATGAGCACGCATCTGGCCGGTGACCTCGTCCATCGCGAGCGGCGCCACCTTCTCGAGCTTAAAGCCCTTACCGGCGCGCATGTTCTCCTTCGCCACGCTGATCATGAGCTTAATACGGTTGAGCTGGTTGACCTCGGACGCACCGGGGTCGTAGTCCACCGCGACAATGTTGCTCTCGGGATGCTGACGGCGCAGCTCCTTGATTACGGCCTTGCCCACCACATGATTGGGCAGGCACGCGAAGGGCTGCGTGCAGATGATGTTGGGCGCACCGTGGTCGATCAGGTCGAGCATCTCGGCTGTGAGCAGCCACCCCTCACCCATGTTATTGCACACCGATAGCACCGTGCGGGCCTTGTCGGCCATGGTGCCGATACGCTCGGGCGCCTCAAAGCGCTGGGACTTCTCGAGCAGCTCCTCAACCGGCGTACGCATCCAGTCCACGAGCTTGATGAGCGCCTGCATGCCCGCACGTGTCGTAGCGGAGCTGCCCAGCTCGTCCTTTTGCAGCTCGGCGTTGCTCATGGAGTACAGGAAGAAGTCGAGCAGGCCCGGCACCACGGCCTCGCAGCCCTCGCGCTCGATGACATCGACCACGTGGTTGTTGGCCGTGGGGTGGAACTTGACCAGGATCTCGCCGACCACGCCCACACGCGGTTTGGTGCCCTCGCCCACAAGTGGCATGGTGTCGAACGCGCGAATGGCCTCACGGCACAGCTTGGTGTAGTTATGCCTGTTGAACTTGGGCGCCAGCTTGCGAGCGCGCGCCATGTACTCCTCATAGAGCGCGTTGGCGGCACCGGGCGTGGCCTCGTACGGGCGGCAACGATAGAGCATCTGCATCATCACGTCGCCAAAGAGCACCGCGTACACAGCCTGTTTAAGCAGCGCCGGCGTCAACTTAAAGCCGGGGTTGTCCTCGCCGAGCGCCACAGCCGAAAGCGAGATCACCGGAATCTCGGGGTGGCCGCTCTCGCGCAGGGCCTTGCGGATAAGCGCGATGTAGTTGGTGGCACGGCAGCCACCGCCGGTCTGGCTGATGACCACAGCTGTCTTGGACAGGTCGTAGCGACCGCTCTCGATGGCCTCCATGATCTGGCCCGTCACCAGGATCGACGGATAGCAGATGTCGTTGTTCACGTAGCGCAGGCCGGCTTCGACGGCGTCGTGATCGGTCGAGGGCAGCAGCTCCAGGTTGTAGCCGGCACCGCGGAACACCTCTTTGACCAGGTCAAAGTGAATCGGCGCCATCTGCGGGCACAGGATGGTGTAGCCCTCCTCGCGCATCTGCTCGGTAAAGGGCACCTTGGGCCACGCGGTCGAAGCACTCTCGCGCTGCGCCTCGAACGTGTACTTGCGGCTCGCGAACGCGGGGGCATCCGTGGAGGGCGCCACCGGCGCGGCATCGCCCTGCTCGTAGGCCTCGCCCGCGGCCGTGGCCTCGGCCAAGCGCTCGGCCTCCTGGTCCTTGAGCGCGGCCATGAGCGAGCGGATGCGGATGCGCGCGGCACCCAGGTTGGACACCTCGTCGATCTTGAGCACGGTGTAGATCTTGCCGCTGGCCTCCAGAATCTCCTGCACCTGGTCGGTGGTCAGAGCATCCAGACCGCAGCCGAAGGAGTTGAGCTGGATCAGGTCCAGGTCGTTGCGCATCGTCACAAAACGGGCGACGGCGTACAGGCGGCTGTGGTACATCCACTGGTCGACGACGCGAATCGGACGCTCAGGCTTTACCAGATGCGCGAGCGAATCCTCGGTAAAGACCGCAAAGCCAAAGCTCGAGATAAGCTCGGGCAGGGCATGGTTGATCTCGGGGTCGTTATGGTAGGGGCGGCCGGCGAGCACAATGCCGTGGCCGCCGTGGTCCTCGACCCACTTAAGGGCCTCCTCGCCCATGGTCTGGATGTCCTCGTGGAAACGCGCATCGGCCTCAAAGGCAGCGTTGACGGCAGCGTCGACCTCGGAGCGCGTGATCTTGGGTCCACGCACGCGACCGCGACCGGCTTGCGCATCGGCCACGCGGTCGACGGCGAGCACCTGATACAGGCGGCGCTTGAGCTCGGTCTTATCGTGATACGGCACAAACGGGTACAGGAACTCGATATTCTGCTCGCGGATCTCGTCGATGTTGAGTGCCAACGCCGTGGGGTAGCTCATGACGATGGGGCAGTTGTAACAGTTGCCGGCGGTCGGATCCTCCTTGCGCTCCCAGCGCACGCACGGCATCCAGATGAAGTCGACATCGCGGTCGATAAGGTTCATCACATGGCCGTGGCTCATCTTTGCCGGATAGCACACGCTCTCGGACGGCATGGACTCGATGCCCGCCTGGTAGGTCTTCTTGCTCGACTGGTCGGACAGCTGCACGCTAAAGCCCAGGCGCGTAAAGAACGCGTGCCAGAAGGGGTAGTTCTCGTACATGTTGAGCGCGCGGGGGATACCGACGGTGCCGCGCGGGGCCTCGTCGGGGCTCAGCACCTCGCGGTTAAAGAGCAGCTCGTTTTTCTTTTTGAAGAGGTTGGGGGCCTCGGTCTTCTGCTTTTTGTGGCCGGCGCCCTTCTCGCAGCGGTTGCCGGTAATGAAGCGCCTACCGCCGCCAAAATCGTTGACGGTGAGCTGGCAGTTGTTGGAGCAACGGCCGCAGCGGACGTGCTTTTGCGTCACGGTGAGGTGCGCGATGTCCTCGGCCGAAAGGATGGTCGAGGTGCCGTCGGCGCCGGCGCGATCGCGGGCGAGCAGGGCCGCACCGTAGGCGCCCATGCAGCCGGCGATATCGGGGCGCACGGCGTGAACACCGGTGAGCTGCTCAAACGCACGCAGCGTGGCGTCGGACATAAAGGTACCACCCTGGACGATCACCTGACTGCCGATCTCCTTGGGGTCGCGCAGCTTAATGACCTTGAACAGGGCATTCTTGATGACGGAATAAGACAGGCCGGCCGCGATGTCGCCCACCGTGGCGCCTTCCTTTTGCGCCTGCTTGACGCGCGAGTTCATAAAGACCGTGCAGCGGCTGCCCAGGTCGACGGGGGCCTTGGCATGGATGGCGGCATCGGCGAACGCGCGCACGTCCATGTTCATAGAGACGGCGAAGCTCTCGATAAAGCTACCGCAACCCGACGAGCAGGCCTCGTTGAGCATGATGTGCTCGATAACGCCGTCCTTGACGCGCAGACACTTCATGTCCTGGCCGCCGATGTCCAGGATAAACTCGACGCCGGGCAGGAATGCCTTGGCGCCGCGCAGGTGCGCAACGGTCTCGATCTCGCCGGAATCGGCCTTGAGGGCCTCGATGAGCAGCGCCTCGCCGTAGCCCGTAGTGGTCACGTGGCCGATGGTGCAGCCCGCGGGAATGTGGTTGTAGAAATCGGCCATGATGACCTTGGCCGTGCCCAGGATGTCACCGTTGTTGTTGCCATACCAAGTGTGCAGCAGCTGACCGTCCTCGCCCACGAGCGCGGCCTTCATGGTGGTGGAGCCGGCGTCGATGCCGATGAACACGCGGCCGGTGTAGCCGTCGAGCTTGCCCTTGGGGACGACCTCGGTGTCGTGGCGGGTCTTGAACTCGGCAAAGTCCTCGTCGGTGGCAAAGAGCGGGTCCAGGCGCTCGACCTCGGCACCCTGTGTGTCACCCAGGGCATCGATGGCCTCAATGAGCTGCGGGAACGTGCTGAGCTTGTTGGACTCGTGCGCCATGGCGGCGCCGCTTGCCACAAACAGGTGGGCGTTTTGGGGCACAATGCGGTGCTCCTCGTCCAGGTTGAGCGTGAGGTAGAAGCGGTGGCGCAGCTCGGAGAGGTACTGCAGCGGGCCGCCAAGGAAGGCGACGTTGCCGCGGATGGGGCGACCGCACGCCAGACCCGAGATGGTCTGGGTCACGACGGCCTGGAAGATGGAGGCGGCCACATCCTCGGGACGGGCACCCTCGTTGAGCAGCGGTTGCACGTCGGTCTTGGCAAATACGCCGCAGCGACTGGCGATGGGATAGATGGTGGTCGCGTTGGCCGCGAGCTCGTTGAGGCCGCTGGCATCGGTGTGCAGCAGGGTGGCCATCTGATCGATGAAGGCGCCCGTGCCGCCGGCGCAGGTGCCGTTCATGCGCTGCTCGATGCCGTTATCGAAGTAGATGATCTTGGCGTCCTCGCCGCCCAGCTCGATGGCGACGTCGGTGGCAGGGATGAGGGTCTCGACGGCGCGTTTGCTGGCGATGACCTCCTGGACAAACTCCAGGTCGAGCCACTGGGACAGCAGCAGGCCGCCCGAGCCGGTAATGGCGCAGGTCATCTGGGCCGTCGGCAGCACGGTCGCAGCGCCCGCGAACAGGTCGCGGGCGCAAGCGCGGACATCGGTGTGATGACGCTGGTACTTGGCGTAGACGATCTGGTTGTCGTCGTTGAGCACGGCGAGCTTAACGGTGGTGGAGCCCACGTCGATGCCCAGGTGCAGGTTGCCGCGGGCGGCCTCGGGGTTGAAGATCGCGCCTTCGGGGGCGTGGGCGGCGGCTACGGGCTCGCTAGCGACGGACGTCTCCCCTGCCGCGTTCTTGGCCTCGGCAACAGCCTCGACAACTTTCTCGGCAGCAGCGGTCGCGGCCTTCTGCGCGGCGTCCGCCACGGCGGGCGCGGCCTCGCGCGCGGCAGCAACTATACGGTCCTTAATGCCTTCGGCGAGTTTGCTCATTGTCTCTCCTCTTAGTTGTTGGACTCGACGGTTGCGGCGGTGTCGGCCGCGTCCTCGAGCTGCAAGTTCAATAGCTTCATGCCGTATTCCGGCACGTTGATATCGATGGGTTGGCCATACAGGTCACCGGGGCGCACAAAGGCGATAACCGTCATGATGCGCGCCATGGCCTCGGGCGATTCGGAAAGGTCACGCTCAAACCAGCGCTGAATCATGCCGACCTCGGCACTCACGACGTAGGTGACGTAGTAGTCAAAGAACGTGCCCAGCGCCAGGCCCAAAATGCCCGTCTGCGCACGCGGCACCACAGCCTCACGCGCAGTGTCGATAATCCTTTTAATGAAGGCCTGGTCGCCGCCCGGCCCCAGCAGCGCACCGATTAAGTCGCGGTTGGCCGCAAGATAACGCAGCAGCTCAACCGAACCGGGCGCCGGCTCGAGCTCATCGATATTGTGATAGAGATCAGGCAGCTGAGCTGCGGTAATGAACTCAATGCGCTCACGGATCTCGGCCAGCAAGCCGTCCTCGATTTGATTGATAAAGTCGGGGATATCGCGGTAGTGCGAATAGAACGTGCGACGCGTAAGGCCAGCGCGCTCGGTGAGCGACGCGACATTAATGCGCGAAAGGTCGCCGCTTTCGGCAAGCTCGCTGGCAAGTGCCTGGCGAAGGGCACGCTGCGAGCGAAGGGACCGGCGATCGCATTTCTCGAGCTGGGACAAGCGTCCTCCTTGTTACTCAGCCTGTGCGCTATTGCACAGTGCGAGTATTATTGCACACCGTGTGTATCAACACGTAAAGGCAATATTTAGATTGTGGCAAAGGGACTGTCTTTTTGTCACATTAGGTTGCGCTCAGCTTTTAGAAGCGACATTGCCGATTGTCCAAAATGTCATTCGTGGGTAGAATGGTGTCGACGGCAGCCCAAGTTCTGCAAAGCTGGGCAGCGCCGTTGCGTGGATTAAGGGGTCAACGCCTTAGCGGCGGCGACCCCTCTTTCGTTGCTTCGAGCGTTGCTTGAGTGCCTCGGAAAGTCCGATAAGCGTCGTAAGAAGCGAGACCAATGCGGTCAGGAGCCTCACGAAATCAATCAAATCGGTCATGGGCATCACCTCCCATCAGATGGAGGGCGCTGCCCGGCACATGGAACTGCCGCCAACAGCAACAATTCTATCAAAGCGCAGTTAAATATGCGAATATATGTTCGTGTTTAAAGAAGCTAGTCCCCACTGTGACAAAGGGACAGTCCCTTTGTCACATTATTCAATGATGGTGCGGGAGCTCTGCTTATGCATGGTGGCGAGCATGTGTTTGGGGACGGCGTGGACCATGCAGCTGCCGATAGTTGCGCTCGCAGCAGCCTTAGCTGCATCGCTAGCGTTTTTGGTCGCATAGCTGTGGCGGAAACGCTTGAGCATGGCGATGTCGTTGCCGCCGTCGCCGTAGACCGCGACCTCGTCCTCGGCAATACCGTAGTAGCCCGCCAGCCAGGCCACACTCTCGCCCTTGTTGCACGCCACGTCCGTGATCTCGAACATCACCGGATCGAACGGCGCGTTGACCACATGGTCCGAGCGTTCGGCAAGATAGGCCTTAAGGTCACGCTCCAGCTCGGGCGAGGTCACGCGACAATTGATCTTGCATACATCGTGGCGCAGGATGTCACCGATCGACTGGTCGAAATACTGCTCCTCGTGATACCCACCGCGCGCACGCATGCCGCGCATCACAATACGCTTGATGGGGCTGTCCTTTTTAAAGCCCGCCTGATGCATCTCGAACGAACCGCTCGAGTACATGCCATCGGGCGTGGAACAATCAAAGCAAATGTCCGGGAACGCCTTGAGCAGTTCCTCAGTGACCTGCGAATCGATGGTCCAAGTCTTGAGCACCTCGCCATGGCTGTCGCGCACGATGGATCCATTGGAGCAGCAGGCGTCAAGCGCCAGGCCCGTAAAGCCATGCTCGCCGATCGGCAACGTCGATCGTCCAGTCGCGGGAACCACGTGCAGGCCAGCCTCAGTCAGCTCGCGAATGGCGCGGCGGATGGTCCCATCCGCCTCGTGCAGGGCGTTAAGCAGCGTTCCGTCTAAGTCACTCGCGAACATCTTGATCATGGGCATGCCTCTCCTTCGCCTGCACGTTATTTTAGACGAAAGAGAGGCATGCCCATGCAAGAGTGTTCCAACGCGCCAGGACATTCGCTTCCGCAAAGCAACGGTGCCCCAGCGCGTTAAGACAATCGCCACAAGCAACTTTTCAGCCGATAAAACAGCGCCGTCGTCAACGTCAGCACCGCCAGCATGCCTGCGAATACAATCGCCGGTGTCCATCGATCATATGCAACCCCGTACGTTAATTGGCCGATAGGCGTTGCGCAGGAAAGGACCATGTAAACGACCGAAAGCACTTTTCCGCAGAGCTCAGTCGGCGCTACCCGCTGAACAAACGCGATGATTTCAACCGACGTAATGCTCGCCCACACCATGACCCATGCCGAACCAACCGCAAACACGGTGAACACGCATACATCTACGCCGAACAGCAGCGTAACAATAATCGGCGCGACTCCAAAACAGATCATCGCAACATATCGACATATGCCATTGAAAGAAAAACGATGCGGCCAAATGCCGACCAAGCCACTGCCGGCAAGACCACCCAAGCCCATAGCCACCTCAACTATCCCAACGCAGGACGATTGCATGCCGAGATGCTTTGTAACAATAATGGGAGCGCCAATCGTTAGCCCAACCAACGCAAAGTTCAAAACAGCCGCAAGCAAAATCACAGCGACCAATGATGCATTTTGCAACAGATACCGAATCGACTCCCAAAAATCGTTTCGGCATGTCGTACGAGTCGCGCCGTCTCCCATCGTTTCAGATGAGGCATTTTGTTTGAGTGCGACCCCAAACAAGAGAGCTGAAATCGCAAACGACACCGACGCGGTTGCGCAAAGAGCATCGATGCCAAAGCACCCATAGACTGCCGTCCCGACCACAGGGCCCAAGATATTGCTCACCATGGTCATCTGCGAAACCAATGCAGTGGCCCGCTCAACCTTCTCTTCACCCGCCATGCGCACTGTCTCAATTTGGAGCATTGGCTTTAGCAGCGATTGAACGCCATATTGAACACAAAGTATCGCTACTACGACGACCGCAAGAGGCAATGAGTGCTTCATGGGGATAGACAGCAGTGATGCAGTCATCAGAGCAATGCCGAGGGCCATGAGGACCTCGCGATGTCTTCCCCTATCCGCCAAGATTCCGCCAGCCGGAGTCGCGAGCACACCTGGTATGAACGCCGTCGCCACGACAGTGCCATATAACGTTGACGATCCGCTGCAATCGAACAAATATAGCGGATACGCAAAGCACAGCGCCGACAGCATCGAATACGTGCACAGCTGCGCAACAAGAAAGCCAAAAATCCTGATAGATCGCACTGTTTTTTGCGTCAACGAGACGCTACTCCTCCGCATTCCAGCCATAAGCCCACCCCCTATACATACCGCTAGTATGTATTTAATGACTTGAAAAGGGCAGCCGTGGCTACCCTTACAAATCAATTACATACCGTCAGTATCTATATTACCACCCGGCGCGGTCCCATACGTCCCAAATCTGCGCCGTTGTCTGAAGCACTTCATTACCCAAATCGAGCCCCACCGCGGCAGCCATCTGCGCCAAACATTGTGCGCGAGCGAGCATTCGCTCCTTGGGCTCGAGCGGACGGAACAATGGCAGCAGCCAAAGATTCGCCAACAACGATACGGCCTCCGCCGCTTCGCGCGGGCATTCGCACGCAATGGAGCCGTCGGCGATGCCCTCCTCGATCACTGGCAAGAGACAGCCATCGGCCGACTCGTCAAATGAGCCCTGGTACTGCATCGCCAGTAGGCGCGAGCTTTTTACCGGATCTGCTGCAGGACGCATACGTGCCCATAGCTCAATTTGTGGAACAACGGACTCGGGAGCGTACAGTCGCTTGAGCTTTTGGGCTCCGGTCATATTACCGACGCCAAGCATCGAGCGGCGGTGCTCAACAATCGGAGTCATCGCCCGATCAAACGCGGCGTTGAAAATCTCTTCTTTGCTCTTGAAGTGGTGATAGACAGCGCCCTTGGTCATGCCGTCGAGACGGTAAACGATATCTTGAATACTCGTCCCCTCATAACCCTGTGCGCAGAATAGCTCCAGTGCCGCGTCGAGAATCTTCGCGACCGTCTCCTCGGGATATTTATTGCGACCCATAATCCGCCCATCCGCAACGCAAGTCTTGTGCCTCATTGCAGCATTTTAACGTTGCGGATGGCAGACGGTCGATTCTACACCGCGGCCGGGCCGTGTTCGCCGGTGCGAATGCGGATGACTTCTTCGACCGGCTCGACCCAAATCTTGCCGTCTCCAACGGCACCGGTGCGGGCGGCATTGCAGATGATGTCGACAATTCCGTCAACGTGCTCATCGGCGCAGATGAGGGTGAACTGCACCTTGGGGATGGTATTGACGAGCAGCTCGTTGCCGCGCACGTATTCCTTCCAGCCATGCTGCGCGCCGCAGCCCTGCACCTGGTTAATCGTCATACCGCGAACATCGGCAGCAAACAGCGCGTCTTTGAGAACCTCAAGCTTCTCCTGGCGCACGATAGCCGTAATTTTCTTCATAGTGAATTCCTCTCTTCAATAAAAGAAATGAATTGCCCTTCACATGGCACGGGTTTTCCAGGTGCCGCAAACCAACCTCAGAGATCAATAAGTTCAACTGACTGGTCTTAGCAGGTTTCCCAAGTGCCGCAGATTGCCGTGAAAGAGGAGCGAAGCGTACTTAAGTACGTGAGCGACGATTGAACGGCAAGGTGCGGTGCTTGGGGAAGCTGCTAATCGAGTCCGGAGAAAGAAGGATAGGCGCTCTCGCCGTGCTGACTCGCATCCAAGCCCAGCGCCTCGTCGGCCTCGTCCACGCGCAGGCTGCCGTGGAACAGCGCCTTGACCACCACGGCGATCACCAAATCGAGCACCAGCACGATAACGACCGTCACCACAATGCCCAGGACCTGCGAAATGAGCAGCGACACGTCGCCCGTGTAGAACAGGCCACCCTTACCGGTCCACGAGAGCTCCGGCACGCAGAACAGGCCCGTGAGCACGCCGCCCAAAATGCCGCCGATGCCGTGGCAACCGAACGCGTCGAGCGCGTCGTCGTAGCCACACTTGGTCTTAAGATGGCTGATGGCGAGGTAGCAGACGGGAGACACGATCAAGCCCATGACCAGCGCCGCCCACGGCTCGACAAAGCCCGCGCCCGGCGTGACCACCACAAGGCCCGCAACCAGACCGGTGCTGGCACCCACCAGCGTGGGGCGACCGGTGTGCACGCGCTCGACGGCAAGCCACGAGACCATGCCTGCCGCGCTGGCCGTCACGGTGTTGAGGATGGCGAGTGCCGCCACGGCGTCGGCCTTAAACTCGCTGCCGCCGTTAAAGCCAAACCAGCCAAACCAAAGCAGGCCGGCGCCCAGCGCCACAAACGGTACGTTATGCGGACGATAGCTCACCATGCCAAAACCGTGACGACGGCCGAGCATTAAGCAGAGGACCAGGCCCGTAAGACCGGACGAGATGTGCACCACGTCGCCGCCAGCAAAGTCGAGTGCGCCGATGATGTCACCGATAAAGGAGCCATCGCCGCCCCAAACCATGTGGGCGAGCGGCGCATAGACCACGAGCAGCCAAATGCCCAGGAAGGCCGTCATAACGCCAAACTTAACGCGGCCGGCCAGGCTGCCCGTGACGATAGCTGCCGTGATCATGGCAAACGCCATCTGAAAGGCGATGTTGATGATCTGAGGGTAGACGGCACCGTCCGCGGCATTGCCCTCGGCCGCCTGCAGCACCTGGTTGAGCACCGGCAGGCACAGCAGCTGGTCAAGGCCTCCAATAAACGGGCTGGAACCGTCGCCGCCGTAGGCCAGCGACCAGCCGGCAACAATCCACAGCACACCAACCAGGCCAATGGCGCCAAAGCACATAAGCATGGTGTTGATGACATTTTTGCGCCTGGACAGGCCGCCATAGAAAAACGCCAGACCCGGTGTCATTAAAAACACGAGCATGGCGCAGATGAGCATAAACGTTGTCGATCCCGTATCGTACATTCGCTCCCCCTTGGTCGCATGGACGTTGTCGGCGCCCATAATGCGGCCGAGGGGCAACTGGTGTAGACCAGATACGGCGTTGTTAAACGCCGCGTTGTCGAATGGAAACGGTGCCGCAATCTTGGAAACGGCGCGGCAACGGGCGCGAAACGAACGGGAAACGTGCGAACGAGAAGGGCGCGCTTGGCCCCGCTCTGGCTAGCGCCGGAACAGCTCGCGGGCTCGGTCGCGGAGGTCGGTAGCTCGGATGACGCCCTCGTAGCGATTGATGCGCAGACGCGGGAAGGCGTTAAAGAAGCGTAGGTCGCGGCGGCTGAGCGACACGCTCGGCACCGGACGGCTCATGCGCTTTCCGGCAAGGCGACGACTGAGCGACGGACGCGGCATGCTCGGCGCGGCATCGGCCACGCGGCGGGCAGCGAGCGCCAGGCCGCGAGCACCATCCGAGATAAATGTCGGCATCGAAGCCTTCTCGCGCAGGGCATCGAGCGCCGCGTCGCCCAGCTCGGCCAGCCAGGCGTTAACGGCGCGACCGCGGATATGCGTCTGCGCCACCGAATCGATCGCCGAATCGGGAATACGTTCGAGCATAGAGTCGGAGGCATCGGCAAGCGACTCATTGATGCGGTCGGCAAGGTCGGCACGCACACGCTCCAGCTCATCGGACAGGCGGCGCCAGCTGGCCAACGAGCACACCGCATCGACCATCATCGCGACCGCGACGATAAAGGCGGACAGCCGCACAATCAGCACCGGCAGATGGCCGAGCAGCCCCAGCAATGCCGGCTCCACCAAGCGGCAAATGCACAGCGCGCCCAAGCCAAACGCACAGGCCCAGTACAGGCAGATGCATCCGTGCAGGTTAAACGGCAGGTGTGAGTAATCCCAAAAGCGCGCGCCTGTTGTTTTTTCCAATAGAAGGCCCACACTGTACTCGATTACGCTGCATACAAGCGCCGCAGCGACAAACTGGCTCGAGGCATCTGGAATCCCGCGCAGCAAAAGCCAGCAGGCTATGCCGCCCACACCATAGATAGGGCAACACGGCCCCAGCAAAAAGCCACTGTTGGCAAATCGTCCGTGATTGAGCATGGCGCAAACCGTCGACTCCCACGCCCAGCCGCAAAACCCGTAAAAGGCAAACGAGAGCACCAGTGCCGAGAGTGGACAGGCGGCAAGCGTCGCGCCGCCAAAAGCCATGTCGATCGCGGTTCCCACCGTCTACCCTCTCCTCTTTTCGTTCGATTCGCTGCTCACGTCATCGTCCGCCTCGTCCTTGCGCCGCAGACGGCCGGCGACCGTCTCGCGCAGTGCGCACCATTTATCCGCCAGGCACACAATCCATGCCTCACGACACGTCGGCGGCACCGGTACCAGCGGAAACATATGCCGTACGATAATATTCCGCTCGCGCGGCGTCAGCTCAAAATCTTCCTCCGCACGCGCCAGGGCAAAAAACGGGTGACGAAAGCCATGCAGTCGATGGCTTGGGTCGGGATCGTGCCAGTCATAGAGAAAGTAATCGTGCAGCAGGGCCCCGCGCAGCAGCGAGGCGCGGTCGACCGAAATGCCAGCACGGCCCAAGCACTCGGCAAAGGACAGGCTCGCCCGCGCTACCGAAGTCACGTGTGCATAGACCGTCACGTCGCCATGCTGGATAAACTCGTGCGTCAGGTCCAAGCGGCCCGCCTGGGCCAGCTGACGGGCGGCATCGTCGACCTCGTGCGCGATTTTCTCGGCACGAACGGCATCAGACATGCTGCCTCCTTCCAGCGGCTCACGGCGGCAAGCCACGGCCTGCACGCATTGAATAAAATCATCATCGAATCTACCAGTATGGCATCGGACAAAACGTTTTGCCCCGCCAGTTGGCGAATTACCGCGCCGCCGTCACATATCAAACGCCAAAATGTGCGAGACTGTTTTGTGCAATTGTGCCGGCCGAGGGAGCGC
The DNA here is from genome assembly GCA_902493145.1 of uncultured Collinsella sp. Taxonomy (GTDB): domain Bacteria; phylum Actinomycetota; class Coriobacteriia; order Coriobacteriales; family Coriobacteriaceae; genus Collinsella. Next base: position 14,696 of record CABUOA010000022.1, on the reverse strand, counting down.
CGGCGCTCGATTCGCATGGAGTAACCCACAACGATGCTGCTTACGCAAACGACAACGCCCGAGGACGTCAAGGCTCTCGACCGCGCCGAGCTTCCACTGCTCTGCGGCGAGATCCGCCACGCCATCCTCGAAAGCTCCGCCGCCGTCGGCGGACACGTTGCCCCCAACTTGGGCGTCGTTGAGCTTACGGTTGCGCTTCATCGCGTGTTTAACTCCCCCATCGACAAGATTGTCTTTGACGTTTCGCACCAGACCTACGCCCACAAGGCGCTGACTGGGCGCGCGTACACCTATATCGATCCGGAGCGTTATGGCGAGGCTTCTGGCTTTGCCAATCCCGACGAGTCCGAGCACGACCTGTTCGCCATGGGTCATACCTCCACATCGGTGAGCCTGGGCTGCGGCTTGGCACACGCCCGCGATTTGGCGGGCGACAGCTACAACGTCATTACCATCATTGGCGACGGTTCGCTTTCGGGCGGTCTGGCGTTTGAAGGCTTTAACAATGCCGCCGAGCTCGACAGCAACTTGATCATCGTCGTCAATGACAACGACCAGTCCATCGCCGAAAACCACGGTGGCCTGTATCGCAATCTGGCCGAGCTGCGCGCCAGCAACGGCACCTGCGAGCGCAACGTTTTCCGCGCCATGGGACTCGACTACCGCTATCTGGACGCCGGCAACGATGCGTTGGCCCTGGTCGACGCGTTGCAGGAGCTGCGCGATATCAATCATCCCATCGTGCTGCACGTCTCCACCGCCAAGGGTAAGGGCTTTGAGCCGGCCCAGAGCGACCCCGAGCGCTGGCATCATGTGGGTCCGTTTGACATGGCGACTGGGCGCAAGCTCTGCCCGGGCCATCCGAGCGAGCCTGCGCCGCGCACCTATGCCGATATTACGGGCGAGGCCCTGAGCGCTGCCATCGAGCGCGATCCGCAGGTCGTGGGCATCACGGCGGCCACGCCCTACATCATGGGCTTTACACCCGAGCTTCGCGCCGCGGCAGGCAAGCAGTTTGTCGACGTGGGCATTGCCGAGGAACACGCCGTGACCTTTGCCACCGCGCTTGCGCGCTCGGGCGCCAAGCCGGTCTTTGGTGTGTACGGCACGTTTTTGCAGCGCGCCTACGACGAACTGTGGCACGACCTGTGCCTTAACGACGCCCCCGCAACCATCTTGGTATTTGGCGCGTCGATCTTTGGCACCACATCCGAGACGCACCTCTCGTTCTTTGATATTTCCATGCTGGGCGGTCTTCCCAACATGCACTACTTGGCGCCGGCCTGCATGGAGGAATATCTGTCCATGCTGAGCTGGTCGCTCGACCACCGCGAGCATCCCGTAGCGATCCGTGTGCCGGGCATTGGCCTGGTAAGCCGCCCCGATCTGGCGCCTGCCGAGGACGCCGATTACGGCGCCGTTCATTACAACGTGGTGCGCCAGGGTCGCGACGTGGCCGTGCTCGCGCTTGGCGATTTCTTTGAGTTGGGCGAGCGCGTGGCAAACCGCTTGGCTGCCGAGTACGGCATCGAGGCCACGCTCGTCAACCCGCGCTATGCAACTGAGCTCGACCGTGAGTTCCTCGACAGCCTTGCCGCCGAGCATCGCGTTGTCGTCACTCTCGAGGACGGCATCTTGGACGGTGGCTGGGGCGAGCGTGTCGCGTGCTACTTGGCCTGCACGCCCGTGCGCACGCGCACCTTCGGCATCGCCAAGGGCTTCCCCGACCGCTACGACCCCAAAGAGTTGCTCGCTCAGAACGGCATGACGGTCGAGAACATGGCCGCCGAAGCCGTAAGGCTACTCAACGAGTAAGAAAACCTCCGCAAGGAAAGCACCCCTGCGGAGGTTTTTATTTTCGCGGCGCGATTATCTCAATCTGTAACATCCATGGCCCGAATTCCCGTCTAACTGTTACAGATCTAGACAAGACGTCTTAGTCCCTGACCTTTGTCTCAATCTGTAACAGATAGAGACCTTTTGTCCGTCCAGATGTTACAGATTGAGACATTCGAATCCCCCTAAGGATAAAATCTCGATCTGTAACAGTAAGAACCCATTTCCTCGTCTAGATGTTACAGCTTGAGACAAAACAACGAGACCGGCCGCCGTACCAGCCCAAACCACCACAAAGGTGCCTGTCCCCTTTTTGGTGGTTTTAGGTCACGGTCGGCGCGAAAAACGAATAACCGTTCATACGCGATCTCCTTACTTATATATGCGTCGCGCTGCCGCCATTATAGCGACCGCCGCGAGCGACCACCCCGTCCGCGAAACGCCGTCTCAGCAGCAATAACCGACGTTTCCCAGATAAAACCTACCAAAATAGACCTGTCCCTTTTTGGTAGGTAGAATAACCTATAAGACAAGTATGTTTCTGAGTTATTTCGTGTTGACCCATTTGAGCGGGATAGGGTATAACTCTACTCAACCGCTAGGGATTTTATTGAGAAAGGTGTTCTACCATGAGCAAAAACCTCTCCCAGCAGGTCGTTCTCGACCGCCGCGGCTTCGTTGCCGCCACCTTCGCAACCGTCGCCGGCCTTGGTCTTGCCGGCTGCTCCGACACCAGCGCCGAGGCCGACAAGGGTTCCGCCGCCGGCTCCTCCAAGAGCTCCGAAGATACCGAGGCTTCCACCATACTCGATGCCAAGGCATTCGACAAACTCGTCGACAACGGCCCCAAGGCCGATGACGACGCCATCGCCGCCAGCACCTGGGCCACGGCCGTCAAGGACGCCGGTGTCTTTAAGATCGGTGGCGTTCAGACCTCCACACTTTTCTCCCTCCTCAACGAGAAAGACGGTCAGACCCGCGGCTTCGACGCCGGTATCGCACAGCTCCTGTCCAACTACATTCTGGGCGAGAACAAGGTCGAGATCACCCAGGTGACCTCGGACACGCGCGAGTCCGTCCTGCAGAACGGCCAGGTCGACGCTGTCTTTGCCACCTACACCATCACTGACGAGCGCAAGAAGCTCGTCTCCTTCGCCGGTCCCTACTACTACACCCAGCAGGCTATCCTGGTGCTCGCCGACAACGACGACATCAAGAGCGTCGACGACCTGGCCGACAAGAACGTCGCCGTCCAGTCCGGCTCCAACGGCCCCGCCATCCTGGAGGAGTTCGCCCCCAAGGCCAGCCAACAGGAGTTCAAGACCGATGAGGAGGCCCGCCAAGCACTTCAGCAGGGCCGCGTTGACGCCTACGTCATCGACAACAACATGCAGCAGAGCGCCCTGGTCCGCGAGCCCGGTAAGTACAAGATTGCCGGCAAGCCCTTCGGCAGCAAGGAGCCCTATGGCATTGGCCTGCCACTCGATTCCGACGGTGTCGCCTTTGTCAACGACTTCCTTAAGAAGATCGAGGACGACGGCACCTGGACCGAGCTGTGGCAGATCTGCATTGGCGACCGTACGGGCGACACCAATGTTCCCGAGCTGCCCGAGATCGGCGCCTAGGCAGCGAGCCTAGTAACGGCCGCTACGAAACCATACGGAAACGCACGATGCGCTTTATTGCGCTAAACTGTTTCCTCACTGAGTTGTCGGGGCTTCCGTACACACGGGAGCCCCTTTCCTTACCGGCGGGAGGTCCGCATGAGTCTCTCCGAGCTCTGGTCGCTCTATGGCCAGAACTATATCGACGCGCTGCTAGCAACCTGGGGCATGACGCTTGAGTCGTTTGCCATCGCCATGGTGCTGGCCGTCGCCGTCACCGTGATGCGCGTGTCGCCGCTCAAGCCGCTGCGCGTCTTTGGCGACCTGTATGTCCAGGTCTTCCGTAACATCCCCGGCATCGCGCTGCTCATTATCGTCGTCTATGCGCTGCCGCCGCTCAAGGTCGTCCTGCCCTACCGCACCTGCGTCATCGTCGCCACGGTGCTCTTGGGTTCTGCCTTTGGCTCCGAGAACTTTATGAGCGGCATCAACACCGTCGGTGTCGGCCAGGTGGAAGCCGCCCGCTCGCTGGGCATGAGCTTCAGCCGTATCCTCGCCAAGATCGTGATTCCGCAGGCGCTGCGCTCGAGCGTGCTGCCCATGACCAACCTCTTTATCGCCGTCATGCTCACCACCGCGCTCGGCAGTCAGGTGCCGCTTAAACCGCAGGAGCTCACCGGCGTGGTGAGCTACATCAACACGCGCTCGCTCGGCGGCGTCGCCGCGTTCTTTATCTCGGCGCTCGGCTACCTGGGCACGGCCTTTGTGGTGAGTCACATTGGCAACTATATCGATAAGAAGGTGAGGATCCTCCGATGAGCAAGCACTCCACCTCCGCGCTCACCATGCGCGATGCGCTCTACGAGGCTCCCGGCCCCAAGATGCGCGCCAAGATTCGCGTCGGCACCGCCATCTCACTTGTTGCCGTGGCCGCGCTCATCGCTCTGGTACTGCAGCGCTTTTATGTGACCGGCCAGCTTTCGGTCCATTACTGGTACTTCTTTACGCACCTCACCACCTGGAAGTTCCTGCTTGCCGGTTTTGAGGGCACAGTAAAGGTCGCGCTCACCGCCGGCGCCATCGCGCTGGTACTGGGCTTAGCCCTCATGCTCGGCCGTACCAGCGACATCAAGCCGCTGCAGCTGGTCTGCCGCGTGCTCACCGATTTCTTCCGTGGCGTGCCGAGCCTGCTGTTCATCTACTTCTTCTTTTTGGTGCTGCCCCAGTACAAGATCGCGCTGCCGTCGTTTTGGATGCTCACGCTTCCCGTCGCGCTCGCCGCGGCCGGCGTACTCGCCGAGATCTTCCGCGCCGGCGTCAATGCCGTGCCGCGCGGCCAGGTCGAGGCCGCCCAGGCGCTCGGTCTCTCCAAGGCTAAAATCACCTTTAAAATCGTGCTGCCGCAGGCCATTCGGTTTATCATTCCGTCGTTGATTTCGCAGCTTGTGGTCGTCGTCAAAGACACCACCGTCGCCTACGTGGTGAGCTACCCCGACCTTATGCAAAACGCCCGCGTGCTCATTACCAACTACGACGCGCTCGTGTCGGTCTATCTGGTGATCGCGATCATCTATATCCTCATCAACGTCGCGATTAACAAGGCCGCTGTCTACGTCTCGCACAAGACCGGCGCGACCATCATCCGCTAACGCTTTACCATTTCGAGTCATAAGGAGCCGAGCACCATGGCACAGAGCACCTCATTCACCGGCAATCAGCCGCTGATCGAGCTCAGGCACGTCGATAAGCACTACGGCGATCTGCACGTCCTCAACGACATCAATCTCTCGGTCGACCGCGGCGAGGTCGTCGTCGTGATCGGCCCCTCGGGCTCGGGCAAGTCGACCATGTGCCGCACCATCAATCGCCTGGAAACCATCGACTCGGGCGAGATCCTCATCGAGGGCGAGCCCTTGCCGCAGGAAGGCAAAGACCTTGCCCGCATGCGTGCCGAGCTGGGCATGGTGTTCCAACAGTTCAACCTGTTTGCACATATGACGGTACTGCAGAACGTCATGCTGGGACCGGTCGATGTGCTGGGCGTCTCCAAGGACGAGGCCCGCGAGCGCGCCATGGACCTGCTGAGCCGCGTAGGCGTGGCCGAGCAGGCCGACAAGGTTCCCGCACAGCTTTCGGGCGGCCAGCAGCAGCGCGTGGCCATCGCCCGTTCGCTCGCGATGCAGCCCAAGGCCATGCTCTTTGACGAGCCCACAAGTGCCCTCGACCCCGAGATGATCAACGAGGTGCTCGAGGTCATGGTCCGTCTGGCCCAGCAGGGCATGACGATGATCGTGATTACGCACGAGATGAACTTCGCCCGCCGCGTTGCCGACCGCGTCGTGTTTATGGCCGACGGCCAGATCGTGGAAACCGGCACGCCCGACGAGTTCTTTGACCATCCCCAGACCAAGCGCGCCCAAGACTTCCTCAACTCCATCAAGGGCCACTAGCCCAATTGCCATATCCGCTCGCCATGACCATCCAAACTCGAAAGCAACACCTATGATCGGAACTCGCACTTCATCGTCATACACCCCGCACGTCAACGTCGACCCCGCCGACCGTCCGCTCATCCTGGTGGCGCCGCGCTGGGAAGAGGCGAAGCCGTTTTTAAGCGAAACGCTCTCCCCCAACGAGGAAATCGCAAGTGTCTTTGTCGATGCCATCCTTGCCGCCGGCGGCCTGCCGCTGCAGATGTCCATCACCGAGGACATTGAGGTCATCCGTCATTACGTCGATATCGCCGACGGCATCGCCATTCCCGGCGGCCCCGATGTCAACCCCAAACGTTGGGGCGATGATCGACCCTACGACCCCACCCTCTGCTGCGAGATCCGCGATAGCTTTGAGTTTAAGCTGGTCGGCGAGGTACTCCGCGCCAAAAAGCCGCTCTTTACCACCTGCCGCGGCACGCAGTTGCTCAATGTCGCCACTGGCGGCACCCTGTGCATGGACGTGCCGAGCCTGGGCGCTCGCGAGGGCCGCACGCAGTGGCGCCATACCCACGTGCTCAACGACCCCGTGCATCCCGTCGAGGTCGTGCCGGGCTCGCTGTTGGAGCGCGCGCTTGGCGGGCACAGGCTGATCCAGACCAACTCCGCACACCACTGCTGCGTCGATCGTCTGGGTAAGAGCACGCGTTTGGTCGCCAAGGCAACCGACGGCGTTCCCGAGTGCATCGAGGTCGAAGGCCAGCCATTCTGCTTGGGCGTGCAATGGCATCCCGAGTACACGTGGAAGACGCTCGAAACCGACTTTAACCTGTGGAAGTCGTTTGTCGAAGCAGCGGCCAAGGTAAAGCAGGCCCGCTAGCTCGCGAACCACTCAGGTTAAAGCCTCCTAAGCCGGGGGGGCGGACACCAGCTACGGTGCCCGCCCCCCTGTATTTGATATGCTCGGTATGATTATCCCTCACAAACAATCAGAGAAATCTCGACCGCAATCGGTCGACAGTAAAGCAAATGGTAAAAACGCTTGCTACGTTTATGAGGCAGTCAATTAAAATCGAGATGCATTGACCATTCCCCAACGGGGTCACGCCGCAAATCCACATGAGCATCGAGGCTGGAAGCGGAAGCATGGAATTGGCCCCGATCTGTATGTAGATCGCTACGACGTTGACAAGCAACAGCATGCCAATCGGACCGAAGCCGGACCCAAAATAGGAAACAACGATTACGCAAGAAACCACGTATGCAAGGCAGGCAGCGGCAGCAAGAACAAGTCGATAGCAAAATACATGCAGGTTGAAATACTGCTGAGCATCCAAAACGATCGCGCAGTTAAGACAGTACAAAACGACACTCGTCAGGATAAACGCGCCCAAAAGGGCGAAAGAAGACAGCATCGCTCGCGCAACGATAGCGCACACACGCTTCCCTCCCCGAGCCTCCGACAGCCCCCACGGTTCCTCGACAAAGCCCGAACTGACAAAGCGCGGCACAATACAAGCCGCGATGAACGGAAAGAACAATGCATGAGCCAACGGGGCTACGTTGAACAGCAGACCGCGAAAAACCTCTGCATTACCAAATAGAAGGACATCCTCCGCCGATAGCCGAAGCGTCGGGTCTGGGAAGAAGCCCAAGAAACTGTTCTCACGGAGGCTGCAGAACCACATCGGGAAAGAATTAAGCTGCAATACCACCATGCACGCATAAATTACCGGGATTAAGGCGTACGTCCATTTACTCACGTGCTTCAATTCTGAATGGAGGAATCTTTTAATCTGACGAGCCATTGAGCACACCCCCAGCACGAAAGCTCACGAGAGCGTAAATCAATACCGATAAACAGCTGGCTGCCACGCCATAGCCCAGAAGCGCCAGTTGCCCCATATCGCTATACCCAAGGGCGCATCCGACTCCAAGGTACGGCCCAGGAAGGAAGAAGATCCATCGCAAGGATGGTATAGGTGCCTGAAGGAAGGCTCCGTAGAGCGTCAAGCTCATGACAAATCCGATTATTATTGCAGCCCCGCTCAATACAGCGCTGCCTGTAATCCGATAGATGGTCACCGTCTCCAGCGCAACCGATATCACCAATACGGTGTTGACTATCATTGCAGGCAAAAATGCAGCCAGCATGCCATGCGCGTAGCTATGCCCTCCACGTATTATGGCTATTGCAAACAGAAGAAAGCAAAGCGCACTATATGCTGCGCCAATTATTAAAGCAGACGAAAGCGCATGAGCTAGAACCCCATAAAAGCGGGTAAGACCTCTTGCTGAAGAAATTCGGTATCCCTCTTCATAGCCGTGCTCCTGTAAAATCGCCAGGCAAACGATGAGTGGAACGAACAGAGAGGTGCCGGCAAAAGCACTGCGCACAAGGGACTCATCGGGTGCAGAAGGATCGATTACATTCCAGAAGAAACCAATATCCTCCCCACAAACGCCATAGCCAAAGGCGAGCAACGTTGTTCCGTTTTTTAGAAAGATGCCGAAGAGAAGGCCGAACGCCAGCATAAGCGCAAGACCAAACTTCGCCGGAAATATCCTGTGCAAACGCATCATATCTGCCTTTATGGGATGGATCGCCCGCTTCATAGCGAGACCGCCTTCATCAAGCGCCTGTAATACTCTTTTAGGGATGGCGCCTCATCCCTTATGACGTCCATCGATTCCTTTTTTAGCAGTTCACCGTCATGAAGAAACAGGCAGCTTGTTGCAACCGATGCCAGCTCATCCAAGTCGTGGCTAGAGATAAGCATGGTTTTGCCCTGCTCCCGATTCAATCGACCGATAAGGGCCCATATACTCTCGATGCCCAACGGATCCAATCCATTTGCCGGCTCATCGAAAATTAGTACGTCGGTATCGCCCAACAAAGCCGTAGCTATATCCAGCCGCCGTTTCATTCCCAGAGAAAAACTGCCCACGCTCTTTTTCTCATCGACGTCCAGCCCGACAAGGCTCAAAACGCGAGGAACCTCACGTTTCTCATCGAGCCCCCATTCCGCACATCGGATCCGAAGATTCTCAGCCGCACTGAGGGATTGGTATGCTCCGCAGGAATCTGGCACATAGCCGACACGCGTCCGCATCAGGCTCAGCTCTTTTTTCGACTTGCCTCCAAAGAGCTCCACGCTCCCCGACGATGGCTCACAGAGGCCCAATACGATTTTAATAAGCGTGCTTTTGCCCGCCCCGTTTGCACCAACAAGGGCGCAGAGCTCAGACTGATGTACCTCGAAGGAAACGTCATGCAAAACGCGGCGCCTCCCATAGCGCTTTGACACCCTTGATAGCCTTATCGTTGATACGTTCATTGGCCTCCCGTTCCGCTTGATAGCAAAACCGCTCATATCGTTCCTTCTTTACTTTATCGTTTTCCATAGTTGTTATTGTTTTTCGATAACTCATATTTGTCAAGATAGTCTAAAAGAAAGAACCCGTGTTAGACACGGGTCCCTTCACGCTGATATTTCGTTTTAGTTGTTCGCCCTAAGCTACTCGTCGCTCAAATCGACAGCAAAGACTGATGTCGGAAGCGACGCCTCATTGCCTCCGCCGTCCCGCATCTGCCTCACAACGTTTTTTGCACGCTCGACAATAAGCTCCTCAAGCTCTTTCTCGCTCACGCGCTGAATAATATCTCCCGGTTGACAATCAAGCTCATCACAGATATCGAGAAGCGTCTTTAGGCGAATAGCTTTTATCTTTCCGTTTCTAAGCTTTGAAATATTAGCCGGAGTATGCCCCGTCGCCCGAATCAGATCAGCGCTGGTCTTTCCGGTCTTAAGCAGCTGCGTCTCAAGCTCGATGATGAGATAGCTCATGTTTCCTCCTACACAAGCTCGTCAGACTGCTCTTGGAGCAGCGAGGCATAACTCCAGATCGCCGAGATAAACAAACAGACAACTGCGCCGATAAACGACCCCGCATCAAAGGTAGCGCCTTGGCAAATCTCAATAACGAAGGAATGAGGCACAATGTAAAGCTCCAGTCCGCCAATGGTGAGATTGACCGATCCATAGGCACCAACAAGCGAAACCGCGGCGTTAACAGCAAAGGCAAGCGCGAGAACACGGATAAGCCGCACATGCGCCTTGGTAAAGGGCGAGACGCCCCGAGAGATGTTATGGCTGATTCCGCACAAAACGACAAGCGAAACACCCACGACGAGTGCCAGGCACAGCCCGCTTGGGATAACGATGCTCCCGCCATCGAGAAGCGTCACGACACCGAAAGAATCGACAGAAGCAACGTTTGTAACCGCATACCAGATTACGTAAACAACCAACGCGGCAAAAGCGACGAGCATCCCTGCAAAAACGGCTGCCATGCAAAAACCGAGCTTCCTGATATTTTCGCCCGCCTTGGCCATACGCTGAACGCTGTTGGACATACACTCACCCTCATCGACTCTATCGTTATTCGAACAGTTTATCGAACAACGATATGGATTGCATGCGGAAAGCCCCGACAGTGTGCATAGGCAATTCACTAATCAGAAGGGGTGAGCGTGGATTTTTGGACACGTATCGAACGAGAGTGGATAATCTCCCACTTTGAGGCCGCCACCGGGCCTAAAACGGGAGATTATCCACTCTCATAGTCATCAAAGCTTGCAAGCTTCTATTCAGCCGCCTCGCGCAGAGCCGACATCGTAGCCGCATATTGCTGCTGCAACGCATGCATCCCCTCGCGGACGCCGTCAACGGCATCGGCGCCGCGCAGCGCTTCGGTTACCACGACCGCCGGCTCGTACAGATTATCGAATCCCAGGTTCTGGCTCACGCCCTTGAGCGTGTGCGCTGCCATAAACGCACCTTCGGCGTCTCCTGCCGCCATGGCGGCCTCCAGCTTGTCCATGCTCTCGTCATCCAAAAACTTGAGGGCAAAGCGGGCAAGCATTTCCCCGCCCATCAGCCGAGCGCACGCGTCGTCATAATTAGCGCCGATCTTCTCATACGCCTCACGCATGGAAATCATGGATTAAAAACTCCTTTGGTCAAACTAAATCGTGGGAAACGCGACAACGTCGGCGGGGCGTGCCAACGTCTCGGCAATACGGTCTTGCACCTCGAACAGGCAGTCGAGCAACAGCGGGTTAAAGGTGCCGCACTTACCGTCCAGGATCATCTGGATCGCCTCCTTGTGCGGGATAGCATCCTTGTACACACGCACGCTCGTCAGTGCATCGTACACGTCAGCCACCGAAACCACCTGCGCGGCAATGGGAATTTCGTCGCCCTTAAGGCCATCGGGATAACCCTTGCCGTCCCAGCGCTCGTGATGCCAACGCGCAATCTGGTACGCATATTCCATAAGCGCATTGCCGGCGTGATGGCTACCCAGCTCAAGCAGCATGTCGGCGCCAATCGTGGTATGCGTCTTCATAATCTCGAACTCCTCGGGCGTGAGGCGCCCGGGCTTGTTGAGAATCGCATCGTCAATCGACATCTTGCCGATATCGTGCAGCGCCGAAGCCAGGGCGATCGTGGAGCGTTCCTCATTGTCGAGGGAGATCGTGCCGCTACGCTGGACCAGACAGCCAAGCAGCAGCTCGGTCAGCTTCTCGATGTTCGTAACGTGCCTGCCGCTCTCGCCGTTGCGAAGCTCCATGACGCCGGCCATGATGTCGATGAGCATGCGACTGTTCTTGACGCGCTCGTTGTACTGCTGGGACAGCAGGCTCGTCAGGCGGCGCTGTTTGGCGTACAGGCGGATGGTGTTGTTTACGCGGCGGCGCACGATACGGGAGTCAAACGGGCGGTTGATATAGTCTGAGGCGCCCAGCTCGTACGCGCGCAGAACCATATCATCGGAATCTTCGCTCGAAATCATGATGACAGGCAGATTGTCGATGCCCGATCGGCGTGACAGATCGGCCAGCACCTCAAAGCCGCTTATGCCCGGCATGATAATGTCCAGCAGCACGAGCGACAACTCATCGCCATAGCGGTCGACCATGTCGAGCGCCGCACGACCGTTATCGGCCTCGAGGACACAATACTCGTCCTTGAGCATCTCATTGAGAATGACTCGGTTCATCTCGGAGTCATCGACAATAAGCACCAAAGGCTTTTCGCTTTGGAAGGCCTCGATGGAATCGGCATCGGTCACGACCGTACCGGCTTTTGCCTTAGCGCGGCTCAGTAACTGGACAGCGCGGCCAACGCCCTCATCGACCGTCTCGCCATGAATGCGAACGCCACCAACACATGCCGTCAAGCTCACGTACTCATGGCCCGGAATAATCGTGGAATGAACGGCATCGGACACCTGATGCAGGCGACGGGTGAAGTCATCGGAGGGAATATTGGACATGACAACCACAAACTTGTCGCAGCCATAGCGCACAAGCTCGTCAGTCGAACGGATTCTGCTGCGCATGGCTGTCGCCACAGCACCGAGCGCAAGGTCGCCGGCATGACGGCCACACGTATCGTTGAAGACCCTAAAATCATCAAGGTCGATCATCGCAACGCCGGCATTCATGCGGGCGTTGCGGAGCTTTTCCTCGTAATATCGGCGATTGTGCACGCTCGTCAGCACGTCGGTGTAGACAAGGTCCTCTTCTGCAGCCTCTTGCTCATCGATCGGACGCACCATCAGCAGGACGTGAGGCTCGCCCTCGACCTTCAGAGGGCGTAGACGGGCGCGGTACTCAGTGCCATCATTGAGCAGTTGCTCCGACACCTCATCGGAGTCTGCCAAAGCCTCAAGACTCGACTGGCGCAAACAAGGACACCGATCGCCGGCGAGCAGGCAGTTAGGCTCACTCTTAATCTGATCGGCCGACAGCAAACGCACCACGGGGTAGGTCTTCGCGACGCGGGCGACCTCAGCGGCAGCCTCCTCGTCGGTTAGATTGACCTCGTGATTATTGAGCATATGGGCCCTTTCGATAGTTTCGCATGGTAGCGGTGGGTTCCAAATGCTACAAGGGTAACACCTTGTCGATGCAGGTAAGTACGTGAATGCTGTTACATTTTTATGAGTTGGCAGGCGGCGCGATTGAAGTCGCAGACGTGAGGTTTTGAGCACATTTGTTAATACGGCCGAAACGTTTGCGGATGAAGCCTGCTTTGGCCATTGCGGGTGTTAGAGCCCCAGGATGCCACGGACAGCCCGGGCAGCCGCTGCCGGGCGATCGCGCAGACCGTTATGCGCGCCCGGGATCGTCACGAGAGGGCAATCGAGATATTCGGCGGCCGCTCGCGTGCCAGCCTCGCGGGGCGTGCCAATCGAGAGCTCGCCCAGGAGCACGGCGGCCACCGTTTTTGACGCGCGAACGCTATCCCAATCGGGAACGCAGGTCATAGTAATCCCGTATTCGTTCGCCATAAAGCAACGGCCATTGCGCAGGGCATGTTTGACTTCCGCTTCGGTCGTCCCAGGAGCCTCGGGGTCCATGTCGCCGAGGGCTCCCAAGAAAAGCCGGAGCGCCCTTGAAACCTTTCCAGCCGCAATCATATCGAGCAAAACCGGAGCTGCGCCCATGCCGACGCCTTCGGCCGACACAGCCGGCTCATGCAGAATCGCACGGTCGACGAGATGGGGTTCGGTACGAAGAAGCTCCAGCGCCACCAACGTACCGGCGCTGTGCGCAAGCACATTTGTCGGAGCGCCAACGTGTTCGATCACGGCTTGCAGATCGGCGGCCTGAGCGGCAAGATCATAGCTGCCGTCTGCCGCATCGCTGCTGCCACCACAGCCGCGGCGGTCGTAGGCAATTACGCGGTAGTTGCGACTGAGCTCACAAGCGATGCCGTCGAAAAATGTGCCGTCGACACAAGCGCCGTGCACGCACACCAAGGCAGGAGCATCAGGCGACACATCCGGGTCGGCATATTCGCGACAGGCAATCGTGGTGCCCGCATTCTCGACCGTAAAATCCATGTTGTGCCCCCATCATCAATGCTCATCCAGTTGCACGTCAGCACGGTTGGATGGACCCGCATTGCTTTACACCTTGTTAACAGATTAACTTTACCCGACCCGAGGCTTTTCATGGCACGGCATCATGAGCGACGTGAAAAAACGAAACTTGTAAAGCAAGAGCCCACACCTTGCTTTGGAGCCGATGCTATGCTTAGGCACAATTGTCTTGAGGAGCATATGCCTATGTCTACGTTTTTAAATGCCAGCCCCATCTTTGGACCGGTGCGCAGTCGCCGCCTGGGCCTTTCGCTCGGTGTCAACATGATGCCGGCGTCGGGCAAGATCTGCACGTTCGACTGCATCTACTGCGAGAACGGCCTTAACGCCGAGCGCCCCTGCCATGAGCCGTATAACACGGCCGCCGGGGTGCTCGACGCACTCGAGGCCAAGCTGCGCGAGATGGCAGCCGAGGGCGAGCTACCCGATGTAATCACCTTCGCCGGCAATGGCGAGCCCACCGCCGCACCGGAGTTTCCGCAGGCTATCGCCAGCGCCGTCGCCCTTCGCGATCAGCTGGCCCCCAACACCAAGATCGCCGTGCTCTCCAATGGCACGCGCGCTGACCAGCCCGCTGTGCACGATGCGCTCATGATGGTCGACGACAACATCCTCAAGCTCGATACGGTCGACCCGGCTTTTATCCAGCTGCTCGACCAGCCCGTTGGCCCCTACGACGTCGAGCACCAGATCGAGACGTTCGCGAGCTTTAACGGCCACGTTATTATCCAGACGATCTTTTTGACCGGCGAGTATCAGGGCAAGTCCCTCGATAACACTGGTGAAGCGTACGTCGGCCCTTGGCTCGCGGCACTCGAGCGCATTCGCCCGCAGGAGGCGACCATCTACACGGTGGCGCGCGAGACAC
>CABUOA010000021.1 GCA_902493145.1 uncultured Collinsella sp. | reverse complement strand
TGTCATGCGGACTCCAAACCGGACCTGATGGTCCAACTTTTTGTCCGCAGTCCCGTTTTATCTGGACAAACGTGGTCGTCTATCGCAATATGGTCGTTGGGGACGTTCTTGTTTGACTAGTCGTTTAAGAACGTCCCCAACGACTACATAGCATGAGAGTGGATAATCTCCCGGTTTGAGTCTGCATTCAAGCTCAAAGTGGGAGATTATCCACTCTCGTTTTTGTTCTACCTACATTTGTAGGAACAGTTCGTGGAGGCGGGTGTCTTCATCGAGTTCGGGGTGGAAGGTTACGCCGAGCTGGTTGCCCTGGCGGGCGGCGACGATGCGGCCATCGACCTCTGCCAAGGCCTTGGCGTCGCCGTGGACCTCGACGATGCGGGGCGCGCGGATAAATGTCAGCGGCACTTCACCGTCGATGCCGTCTACCTGTCCCTTGGTGCGAAAACTGCCGAGCTGTCTGCCATAGGCATTGCGCTCAACGAGCACATCCATGGTTGCCAAACGCGGCGTGCCCTTATCGTCATGAGCGGCAAGGTCGTGAGCCAGCAGAATCAGGCCGGCGCAGGTGCCCAGGACGGGCATGCCTTCAGCGATACGGGTACGAAGCTCCTCGAGCATGCCCAACTCATCAAGCAGTTTCCCTTGAACGGTAGACTCGCCGCCGGGAAGTACCAGACGGTCAAAGTTCTGCTTCAAATCAGCCGCCTGCCTCAGCTCAATACAGCGTGCGCCCAGCTCAGATAGCCTTGCCTCATGCTCGGCAAAAGCGCCTTGGACCGCCAGCACGGCAACCGTTTGGTGTGCATAATCGCTCATGTGCGATCCTTTCTGCTGGACTAGCGCCCGCGCTCCTCCATGATGATCTCGATCTCGTCGGCGTTGATGCCCACCATGGCCTCGCCCAGGTCCTCCGAAAGCTCGGCGATGAGCTTGGCGTCGGTGAAGTTTGCCACGGCCTTGACGATGGCGGCGGCGCGCTTGGCGGGGTCGCCGCTCTTAAAGATGCCCGAGCCAACAAAGACGCCCTCGGCGCCCAGCTGCATCATCAGCGCGGCGTCGGCGGGGGTCGCGACTCCGCCGGCGGCAAAGTTTACGACGGGGAGCTTGCCCGTGGCATGGACCTCGCGCACCAGCTCGACCGGAACCTGCAGCTGCTTGGCTGCCTCAAAGAGCTCGTCGTCGCGCAGGGCAACAACGTCGCGGATCTGCTTTTGGATCTTGCGCATGTGGCGCACGGCCTGGACGACGTCGCCCGTGCCCGGCTCGCCCTTGGTGCGAATCATCGTGGCGCCCTCGGCAACACGGCGCAGCGCCTCGCCCAGATCGCGGGCGCCGCAGACAAATGGCACGTCAAACTGGGTCTTGTCGATGTGATAGACGTCATCGGCAGGGGAGAGGACCTCGGACTCATCGATGTAATCGATCTCGATGGCCTGCAGGACCTGCGCCTCGACAATGTGACCGATGCGACACTTGGCCATAACGGGGATGGAGACGGCCTCCTGGATGCCCTTGATCATCTTGGGATCACTCATGCGCGAGACGCCGCCTGCGGCGCGGATGTCGGCCGGGATACGCTCGAGCGCCATGACGGCGCAGGCGCCCGCCTCCTCGGCGATGCGTGCTTGCTCGGGCGTGGTGACGTCCATGATGACGCCGCCCTTGAGCATCTGCGCGAGTTCGCGATTGAGTTTGACGCGATCGGCCTTGCTGGTCTGTTCTGCCATGGTTGCTCCCTTGGTTGGCATGTACATTGCTTGACGGAACATCCTATCGGGGAGCTGGGTATGGCGAAATACTCAGTTTTCGAGATAATAACAAGGTCAGACTAATGCCAGATTGAATGATTCGATAAGGTCAGGTGATAGACCCATGCTTGACTACAATTTGGAAAATCGCGGCGAAGCATCGCTTTATGAGTATGTTTACCAGCAAATTCGCGATGATATTGTTGCTGGCCGTATTGCGGCGGGGGAGCATCTGCCGTCTAAGCGCGCCTTTGCGAGTCATTTGGGTATCAGTGTCATTACCATCGAGAATGCATATAGCCAGTTGCTTGCCGAGGGCTATATTTGCTCGATGCCGCGTCGTGGCTACTACGCGTGCGAGCTTCCGGATGCGCCGGTTTTGGCTTTTGCTGCGGGGGATATCGACCGAGATGCTGTCCCTGTTGGTCCCAGCGCGCATGATGCCATGGGGCAGGCAGAGCGATTCGACGCACTTTCTCCTTCCGCTTTGGAGGCGGCGCGGCTTTGGCAAAGTGCGCTACGGGCGACGCTGACGTCCGAAGACGAACGTGAAATCTTTTCGCCCGCACCGGCGCAGGGCACCGCTCGACTGCGACGTGCGATTGCGCACCATCTGCGCGGGACAAGGGGCATGAATGTCGACCCCGACAACATCGTTATCGGTGCGGGCGCCCAGCTGCTCGATACCATGTTGGTTCAGTTGCTTGGCGCGGACAAGGTGTATGCCGTCGAGGATCCAGGCTATTTGCGCTTGACGCGCATCTATCAGGCCATGGGTTGCGAAGTGCGGCATATCCCGTTGGATGCTGAGGGCGTGGACTTGAGCGCGCTGCAGAAAACCGGGACCGATGTCCTTCACCTGATGCCGTCTCATCAGTATCCGACCGGTCTTGTGACGAGCATTGCACGTCGCTATGCGTTGCTGAGCTGGGCCGCCGAGCGGCCAGGTCGGTATCTCATCGAAGACGACTTTGATTGTGAGTTTCGCCTTGCCGGCAAGCCGATTCCCGCGCTCGCGTCGATCGATGCCGCCCAGTCGGTTATCTACACCAACACGTTTTCGAAGAGTCTTTCATCGGCGTTGCGTTTGGCGTACATGGTGCTGCCCGATGAACTAATGGAGAGGTTTAAACGCAACCTTGGTTTCTACGCCTCGTCGGTAAGTTCTGTTGATCAGGTTGCCTTGGCGCGTTTGCTGGAATCGGGTGATTACGAGCGACATGTGAACCGCGTGCGCGCTCGTGCTCGTGGGGCGCGTGATGGCCTGGCGGCGCTTGTACGGAAAACGTTTCCGGCAGGGGAAGTCTCGATCGAGTACGCGGACGCCGGCCTTTACTGCGTCGTGGCCGTGGAGTGTGACGCGGGCGGAAGCTCTTTTGCACGGGCCCTCACGCGCTCGAGCATCCCTTTTATCGATATCGGTGACTGTTTTTGGTGTGCCGATGGCGCATCTGTCCCTGAAAACTCAACTCAAATTCTTGTTCAGTATGACGATCTGAGTCCAAAAGTACTAACTACCTTGGAATTGCAGCTAATGGGGAGCACTCTGCAACCTAAGTGAGTAGACTTTTAGCACTTTGGCGACCAGACAGTTTTGTAACAAGCTATCTACCTGCGGTTTTGAAAAGCAGGATGACCGGCCTGCTCGGGATGTTCAAAAAAGTCTACTCACTTGCCGCGCAAAGCTCCTGCATGAGAAAAAAATGGGGTTTTCAACAGGGCTTCGTCCAGCTCTCGGCAAGCTTTTGGCCAGTTGGGGAGGGCTGTTGAAAACTTGGCAGTCCGTTCGGCGCCATTTTTGGTGCGTTCGCGCCAATGCGTGACTGACTGGGTTGAAATTCGTGTTTTCCTGTGCCTATGAAGGATCTACTTTGTGACATATCAGCTTTTAGGTACTGGCGTTTGCCTCCTCAAGTCCGCGCTTTGTGTCCGCCGCTTCCACGACCGGAAGAAGACCGGCAGCGATATGATCTCGCCCGCAACCCGACGGCTGCGGTCGCGCTCGGTTTTCCGTTGTATACATTGGTTCGGACGAGAAACAAACGGACTTGTCCTGCCAGCATTAGGCAGCGGCTGTTTCTTGGTGAGCTTCCCAGGGAATCCGTGCTGGAAACGGAGCATGGGGTTTTGATTACGTCTCCTCTACTGACGGCATTCATCATGTTGCGGCATCTGACGGATCTTCAGCTTCTTTTGGTATTGGCGGAGATGTGTGGCTTGTTTGCGGTGTGTGCCCTGCCGGCGGCACTTGAGGCGGAGCTTTCGCGTGCAATTGATTCGGGCGCGATTTCGACAACGTTCGGTTGGGTGCGCTGCCCGTCCGAGGACGGCACCGCCTCAAATTTATGGCGTCGAGACGCTTTGGTTTTGGGCGGAGACCTTGACCGTTTTTGTTCAGATGTTTGTGGGATGCGTTACGGCAAGCGATTTGTCGCGGTATCGCATCTCGTTCCACTGGGTGCCGCATCGCCTTTTGAGGTTGAGACGTATTTGTTGCTTGGGTTGCCACGATCATTGGGAGGCGAAGGTTTTTGCGGCATAGAGCTCAATGTCGAAGTGGCGCTAAGCGCAAGTGCTCGGGCGATTGTAGGCAAGTCCCGTGTATATATCGACCTACTTCTTTCTTCGCCGGACGGAGAGCGACAGGTGGCCATTGAATGCCAAGGAAAGGGCTCACACGGGCGAGCCGGGGATGGTTTGCGTGACGCCGACCGCATGACGGCGCTTCAGGCCATGGGCTACGATGTATTTCTCCTGACACACGGACAGATATCCGATGATGATAGATTCCATGCGATTGTTAAGGCCGTATGCAGGTTGCTCGATGTTGAATATCGCGATAAAAGCTTGGAGGAGCAAGGGGCCGAGGCATTGCTTCGGTCTGAGCTATTCGTTGACTGGTCAAAACTGGGAGAAATCGACAAAAAGATGCCCGTTAGACACAAAAAGGCCCGATCATGGACGGTTGCAAATCTAAGTGAGTAGACTTTTAGCGTGATGGCGACCAGATTGTTTTGCGGCAAGCTATCTACCTGCGGTTTTATAAAGCAATACGGGTGGTCTGCTCGACAAGTTCCCAAAAGGCTACTCACTTAGTTTTTGACGCGAAGCCGATGTCAAAGGTGGTCCTATTTTTGGGACGTTAACTGGTTTGCAAGACACGAAAAAGGCCCGAACCATGCGGTCCGGGCCTTATAAAGCTAGAGAATGTCTCTCAGGCGTTTGGCTTAGCCGAAGTAGCGCTTTAGCAGGCCGGCGAAAGCCTTGCCGTGGCGAGCCTCGTCGCGAGCCATCTCGTGCACGGTGTCGTGGATGGCATCGAGACCAGCGGCCTTGGCGCGCTTGGCGAGATCGGTCTTGCCGGCGGTGGCGCCGTTCTCGGCCTCAACGCGCATCTCGAGGTTCTTCTTGGTGGAGTCGGTCACGACCTCGCCCAGGAGCTCGGCGAACTTGGCGGCGTGCTCGGCCTCCTCGTGGGCAGCCTTCTCCCAGTACAGGCCGATCTCGGGATAGCCCTCGCGATGAGCGACGCGAGCCATGGCCAGGTACATACCGACCTCAGAGCACTCGCCCTCAAAGTTGGCGCGCAGGTCAGCAACGATGTCCTCGGAGACGCCCTCCATCTTGGCGACGCCCACGACGTGCTCGGCAGCCCACTCGAGCTGACCCTCCTCCTGCTTCAGGAAGCGAGAGCCGGGAACGCCGCACTGGGGGCACTTGAAATCCTCGGGCAGCTGGTCGCCGTCGAACTCTTCCACATAACCGCAAACGGGGCAAACAAACTTCATAATTCGATCCTTTCGATCGATGGCGATGGCGCGCTCGTCCGGTCCCGTAAGGGCCCTCTCCGGACGTGCGTCTTGACGAGTTCTATTATCCATAAATGCGACCGAATGTGAAGCCTATTAGGAATGATTTTTAATAAAACAATTTTGGGCATGTGAAGATGTTGATTGATTAACGATTGCTAGACCTCGTGCGACCTCCGATGAGTACAATCGGTCGAGCAAATGTTGACCTATCAACAAATGAAGGAGTTTCCTTTATGCATCTAGCCCGTCGTGCCTGGTGTCGAACATATCAGACGGTTTTTCGCATTGCATTGCCAATCCTGCCCTATACCGAGCCGCGCATTTTAGAGCATGCCGAGGATGTGCCCGCGGTGCTTCAAAAGCGCTCGATCCAGAAGGTCCTTATCGTGACGGATCCCGGCATTGCCCGTCTGGGGCTCACGGCACCGCTCGAGACAGCGCTCGCGTCCAAGGGAATTGGCGTTGCGGTCTATGCCGAAACACGTGCGAACCCCACGGTCTCAAACGTGGAGGAAGCGGCGTCCCTGTATCGCGCGAGCGCCTGCCAGGCCATTATCGGCTTTGGTGGCGGTTCGGCCATGGACTGCGCCAAGGGTGTGGGGGCGCGCATTGCGCAGCCATACAAGCCCATCAACAAGATGCGCGGCCTGCTGCGCGTTCATCGTCGCCTGCCGCTGCTCATCGCCGTTCCCACCACGGCAGGTACGGGTAGCGAGGTCACGCTCGCAGCGGTCATTACCGATGACGAGTCGCACTACAAGTACCCCATTAACGACTTTGTGCTTATCCCGCGCTTTGCGGTGCACGACCCCGAGTTTACGCGCGGCCTGCCCGCCTCCATTACGGGGCAGACGGGCATGGATGCTCTGACGCATGCCGTCGAGGCCTTTATCGGGCGCAGCACCACGCCCTATACGCGCAAGATGGCGCGTCAGGCGGTGCAACTCATCCGCGATAATTTGCTCGAGGCCTATGAGCATGGCGACAACATGCGTGCGCGCCGCAATATGCTTTCGGCGGCGTATAAAGCGGGTGTTGCCTTTACGCGCTCATACGTGGGCTACGTGCATGCCATTGCACACAGCCTGGGCGGACGATACGGGATTCCGCACGGCTTGGCCAACGCGATCATCCTGCCGCACATGCTTCGCGCTTATGGTGACGCCGCCGCCCCCAAGCTCGCCGATCTTGCTCGCATGGCGGGCATTGCGCCGGCTACCGCGCAGGACGGTCTTGCGGCCGAGGCCTTTATCGATTGGGTCGACCGCATGAACGTTGCCCTGGGTATCCCCAAATATGTGACAGGCATTCGCCGCTCCGACATTCCCGAAATGGCAACGCACGCCGATGCCGAGGCTAATCCGCTGTACCCCGTTCCGCTTTTAATGGACCGCTTGGAGCTCGAGCGTATGTACGAGGTCGTCGCGGGTGGTATGCTTGAGGACGAGAACTAGGAGGGCGCCATGAACACCGAGGAAATTGCGCGCATCGTCGGCGATCAGCGCGCCTACTTTAAGACGCACGCCACGTTTGATGTCGATGCTCGACGTCGTGCGCTCGTGAGTTTACGCGATGCGGTACGGGCCCACGAGGCCGATATTGCCCATGCGCTCAAGACCGATTTGGGAAAGTCGCATGACGAGGCCTATATGTGCGAAATCGGCACCTCGCTTTCCGAGATTCGTCATCAGATCGCGCATGTGGCTCGATGGAGTCGTTCGCGCCTGCGTCCGTGTGACCTTGCCAACGCCGTGAGTGTGTGCAAAACGCAAGCCGTGCCCTATGGCGTCACGCTCATCATGGCTCCATGGAACTATCCGTTTTTGTTGACGCTCGAGCCACTCGCCGGCGCCCTTGCCGCGGGCAATACTGTGGTCATCAAGCCGAGCGCCTATGCTCCTGCATCGAGCGCGGTGCTCAAGCAAATCTGCGAAGAGGCATTTGATCCGCGCCTGGTGACGGTTGTCGAGGGCGGGCGGGCCGAAAACGAAGCGCTACTCGATGAGTGCTGGGACAAGATCTTCTTTACCGGTAGCGTTCCGGTCGGCAAGCTCGTCATGGAGCGCGCAAGTAAAAACCTTACGCCCGTGACGCTTGAGCTGGGCGGAAAGAGTCCCTGCATCGTGGATGCGACGGCAAACTTGAAGGTTGCGGCACGGCGTATCGCCTTTGGTAAATGGCTCAACGTGGGGCAGACCTGCGTGGCGCCCGACTACCTGCTGGTCGATACGAGCGTGCACGACGAGCTGCTGGGCCTCATCAAGGAGGAGGTCCGCCGTATGTTTGGCGAGCATTCGCTCGATAACGAGGACTACGGACATATCGTCAACGCCAAGCATTTCGTGCGCGTGCGCGGGCTGATCGACTCCGATAAGGTTGTGCTGGGAGGCACGGCGCGCGAGTCGTCGCTCAAGATTGAGCCGACGATCCTAGACGGCGTGGCCCCCGATGACGCCGTGATGCAGGAGGAGATTTTCGGCCCCATCTTACCGGTGCTGACGTTTGAGAGCTTAGACGAGGCCGAAGCGTTTATTACGGATCGTCCGACGCCGCTGGCCCTGTATATCTTTAGCCAGGATCGCGCGGCTCAGCAGCGCTTTGTGCGCTACGTGCCCTTTGGCGGCGGCTGTGTTAATGACACCATTATGCATTTGGCTACGAGTCATATGGGCTTTGGCGGCATGGGAGCGAGCGGTATGGGGCAGTACCATGGACGCGAGAGCTTCGATACGTTTAGCCACAAGAAGAGCATCGTGAACAAGGCAACGTGGTTGGACGTGCCATTCCGCTATGCCCCTTATGCAAGCTGGAAGCACAAGTTCGTGCGCATGTTTGTGCATTAGAATCAGATAAGGATGAATTTATGTCCGCACGGGCCCGTAGACTTCTCGATAAGGTTGAGTGCCGGGTATCCCGGCCGTTAGAGGAGCTGCTATGTACGAGCCTTCACGTGTTCTTCTGTCGTTTCACATTGCGGGATTTCAGTATGCCGACGGCGCCTTGGTCTTGGGCGATCTTAAAGCGGGCGATAAACTGACGCTGCGTGCCGAACGTGATAATCCTCACGACCCCGAGGCGGTTGCGATCTATTATGGCAAGACCAAGCTTGGCTATGTTCCGGGAGACGAGGTTGGCCCGCTGTCCTTGATGATGTATTACGGGCATGGGGACGTATTTGAAGCCCGTGTGCAGCAGGTTGCTCCCGAGCGCAGCCCGTGGCATCAGGTGCGCGTTGGACTCTATGTGGTGGATGCCCGCTAGTCGGCAATGGAGGCGGTCATGGTTGATGACGACGACCTGTTCGATCTGACAGACGATCCGTTTGAGTGGGATATGCTGCTCGATGACGATGAGTTGGAGCAGGACCGGAAGAAGCGGCAGGACAAGAACGCCCAGGGTGATGCGTCGAAAAAGAAAGACAAACGCCGCCGAGGTCCGTTCGTCGGGCTCTTTGGCTAACCGACGCGCCAAAGCGTCTGTATACTAGGCACGTGTTAGACACGTTGCGAAATGAGGATACAGACGATGATGTGGTTTACCGCCGACCTGCACCTGGGCGATACGAATATCTTGCACGATATGGATCGGCCGTTTGATTCGGTCGAGGAGATGAACCGCAAGGTCATCGATGCCATCAATGAGTGCGTGGCGACGGACGACCGTCTCTATATTTTGGGTGACTTTACCTATCGTTTGCCCCTGGCGGAGGCGGTGCGCCTGCGCGAGCGTATCGAATGCCAGAACGTGACGCTCATCCGTGGTAACCATGACGGCGACTGGGAAGATCCGGACGCGCCGCGCATTTGGGATGAGGTACGCGATTATCTGGAGGTTGCTCCCGGTTACGCTAAGGGTCATCGCCTGGTGATGAGCCATTACCCCATGCTCAGCTGGAAT
Organism: uncultured Collinsella sp.; assembly: GCA_902493145.1. GTDB lineage: Bacteria > Actinomycetota > Coriobacteriia > Coriobacteriales > Coriobacteriaceae > Collinsella. Next base: position 25,922 of record CABUOA010000021.1, on the reverse strand, counting down.
GGCAAGGCGCGCGGCGCCATCATGCTGCACGGGCATATCCACAGCAGGGGAGACCGCGCCAACGCGCGCAACCGCGATCGCCCCATTCTTCGCTACGATGTGGGCCTCGACGCCAACGACTACAAGCCCGTAAGCCGAGACCAGATCCTAGGCTTTTTTGGACTGTAATTCTCGAACCACCACAAGATGGGCCAGGCACCTTTACCGTGGTTCTGGCGCCGTTGCCATTATGGCAGCGGCGCCTTTTTTGTCCGCGCGGCGCGGTAGAGTGTAGACGGTTTAAATTTGCGTCCATCGAGGAGCTGCCATGAACGAGATCAAGTGCCCGCATTGCGGCGAAGTGTTTAAGGTCGATGCGTCCGGCTATGCGGATATCGTCAAACAGGTGCGCGATGCCGAGTTCTCGCGCGATCTTGATGAGCGTGTGAAGGCGGTCCAGCGCGAGGGCGAGCAGGCGCTGGAGCTTGAACGCTCGCGTTCGACGGCCGCTTTGCAAAAGGCGGAGTCCCAGCGTAACGCCCAGCTTATCGAGCAGAAGAATGCCGCAGCTCAACAGCTGGCACAAGAGGTCGCCAAGCGCGATGCCGAACTTGCCAAGCTGCGCGCCAAGCTCGAGGGCGCTGCTGCAGAGCGCGAGAGCGCAAGCCAGCGTGCGGCGGTAGAGGCCCGCGCCGATGCTCAAAAGGAGAATGCCGAGCTCCAGCGCGAAATCGACAGCTTGCGTGCACAGTTGGGACGTAAGGATGACGAGGCCAGGCTTGCCGAGTCGGAGGCGCGCAACGCTGCTCAAAGCGATCTGGCCGCACGCGATGCGCAGATTGCCGAGCTGCAGGCCAAGCTTGCCGCGGCGGACAAGGCCCAGGAGATGGCGCTCGCAGCTGCTACGGCTGAGTCGCAGCGTGAGCTCGATGCCGCTCGCAGCGAGGCCGAACGTACGCTTGCTGACTATCAGGCGAAGGTGCAGGAGAAGTTTTCTGCCGCAAAGGCTCAGTCTGAGCAGGAGGCCGAGGGCCTGCGCGCCCAGCTACGCGAGCAGGAGCTGACGGCAAAAATGAACCTGTCAGAGGCGGTTGCCGCGGCGGAGCGAGAGCGCGACGAGGCGCGTGCCAAGCTGACGAACGAGCTGGCGGTGCGCGATTCGCGCGAGGAGCAGGCCAAGGCGGCACACGAGCTCGAACTTGCGCAGACCAAGCGCGCGAACGAGGAGCTGATTCGCTATAAGGATGAAGAGATTGAGCGCCTTAAGGACATGAAGGTCCGCCTGTCCACCAAGATGGTGGGCGAGTCGCTCGAGCAGCACTGCGAGACCGAGTTTAACCGCCTACGCATGACGGCGTTTCCCAACGCGTACTTCGAGAAAGACAACGATGCGTCCGAGGGCACCAAGGGCGACTTTATCTTCCGCGAGTGTGACGCGAGTGGCAGCGAGATCATTTCGATCATGTTCGAGATGAAAAACGAGAACGACGAGACCGCGACCAAGCATAAGAACGAGGATTTCTTTAAGAAGCTCGATCACGATCGTCGCCAGAAAGGCTGTGAGTACGCGGTGCTCTGCACGTTGCTCGAGCCCGAGAGCGAGCTTTATAACGCAGGAATCGTGGACGTGAGCTATCGCTACGAGAAGATGTACGTGATCCGCCCACAGTTTTTCATTCCCATGATTACGCTGCTGCGCAACGCCGCCATGGGTTCGCTTCGCTATAAGCAGGAACTGGCGGAGTACAAACAGCAAAATATCGATGTCACGAACTTCGAAGCCAAGATGGAGAAGTTCAAGGATGGCTTCTCGCGCAACTACAACTTGGCGAGTAAGCAATTCGAGTCGGCAATCAAGGAGATCGATGCCGCCATTAAGCAGCTCGAGAAGACCAAGGACGACCTGCGCCGCAGCACCGAGAACCTGCGTCTTGCCCACAACAAGGCCGATGAGCTTACCATCCGCAAGCTCACATGGGGCAACAAGACCATGAAGGCAGCGTTTGACGAGGCGCATGAGGCTACACCAGAGACAAACGATGAGCCAGCCGAGGCAGATTCGTATGAGGTCGAGGATGCCGAGTAAGGCATAGCGGATAGTGCAAGAGCGGGGCCGCTGGCGATGTTGCCAGCGGCCCCGCTTCGTTTCGTTCCATTATGTTGGCTAGTCTTCGAGCAAGTCCTCGATAAAGCCGACGCGGTAGTTCTTGAAGATGACCTCGCCGCCGTCCTGTGTAGCGTCCAGATCGACATCGCCCATGATGCCAAAGTCGTGGTCGCCGTCCTCGTCGGCAAAAATCTGGTGCACGTGCCACACGTGGAGCGCCTTCTCGTCGGACTCGTCGATCGAGAACATAGCAGAGGAGCGCGCGTCGCCGTCGGTGAGAATCTCCTCGTGCTGCTCGTGGTAGGCGTCGAGCGCCTTTTGCCAGCGAACCTCGCTCATGCCCCAATCGGCATCGAGGTCTCCCAGGTCGCGCACGTGCCCGCGGACGGCAAGGGTCACGCGGCGGAAGAGAGCGTTTCGCACCAGCAGCGTGCAGCCGCGGCGGTCCGCCACGACTTCGTCGATGCCTTGCGGCGGCGCGGCGTCGAGCGCGGCCGGGTTGCCGGCGTTCTCCCACTCGTCTACCAGGCTCGAGTCCACCGAACGCACCACAAAGCCGAGCCACGAGATGATGTCGCGCAGGCGCTCGTCGCGCTTCTCGATCGGTACGGTGCGGTCGAGCGAACGGTAAGCCTCTGCCAGGTAGCGCAGCAAAATGCCCTCGGAGCGGGCGATGCCGAGCTTTTGAATGTAGCCCTTAAAATCGCTCGCGCTTTCCAGCATATCGCGCAGGACGCTCTTGGGAGAGAGCTGGTAGTCGTTTGCCCAGGGTACTTCCTGGCAGTACTTGTCAAAAGCGGCATCGAGCAGGTCCTCGAGCGGCTTTTCGTACGTGACGTCCTGAATGCGCTCCAGGCGCTCCTCGTATTCGACGCCGTCGGCCTTCATCTCGGCCATGGCGCGGTCGCGCGCGGCACGCTCCTGGGCGCGGAGCACCTGTTTGGGGTCCTCGAGCGTGGCCTCGACCATACTGATGAGGTCCATGGTATAGGTCTCACTTTCGGGGTCGAGCAGCTCCAGCGCGGCAAGCAAAAAGGGCGAGAGCGGCTGGTCGAGCGCAAAGTCCTCGGGCAAGTCGACCGTCAGTGCGTAGTCGATGTCCGGCGCGGCGTCAGCCGGAGCGTCGGGTGCGGGCGGCACCTCGGTGCGCACGACGACGCCGGAGTCGATGAGCGTGGCGAAGATCTCGTCGGCACGAACCTCGAGCTTCGCCTTTTCCTCGGGCGTTTGCAGGCTTGTCTCGATAAGGTCGTGCACGCGGGTGCGGGCGTCGCCGCCCTGCTCGACCACGCTAATCACCATGGAGTGTGTGATGCGAAGGCGCGGCTTGAGCGTTTCGGGCTGCGTCTCGATCAGGCGCTCAAAGGTCTGCTTGTTCCAGGTGACAAAGCCCTCGGGGGCCTTCTTCTTTTTAATCTTGCGGAGCTTCTTGGGGTCGTCGCCCGCCTTGGCCATGAGCTTGGCGTTTTCGATCTCGTGCTCAGGCGCCTCGGCAATTACCATGCCCTCGGTATCGAAGCCCGAGCGGCCGGCGCGACCGGCAATCTGGTGGAACTCGCGGGCGCGCAGGCGACGCATCTTGTAGCCGTCGAACTTGGTGAGCGCGGTGAGCACCACGGTGTGGATGGGTACGTTGATGCCGACACCGAGCGTGTCGGTGCCGCAGATGACGGGCAGCAAGCCCTGCTGCGCCAGGCGCTCGACCAGCAGACGATAGCGCGGCAACATACCGGCATGGTGCACGCCGACGCCGCATCCGAGCAAGCGCTTAAGAATCTTGCCAAAGGCCGTCGAGAAGCTCGTGCCCTTGGCTGCCTCCTTGATGGCCTCGCGCTGCTCCTTGCTGGCAATGCCGAAGTTGGCGAGCGACTGTGCCGTCGCAAGTGCGGCATCCTGGCTAAAGTGCACGATATAGAGCGGGGCCTCGCCGCGGCGCATCGCGAGCTCGACCGTGCCTTCGAGGGAGGTCGTCACATAGCCGTAGCTCAGCGGAACAGGGCGCGGGGCATCGACGACTAGGTCGCACGTGGCACCGGTGTGCTCCTCGAGTGAGGCAGCGATGGCGGTGACATTGCCGAGCGTGGCGCTCATGAGCATAAACTGCGTGTGGGGCAGGGTGAGCAGTGGCACCTGCCAGGCCCAGCCGCGGTCGGGGTCGGCAAAGTAGTGGAACTCGTCCATGGCCACGCAGCCCACGTCGGCGTCCTCGCCCTCGCGCAGCGCATCGTTGGCAAGGATTTCGGCCGTGCAGCAGATGACGGGCGCCTTGGTGTTGATATGCGTGTCGCCGGTAATCATGCCTACGTTATCGCGGCCGAGCACCTGCACCAGGTCGAAAAACTTTTCGCTGACCAGGGCCTTGATGGGGGCCGTGTAATAACAGCGCTTGCCCTGCGCCATGCCCATAAAGAGCATGCCCAGCGCGACAAGCGACTTACCCGAGCCGGTCGGCGTGCCTAAGATGACGTGATCGCCGGCGGCCAGGTCCATGAGGGCCTCTTCCTGGTGGTCCCACAGCTCAATGCCGCGGTCGCTCGTCCATTCAAAGAAGCGTTCGAAGGACTGATCGGGCGTGAGCCACGGCTCGGGCTCGCTGCCGTCCTCGGGCTCCCACCAGGTGGGGGAGAGTGCGCCGAGCGAGCCGAACTCTGCCTCGGTTCCCGTGCCGCCCGAGAATGAGCTGGCAGCGCCGGCGCCGGAGACGGTGCTGGCGGCGGTATCTGTCGTGCTTTGCGTCATGTGGTAACTTTCTCTCGCGTTTGTCCGCCATCCATTATGGCGTAGCGTCGCATCGATGCGTTCGCAGGCAAGAAAATGCAGGAAATGGGCGTTCTGCCAGCCGTTTGGTGCAGTCGCCAGCTAAGTGAGTAGACTTTTTGCGATATCGCGAGCACATGGTTTTTACGCAAGGGCTCTACCTGCGGTTTTAGTTTTCGCCATACGGGTTGTGCTTGGTTGTTGCCAAAAAGTCTACTCACTTAGGTTTGAGGGCCGTTCGTCGGCACCTATTTGCGTTTGGTTACCGGCGCAGCGACTGTCAAAAGCCCCTAGGACTCCTGCGGCAGGCGCTTCTTGCCCTTGCGGGCGCGGTTTCTAAAGTTCTCGACGGCTTCTTCCATGCCCAGAGGCACATAGGTGAGCTCATCGAGGTTATCGGGCAGGTAGCAGGCAAGACTTTGCTCCTGCATGTGACCCGCCGTGAGCACATCGTCACTGGGATGTGCGCCGGGTGTGGCGCAAATGCCATAGACGACGGCACCCATCTCGCGCGTGCGACGCTCGTATTCGGTCTCGGGGTGCTCGGGATGGTCGCGGCGGACGTCGTCGCTTACCCAAAGCGTGTCGTAGCCGGCCGCAGCAAACTGCCCCAAGGCGTAGTCGCGCAATGGCTTACTGTCGGTTCGCAGTGTGACGGTGGCACCGGCTGAAAAGAGCGGACGGTACAGCATTAGGTGGTCGACATGGACGAGTCGCGTTTTGGCGTACTTGGCCTTGGGCTGCGGCGTGGGAAAGTTGATGGTGATGGCATCGAGCTCGCCTGCGGCAAATAGCTGCGGCAGCGATGCGGCACCTCGGGGCAGGACGAGTGCGTTGGACAGCCTCTGCTCGCAGATTTTCTGTGCGGCATAGGCGATGCAGATGGGCTCCTGGTCCATACCGATAAAGAGTGTGTTTGGCTCGTGGGCCGCGCGCTCTACAAGGTACGTTCCCTTGCCACAGCCAAGGTCCAGGTGAAGGTGTTCGAAAGGCTTGCTGCCTGCGGGCGCACAGGCCTTGCGCCAATCTCCGGCATAGGCCTCGGGGTTCGTCTCAATCGCATCGGCGTAGCGCTCCAGGCGCTCCTCGAGCACAAAGTTCTTAGGGGTGCGAACGTGAACGGCTCCCATGAGGCTCCTTGGTCATACGTATGGAACACATTGCAGGCGCGTTCCGTCAATGGGTTGGAAAAAGATGGGCATAGTTTGCCCGAACGTTGCGGTGCGGCCCGGCGGCGAGTCGTCGATGCCTACAGGCGCTTGAGGATTACATAGCGGTTGAGCTCGCCGCTACGGCCGTCGGCATGGAAGCGCTCAAGCTCGCGCACGGGGACCTCGCCGCTCTTGTAGAACGTACGGACGCCGCGCACCAGGTCGGTGATCTGCTGATCGTCAAAGTGATGGCAATAGCGGTAGGCGTGGCGGTCGTTTTGCCAGCCAATGAGGTGGTCGCCGGCTTCAAACTGCGCGGAATCGTAACCTTCAAACGGCGGGGTAAGCTCGGCGCGGGCTTCGGCGCGAACGGCCTTGCGCGCCATGCGCTCGTCATTCATAAACTCCCAAAAGCTGATGGCGATGATGCCGCCCGGGCGCGTCTGGCGCACCAGGGTGTCGAGCACGCGTACGCGGTACTCGCACGACGGCACGTGGTGCATAAAGCCAAAGCAGACCGAGATATCGGCGAGCGGGGCGTCGAAAAGCACGTCGGGCGTCTCGGCGGGATTGAGCTTCATGAGGGCGTCGAGCACATCGAGTTCCTGGAAGTGCAGGTTGGGAATGCGCAGGGCGTGGCCACGTGCATCGATGGCCAGGTCCTGGCATGAGTCGACGCCATAGAACTCAAACGGGCAGCTGGCGTCTGCCGAGGGGTTTGCGCCATCGACGCCCTTGGCGGCAAGTGCGCCGCCGGCGGCAAAGTTCTCGAATCGCATGTTTCCACAGGCAAGATCGAAGACGCGGACGGGATGCTCGATCGTGGCGACGTCGAGCTGCTCGAGCGCTATGTCCATAGTGCGCACCCAGCCGGGCCACGGTGCCTGGCGCGTATCGGAGAAGGAGGCGGAGTGCTCGCGATAGAACGTATTGTTGAGCTGAATGAGCGATGAGGCGAAATCGCGGTTCACGGCGCGGAACTCCCTCCGTTGGCGGTGCGGAATAAACAGTACGACCATACTACCGTTAACGCCGCAACGGGGACAACCGAGCTGTGGGTCATTGCTTTGTTTGGACACATTTCCGCAGCTCATATGTGCCCGCAACCGCCGGTTGTCAAAAATCTCACTAGAATAGGTGGCATACTTTTGGCGGTGGCGGATAGATTTTTAACTGTGCAAGGCGCCTTAAGAACAGCAACGGTCCGGCGGCACGGCTGGCAAAAGCATAGGAGGAACCATGAATGTAGAAACTGCGCAGCGGCTCGCCGACCTTCGCCGCAGCAAGGGCTTTAGCCAAGAAGGGTTGGCGCGAAAGCTGGGGCTGTCGCGCCAAGCGGTCAGTAAATGGGAGCGCGCGGAGAGCTCGCCCGATACCGAGAACCTGATCTCGCTTGCCAAGCTCTATGGCGTGAGTCTGGACGAGCTGCTCAATCCGAGCGACGAGATCGAGGACGATATCGAGTTTGAGAACGAGGACCGCGCCCGCCAGCGCGAGGCCGAGGCGGCGGAACGCGCCCGTACCCACGAGGCGGCGGCACGCGCAACCGAGGCGGCAACGCAGGCAAGTGATGCGGCTGCCAAGGCGGCGCAAGCTGCAAGCTGGAGCGCGCAGGCGGCTAACGCCGCGACGGCGCAGGTGACGGGCACCGGTGCGGTCAATCCGACTCCGGTGAAAGGTCCGTTCCAGTCGTTTCCGTATTGGGCCGTGTGCTGGCTGTTGTTCTTTTTGCTGATGTTCCTGTTTGGTGGCGGCCCCTTTGCTGCACTGATTTTCTTTACGATCCCCATCTATCACTGGGTGGCGCGTGCGCTCGATGGCGACTGGGCACGCGGGGATATTCAGGTTGGTCCGGCGCCGGTGGCAGTTAGGGCTCAGGATGTTTCCGTTGCGGTTGATACTGACGTGGCTACCGCGACCAGCGCTGAGCCGAGTGTCAAAGAGGGTGATGAATGATGAAGCTCTCGCGTGAGTCTAAGGTGCGCCTGGGCGTTGGCATCGGGGCGTTTGTGCTCATTATCGGGCTTGTCTTTGGCGCTTCGCGGCTATTGGCTCATTCCGATATTGTGCGTACGACCGGTATTCTATCTGGCCATTTGTCTGATTTTGACGATATGTTTGACGAGGACGATTCCTTGAATAGCGGTAACTATTCCGCTCGGCCTCAGCAGCTTTCGAGCACGACTTTTGATGCCGATGAGTTCCGCTACCTCGATTTCGATATCAATGCGGCTTCGGTGGACGTCAAGGTTGTTGATGGCAACAAGGCTCGCGTTATCGAGCGGGGACGCGTTGCCAAGGGTATGGATGCCTCCAAGGCCGCGACGCAAAACATCGCATCCGTCGAGGACTCGACGCTCAAGGTTTCCCAGTTTGGAAGTGATGACGGTAAGGCAATCGATCGCTCAGTTACGGTCGAGCTGCCGCGCCGTGTTGCCGAACATCTGAAGGGGATCAACGCGCACGTGGGCTCGGGTGATCTGCAGATTGCCGGTGTCATCTGTGATGGTTTTGACCTTTTCCTGGGTGCGGGAGATGTAGAGTTTACGGGCAGCGTGACTGATGCGCTCAGTGCTGAGGTCGGTTCGGGCGATGTGACGTTCGAGCTCTACCAGGCCCCCGCGAAGTCGATGGACGTAAGCGTGGACTCGGGCGATGTGGAGATAACGGTTCCGAACTCTACGGGCTTTAAGGCGAGCCTCACCGTGGGCAGCGGTGACTTCGAGAGCGATTTCCTTCCGCTTGGCTACGATGGCGAGACCATATTGAATCTTGAATTCGACAACGGTGATAAGTCTGCCACGTATCGCTTTAAGGTCGGTTCGGGCGACATGTCGTTTGATTCGGAGTGACGGGTGGTTTTCGGAGACTCGCAAACGTAGCTGCGCTGTTTGATGAAGGCGCCGAAGCCGAGATTGGCTCCGGCGCCTTTGCCTTTACAATGGGGACATGGAACAGATTATCTTGAACATACTCGAGGCCCTGCGTTGCGGCGAGACTGTAGACGACAAGGCACTCGTCAAACTGATACATGCCGAGGCGCGCCGCGAGGGTGCCGATAAGCGCGATCTGGCCAAGCGCCGACTGCTGCCGTTTTACCAGCGGGTTAAACGTGAGGAACCAGCTCGTTGGGCTGGGTGGAATGTCGATGCCGAGCTGGAGCGTCAACTGCTGCAGGTGCTACGCATGAAGCCGCGCCGCACGGCTTCGGGCGTAGCGACCATTACCGTCATCACCAAGCCCTGGTCGTGCTCGGGCGATTGCCTGTTTTGCCCCAACGACCTGCGCATGCCCAAGAGCTATCTGCACGCTGAACCGGCGTGCGCCCGTGCGGAGCAAAATTGCTTCGACCCGTATCTGCAGGTGAGCGCTCGCCTGACCGCACTTTCGCAGATGGGACATGCGACCGATAAGATTGAGCTCATCGTGCTCGGCGGTACCTGGAGCGACTATCCGCAAGGCTATCAGACGTGGTTTATGTCGGAGCTCTTCCGCGCGCTCAATGACGATGCCGTGGCCGGCGTGGCGGCCAACCCCATGTTGGCGCGTCCGGGTATCAGCCGTGCCGAGGCGGGGCGCCTGCTCGATGACGCGCCTGCCGACGCCCTGCCGCCGGTGGTGGCGAAGCGTCGCGAGCGCTATCGGGCAGCTGGCATTGCGACAGACGAGGTTGAGCTTGCTGCCGGCGTTGCCGACGAGCAGGAGCGTGTGGATGCTGCCGTGGGCGGCTATAACCGTGCAGTGCGTCGCCTGTACGGCTCCGGTACGCCCTGGGGCGAGGTCGCCGAGTGGCAGACGGCGACGATGGAAGAGCTTGAGCGGCAGCAGCGCATCAACGAGACGGCGAAGCATCGCGTGGTCGGGCTCGTTATCGAAACGCGTCCCGATGCCGTAACGCCGCAGGCGCTCACGCTCATTCGTCGTCTGGGCTGCACCAAGATTCAGATGGGTATCCAGAGCCTCGACCAGCACCTGCTCGATATCAACGAGCGTCGCATTTCGGTGGCACAGATTGAGCGGGCGTTTTCGCTTGCGCGCCTGTTTGGCTTTAAGATTCATGCGCATTTTATGCTCAACTTGCTGGGCGCCACACCCGAGGGGGACAAGCGCGACTACGAGCGCTTTATGACCGAGGGGGCCTTTACGCCCGACGAGGTCAAGGTTTACCCGTGTGCGCTCATCGAGGGCTCGCGTCTGGTGGGCTGCTACGAGCGCGGCGAGTGGCGCCCCTATACCGAGGAAGAACTGCTTGATGTACTAGCCGACGACATCGTGGTGACGCCGGCGTTCTGCCGTATCAGTCGTATGATCCGCGACTTTAGTTCCGATGACATCATGGTGGGCAACAAGAAGCCCAACCTTCGCCAGCTGGTCGAGAATCGCCTGGCGGCGCAGGGCAAGGGCGCCAAGGTGCGCGAGATTCGCTATCGCGAGATCAGCACGGCGGGCGCCGACCTGGGCGAGTTGACCCTTGACGAGGACGTGGCGTACGAGACGCCGGTGACACATGAGCGCTTTTTGCAGTGGGTGACGCCGCAGGGCAAGATCGCGGGCTTTTTGCGCTTGTCGCTGCCCGACCGCGCGTTTGTTGCCGCGCATGCGGACGAGTTGCCGACGACGCCGGACGAGGCGATGATTCGCGAGGTGCACGTGTATGGCATGGCAGCGCGCGTGGGCGATCAAGGCCAGGCGGCTCAGCATCATGGACTGGGGCGCTCGTTGGTGGAGCGTGCGTGCGAGATTGCCCGGGATGCGGGTTATGCGCGTATCAACGTGATTAGCGCGATCGGTACGCGCGAGTACTATCGCCATTTGGGTTTCTACGACCACGGACTCTATCTGCAAAAGGAGCTCTAAATGAACAAGCCGAGTGTTTCTGCCGGCGTCGTTGCCGGCGTTGCTCTGGGAGCCGCGGCGCTTGGTGCGGCCGCTGTCGCTGTTCGTGCTGTCTGTCTGCAGGTTGCGCGAACCCGCAATGGGTTGGCGCGTGTGAAACGCGTGCACGATGAGGGCGGCGATGAGATTCGCGTGTTGGTGCAAGGCGGAGTCTACCAAAGCGCAAGCTACGTTGGCGAGCGTTGGGCAGAGCCCGTCTTTGCGTACTATCGTGCGTTTGACGACGTGTTTGAGGCCGAGCGCGCAATGCATGACGCCTATGGTCACGGTATCGACCGCATGCTCATGCTGGGCGGCGGCGGGTTTGCCTATCCCAAGTTTGCGCTGATGTCGCACGAGAGCTTGCGCATGGACGTCATTGAGTACGATGCCGAGATTACGCGCCTGGCGCGCCGTTGGTTCTACCTGGACGAGCTGGAGCGCACGGTGGGCGATCGCCTGCGAGTGATTACCGCTGAGGCTCGCTCGTATCTGGGCGTGACGAGCGTGGGTCATCGTCGCTACGATGTGGTCGTGAGCGATTGCTTTGGCGGTGCCGAGCCCGTACGCGAGCTGGCGACGGTTGAGGCATTGCGTTTAGTGCGGGGCAGCCTGAACCCCGGGGGTATCTACGTGGCCAATATCGTGAGCGCAAACGAGGGGAGCGATGTGACGTTCCTGCGCGATTGCGCTGCCACGGCACTCGAGGTATTCGCCCACGCCTGGGTGGTCCCATGTGGCGATGCGGAGTTTGGCGGCGAAGAGAATTACCTGCTCATCGCCAGCGACGGCGACTACGCCTTTGCCGAAGCCGTGCCTTTCAATGCCGACTTCCTCGGCACCGCTCTCCACGACTAGCGCGTCTCCCTGCGACCAATCTGTTTATGAAGGGGCTTCTTTAGCTACTTCTTGGTTATGCCAAAGTAGCTCAACAAGCCCCGTCCCAAAAAGACTGGTCTTATGCGTGGTCGCGCCAGCTGAGGACGCGCTGCTTCATACCCTCGATGTCGAGCACGCCTTTGGCGAAGCCTTTGCGCACAAGCTCCTCGGGAACGTACTCGTCGTAGCGATCAAAATAAGGCACCTCGCCGGGATAGACGAGCTCGATGGGGTCGAAGTCCTTCTCAGCCTCGGCGGCGAGCACCTCGAAGAACGTCTCCTCATCGGCCTTCATCTTAAACTGCATAAAGTATGGACGCGACGGATCGAGCCCGCGAAGGTCCAGCTCCGCGGCGCATTTAATCTTGAGCATGCGCTCGAGCGCCAAAAAGGCGTAGCTTCCCAACCAGGGGAAGAGCACCCAGGTGTCGCCGCCCAGGTTAATGAGCGGTTTAGTTCCCGCGCCCGAAATCTCGGCGGTATGACGAGCCTGTGCAAGGCGTGCCCGTGCGTTGCCCATGAGGTACGGATATGCCGCGTGCTCGTTGAGCGCCTTGCGCATGCGCTCGAGTACGTGTGTATTGATATCGCCGGGACAGTCGCCAAAGTAGGCCGGCACACGGCCCTTGACCTGCGTGGCAAAGACGGTATGACGCTTCCAGTCCACTTCCTCGACAATCCAGCAGTGTCCGGCGATGGCGATGCGCTCACCGGGCGGTGGGGGATTGACGATCGTGCCCAGCTCGGCCGATTCGCTGCGAACGGTAAACTCCTCGTTTTCCTGGAACACGGCGTAGAACTTAAAGTTGTTGATGATGCGCTCGCCAGCGAGGCCCACGATGAGCCCACCGCCCTCGGTGACCTGGATGTGGTCGATCTTGATGAGGTGGCGCAGCAGTACGCGATAGTCATCGGCCGAGACGCGGTGGAAATAGCTGAGCGTGAGCACGCGCTGAGCAAGCTCGGCCGGTGTGAGCTCGCCGGTGCTGGCGAGCGTCGACATGGTCTGGTGATAGAGCAAACTGTAGGGGAGTCGATCGAGCTCGGGCGGCTCGACCCACTTTTCCTCGCGATAGAGTTGTACGAGCGCGATGCCCTGGAGGAGCTTCCACGGAATGGTCTCGGGCATCATCGTGCGCGGCTCGGGTTCCTCCTCGCGCATGACAAACCACATCTCGGGCGGAAGATCGCGGCGTCCCGTGCGTCCCATGCGCTGCAAAAAGGAGCTGACGGTAAACGGTGCATCGATCTGGAACGCGCGCTCCAGGCGACCGATATCAATGCCGAGCTCCAGCGTGGAGGTGGTGACGGTTGTCTGCGCCTGTTCCTCATCGCGCATGAGCTCTTCTGCCGTCTCGCGTAGCGATGCCGAAAGATTGCCGTGGTGGATGAGAAAGCGGTCGGGCTCGTGTCGGCTCTCGCAGTAGCTGCGCAGCATGGAGCATACGGCCTCTGCCTCCTCGCGCGAGTTGGCAAAGACCAGGCACTTGCGGCCGCGCGTATGTTCAAAGATGTAGCCCATGCCGGGGTCGGCGTTTTCGGGCGCGGTGTCGGTGGGGTTGAGAAGTGCCTGTTCGGTTGCCCGTGGGATGTCGACTTCGCCCTCGGGGGCCGAGGAAGCGCGGCGATCCCTGGAAGTAGCCTTGTCCTGTGCCTGTTCGCGACGCTGGCGGCGCTCCTCCTGCGTGAGTTGTCCGCTGTGACGTCTGTCCTGGGTGCCGGTGGGTAGTGCCGTGGGCGTCGCCGCCTCGATGCGCTCGCACGCAAGCACCTCGGCCTCTTGGGGACCTGCGCTCTCGAATCCTCGCTGCTGTGCCTGGGGGCCCGAGTTGTAGAAGTGCTCCATGGAGATGCGCCATACGCGGCGCGGTTCCTCAAAACGGGGGATAACGCAGTCACGTCCCGTTCCCTGCGAGAGAAAAGCGCCCGTGCGCTCGGGGTCGCCGATGGTGGCCGAAAGGCCAATACGGCGGGGCTGTACGCCCGCCATGCGCGAAAGGCGCTCAATAAGGCAGAGCGTCTGCCCGCCACGGTCGCCGCGCATGAGCGAATGGACCTCGTCGATGACCACATAGCGCAGGTCGCAAAACATGCGCGGGATCGCCATGTGCTTATGGATCAGGAGCGCCTCGAGCGACTCGGGCGTAATCTGCAAGATGCCGCTCGGTTTTTTGATGAGCTTAGCCTTGTGCGATTGCGAGACGTCGCCATGCCAGTGCCAGACAGGGATATCGGCCTCTTCGCAGAGGTCGTTGAGGCGAACGAACTGGTCGTTGATGAGTGCTTTGAGGGGACCAATGTAGAGGGCGCCCACGCTCGCGGGCGGGTTCTCCCAAAACTCGGTCAGGATGGGAAAGAAGGCCGCCTCGGTTTTGCCGGAAGCCGTGGATGCCGTCAGGAGTACGTTGTCCTGCGTGTTAAAGATGGCGTCTGCCGCCGCAACCTGGATAGAGCGCAGACTCTCCCAATCGTGGGAGTAGATGAAGTCTTGGATAAACGGGGCATATCGGTCAAAGGCGTTCATGGGACCTCCTCTCAACAACGGGCTGATCAACACAACGGGCAACGGCTCGATATCTTGCAACATCGGCGTTTGCCCAGATAAAACCTACCAAAATAAACCTGTCCATTTTTGGCAGGTTAGATGGTGAACTCGGTGAAATTGCGGTCGCCGCCTGCGGTATCGGTGTCGCCTGTTGCGGTTGCCGGCGCCATCGCGTCGCCGCCGACGCTTTGCAGTAACTCGGCCACGTTGGCGTCGGGGTTCTGACACAGGATGTCGAGCAGCTCGATAAAGTCGCGGATGACCTCGCGGGGCGTCAGATGCGTGTCGGCTCCCACACGACCGAACTCGATCTTGAGGAAGTCAACCAAGTCGTTCTCGGTAAGCGTGGGCGTCCAGCCAAAGTAGCCGGCGTGAATTTGCATGAGCTTTTCGATGAGCACCAGCAGCTCCTCGTAGGTGAGCGGCTGCAGACGGATGATGGGCGCGAGCATGTCTTTGAGATCATCGCGCGCAAAACGACCCTGAGCGAGTCGGCTGCGCAGGGCCTCGTAGGAGAACACGCCGCGGCGACGGTCTTCGATGGAGGTTGGCGTGCCGCCCATGATCACGCCCAGGTACTGCGCTTTGCCCTGGAGCGTGTCGTTGTACATCGTTAGGATTTTCTCGTAGTTGTACTGTCGCGTGATCGCGTTGGGAATCTTGTACAGATTCACGAGCTCGTCGATGAGCACCAGCATGCCCTTGTAGCCGCTGCAGACCAAAAAGCGCGCAATGAGCTTAACGTAGTCGTACCAGTCGTCGTCGCTGATGATGGTCGAGGAGCCCAGCTCGGCGCGTGCCTCGCTCTTGGTGCGGTACTCGCCGCGAATCCATTTGGTCACGCGACTCATAGCTTCTTCGTCACCCTCCGAGACGGCCGTGCGATAACGGCGGAGCATGCGGGCAAAGTCAAAGCCGTGGACCATCTCCTCGAGCGGGGCCAGTTGGGCATTGACGGCAGACTCGTCGGCCTCGGCACACGAGGCGACCCAGCGGTCCAGGATAAGGTTGAGCGCGCCGCCCTCGGGGCGCGTCTTGGTCGATATGTTGCGGATGAGCTCGCGATAGGTGGCGAGGCCCTGGCCCTGGCCGCCCTGTAGGCGGCGCTCGGGGGAAAGGTCGGCATCGGCGACCACGAAGCCCTCGCCCATGGCATGCGTTCGGATGGTCTGGAGCAAAAAGCTCTTGCCGGCGCCGTAGCGACCGACTAGGAAACGGAAGCTTGCGCCGCCGTCGGCGATGAGACTCAGGTCGGTGAGCAGGGCGCGGATCTCGACCTCGCGTCCTACGGTGATGTAGGGAAGGCCAATGCGCGGGACAACGCCGCCCTTGAGCGAGTTGAGAATGACGGCGGCGACGCGCTTGGGCACACGGGGTGCTGCGGATGCGGTATCACTCATGGTCTAAGTATCCTCTCACGTCTGCTTCGTAGTCCTCGATAATTTGCGGTCCTGCTGATCCAAATTCAATTACGGTGTCGCCCACCAGGTCAAAGAGCGCCTCGTTGATGGTATCGACGAGCATGTCCTCGCTCTGCTCCGATTGCACTACCGCCGATTCCGCCTGTACTGCGTTGTGCTCGAGCAGCGCGCGGAGATAGGCGTCTGCGGCGGGCGCGAGTTCGTTTGTGGCGTCAGCGGGCGTAGCAGCTGCGAACGCGGGCGTAGCAGCTGCGAACGCGGGCGTCGGCGCGAGAAGCGGTGCCACGACACCAAACTGTTCGGTGGATATGGTCGGCTCGTCGGACTCGTCCTGCCCTGCGGCCGCCGCGACCGCCTCGACCGTCGCGTCGGCTACGGGCTCGGCTTCCGGTTGCCCTGAGTCCGCTGCCTCGGCTTCTGCGGACGCGCCGTCCTCGCGTTCCTCGTCGATCAAAAGCGCTTCGCGCGTTTGTGCGGCAGCGCTCCGAATGTGCCCCAGCTGGCTCAAATCGATATCGATCTTGACGGGCTGGTGTGCGGCGTCCCACGAAAGCCATGCCACAATCTCGTCATCGATAATCTTGGCCAGATATTTGGGGACCTTTTCTTCCTTAAGGGGATGGGCAGGGTCCAGGGCTAGGCGCAGGCGTTGGTCGCAGGCGCGCATCATCTCGCCAAGTTTGCTGCTCTTTTGTCTGCTGCCGTGAATCCGCATGCATTCCCAAAAACCGTTTTGGCAACGGTAGATATGGATGGGGTCCAGACGGTATTCGCAGTCCTCGTGGCGCTCGGGCGCAAAGAATACGGCCGAGGCAAACATGGTGTAGGGCATTGCCGTCTCCTCCCCAAATAAACTTGCCACGATGCCGGTCTTTCGGTGCGTGTCATAGTAGCGCGCCATGCGGACATACACGGCGCACGCCACGTGGCGCAGATCGCGGTGATGGCTGCGGTCGAGCCGCGAGCTACTTAGGTTGTACGTGGAGAGGGCGTTGATGGCGGCCATGAGTCGCTCCTCGCGTACCTCATCGGGCGGAAGGGGGAGCGTGGGCTCGGAGGTTTTGCGACGCTTAGGGGTCTGGCCGGACGGTGCCGGTACAAGGTCTCGTGCCGCGCGCCGCAGTTCGATAAGGGCGTTATCGAACATGACGGTTTTAGAGTCGCGAAGCAGCTTGGGGTCGAGCCCGTGGAACACGGCGTAATCTTGCAGCCACACGCGCGCAAACCGGTCGATGCCGGGCTCGAAGGCGCGATAGACATCCCAAAAAGCCTTGATCTTGTTAAAACCATCGAGTGGATTATCTACGCCAATGCCGCAGATCAGCTCATAGAGATACAGAAAGGCAAAGGACGTAGACGTTTCCTCGACGGTTCCGCGGCGCACTTGGGCACGCCAGGTAAAGTAGCCGCGCAGTTGCCGGTCGCTCATGGCGTTGTAGGTGGGAAAGTACGACTTAAAGGTGCCGTTGTAGGGACAGTCGTCCTCAAAGTCGGCCATCAGCAGGCCCTGGCGGTAAAAAAGCTCGGCTTCCGAAAGCCAGCGGCCCGCACCGCCCTTGGGGTCATCCTGCCAGCGCGATATCTCGCGCATTTTACGGTACTGGTCGGGGAGGAAATTCTGCATCTGTCGGCCGGTTTTGAGAATCGGCTCGTCTGCGTAGGTTTCGTTTGAGAAGCGGGCGGACTGATGGGTTCGGGCCTCGGCCATAATGCGCTCGATGAGCATCTTGATGTCCTGGTCGGCCACCGCTCCTCCTCTCGAACGCAGCTACGATGACCTCATATCATAGCACAGCATCAAACAGATGTTCGAGATACCGCTGCGTTGATAGATTTAGAACAGGAGGGCGTATATGACGGCGATGACGACGGAGGGAAGCATATTGGCCGTGTGGAAGGTCTGAGGTCGAATAAGGTTAACGCCAACACAGAAGATGAGCATGGAGCCCACAAGCGAAAGGCTGTCGAGGGCTGCGGTGGTCATGATGGGGGAGAATGCGTCGGCAAAAAGCGTGATCGTGCCCTGGAATACGGCAACGGGCAGGGCCGAGAAGATGCAGCCGCGGCCAAGCGAGGCCGTCATAGTGCAGACGATGATGCAGTCCAGCGCGCCCTTCAGGGCAAGCGTGGACCAGTCGCCGAGCAGACCGTCCTGAATCGATCCCACGATGGCCATGGCGCCGATACACACGGTGAGCGATGCCGAGACAAAGGCGTTGGTGAACTCGTTGTCGCCTTCGCTGCCGGTTTTGCGCTTGAGCCATTCGCCGAGGTTCTCGATGGCGGCCTCCAGGTTGATGGCCTCGCCGATGAGCGAACCGAGGGCAAATGAGACGATAAGCATGGTGGTGCCGGTGGTCGCCAATGCCTCTCCATCGATAACGAGCATCTTTTGCATGGTGCCGCCCAGGCCGATAAACAGGACGCACAGCCCCGATGCTTTCATGAGCGTGTCTTGGATGCGCGGTGTAATGAAGCGGCCGCCCGCTAATCCCAAAAGACCGCCCGCAACTAAAAGCGCAACGTTGATGATTGTTCCCAAGCCCGGCATGAGCCCTCCTGTATTGATGCCAACGTGGCAATCGTAGCAGAACGAAATGCGAGGTACATCGCGACTCATCTAATACGTTATATAAGTGGTATTAGGAATGATGCGCAGCATTTAAGCCTCAGGTGGTTGTCGGGACATAGGGATAGTAGTCAAAGCGCAGTGTCATAAGCCGCTGTGGGGATTCAATAGCCGCGGCGATGATATTGGCATCGCGGGCACGATCAAACCCTTCGAGTTCGATCTGATACGAGACGTCTTGCATAATGTCCAGACGTCGCCAGGCTAGAAGTGTGTCGCCATCGAATTCCAAGGTCTTGCTTCCGTCTGGGGCAACGGCGTATAGACGCAGTTTAGCGGTGGTTGCAGGGTCGACAACCGTGACCTTTTTAATTTCGTTTCGAGTATTCTTGGCGCCCAACAAGGTGAGCAGTGTTGGGGCCACGACCTCGCCCGATGGCAAAAAGACGACTTCGATGGATTCGGGAAATGCGATGATGGCCGACTTGCGGACGGGCTGATTGGCGGCGGCAACTTCGATGTTCGCGGCGTCGATGACCTCTGTGTGGTCGAGGGCGGCAAGCACGCAGCAGTTACCTTCATCGATCTCCTGAGGATCAGCAAGCACAAGACTGTCCGCGAGCTCGGGATCGTTTGGATCGGCAGCGGGCTCATTCGGTGCTTCGAAAGAAGCTGGGGCGCTGTTTGTCGGCGACGGCATGTCGCCCGCACCTGCTTCTTTGTCCGTGCTCCCTTCTTGTATGGTTGCGTTGATGGGTTCGTCGTTTGAGGGGAGCGTCTTGGCGTTAAGCGCGGAGGGGAGAATTCCGATGGCTCCGGATCCGTTCCACTCCATTTCGAGAAGCGCCGGGTCGGCAAGAATGCGTTGCCTGCCTAGCGTGTGGGTATCGATCGCAATAGGGCCTGCCTCCGTCCCGCGCGTAAGGCTGAGCGATCCGGCCGGCTTCTCGAAATGAATGTCTGTGTCTTCGGTGCTGGCGGCGTAGAACAGCAGGGATGCTTCTCCCGCCGCGATGGCATCGGTGCCCGCCTTGGTCAGCCGCAACGATGCCGTGAATGAGAGGGTGGGCTGCGTGTCGTCTGCATTCGCGGCGGCGCAGCCCAGACATATACCGCCTCCTTTCTTGAAAAACGCACCGTCGAAGGCGACCTTCGCTCCGTTCGCCGAGTCATCGACCGAAGCGATATCGATGCGCAACCCCAAATCGCACGGATCGCCATCTGCATCGAGCACAATCGAGCGCCACGTGCAGACGGCGCACCCCGCCTGGGAGCCGTTTGCCTTGTTCGAACGATTGATATCCACGACTATCGAGCCGTCCGTATTACGACGAAGGCATCCCGAGGTTGAGATTGCGGCCTGTGCGATCGAAAAACGCTTGCACGCAATGGCGCTCGACGGATTTGGTGCGGAGCTTAGGGCTGCTGGTAAGGAGTCCACCATGACGGGAGTCGCCCAAGCGGCGACAGGCGTTCCGGTTGCGAGCGCGCCGCAGAGTGCGACGACGGGCAAAAGGTTCTTCGATGCCATGGGGTCTCCTTAGCTAATTTAGTGCGGCCTGTCCGTGTTTCGTTTCTGGCTGCGTTTGATGTGCAGACCGAGGCCGGCGGTTCCCGCGCCTGCTGCCGTGGCGCCTGCTGCCAAGAGCCATCGTCTGTCGTCTGTCTGTGCCAACGGTTCCTTGCAGTTGCCGCGGTCGAGCTCCGAGAGGTCGACCGTCACTTGCGTGGCGGCCCGCGCCTGTTCTTGCTGGGCAAAGGCCATAGCTGGCCCAAACGCTAGGATGCTGACGGCGGCGGCCAGGGCGACGGCCTTATGCCGTGTGCGCACCGGGCTCGACCGTCCAGGTGATCGTTGCAACCTGATCGCCTTCGCCGGTTACGCGGAAGATGTCGCGCGTGACGCGGGCGACGTTTCCGCTTGTCTTGAGCTTAATTTTGTCCGTGCCGCCGGCAATGCCCTGGTAGCCCATGTCGAAGGCTGCATTCTTGGAAAGATCGAGGCCCGTCTCCTGCATTGCGGCGCTGGCGTTCTGGAGTGCACCGTCGGGGCCGACCTTAAAGTCGATGGAATTCTGCGCGGTTCCGGCCTTGGCGTCGGCGGCAATGGTCCAGGTGTTCATGGCGTCGATCTTCATGTTGGTGACATGGATGCCGTAGGCCGAATGATTGTCGATGGTGGTCGCGTCTTCTGAGGGGCCCTGAAGCGTGCCGTCGGCCTTGGCGACGAAGGGAATAACCGTCGGAACTTTGAACTCTACGTTGTCGATCTCGGTCCTGACCATTACTTTCGTGGTTCCAACGCGCCCGGCTGCCAGAGCTGGCGTCGGGGCGGCGCCCATTGCGAGCGCGAGCGCGAGCCCTGCGCCCACGACGAGCGCTCTGGCTCCGTTCATGTTCCTGGTGATGTCCATGGTCGTTCCTTTCTATTCGCCGCGGGCCGTCCCCGCGATGATTGGACGAATGCTGGTGAATTGCGTGCGGTGCCGCGTCGGCCGAAAAAGCTAGTTCTCGGCTTGCTCAACCCGTACCTTGACACGTGTCGGATTGCCGTGGCTGTCGAGGGTCTTGGCATCGAGTGCCTGGATCTCGATGTATGCCTCGCCTTCTTTGATGTCGCCGGCGGGGCACGTCTCGATTGTCTTGCCGGTCTCGACCACACCGGATTCGTACATGGTCTCGTCGTTTTGGATGACGCGGAATCGCTGGGGAAATTTATTGTCTTGGACGTTTTGCACGTTGACGCGCAGCTTGCCGTCCTCCTGTAGCTGAGCGACCGGCGCGACCGAAATCGTCATCATGTTGTCGCGGACGATGGCATCGAGCTCATCTTGGATTTCTTGTCGCGATTTGCCCTCTGCCGTCGTGACTGAGGCGCCCGCTTCGGGCACGGGCTGCGACTGCCAGGCGTATAGCCCTACGGCGATGAGGGCGCAGACGATAGCCAGGCAGACAACGACGAGTTTCTTGCGACGCCCCAGTCCTGCGAGGCGGGGCGGCTTCTTCGCACTCATGCGGCGTCCTTGGTGGTGTAGACACGTGCGAACGTGGACGGGTCCGCTCCAAAGAGCATGTGAAGCATCAGGCGGCGCGAGTAGATGAGCTCGTCAAAGTCGTGAGGGAGCTCGATGTCGTGGATACGCGCGATGTGGTGGGCGAGCGCCGAGAACGACTCGGGGTCGCAGATAACATCGGTGGTGACGTGGTAGACCGCCGTATCGGGGAACGCCTCTTCGTCGAAAGGCAGGAGATAGGGATCGTCGTCGACCTCGATGGCGACGCCGTACTGGGGCCAGTAATATGCCATGGGAACCTCCCTGCTTCTGGGGCCAAAACTTCTATCGGTTTTGGCTGTCGACGCCGACCGTATCAGCCGCTACTTGACCAATTTCTGACCAAATGCTTGACGGATTGACATCTCCGCAGGTAAAAGGTGGAAAAAATTACTTCAACTTTTTTCGAGCGACAATCGAGCGGTCGGCGACGGCGGGGCGATATTTGTCAAAAGCATCGTCTGCCGAGGAAATCCAGCCGCTCGCCGAATTGCACGAACGTAAAAATCGCCAATTATGGAGACGGTCTCGAACACGTCGACGAAACGATGCGGTAACATCTCCCTGCAAACACTGTAGTTAGCTAAAGGGGGAGTTCGCGTGTCTGCAACCATCAAGCCCTTCACCGATGAGTTCGAAGAGTATAGCCGCGATGAGTCTCGCACGTCGGGCGAGGCCTCAAGCATCTCGTTTCCGACAACGGAGAACGAGGTCCGTGCCATTTTGGAAACGCTCCATGCCGAGCGTGTCCCGGTAACGGTTCAGGGCGCCCGAACCGGCCTTGCCGCCGGTGCCGTGCCCCACGGTGGGCATATCCTCAATACTTCCCGTATGAATCGCTACTTGGGCCTTCGCCGCGATGAACAAGGCCAATTTCTGCTGCGCGTGGAGCCGGGCGTTGTGCTCTCGGAGCTGCGTAAGCAGCTGAGCAAGAAGGTACTGCCGACCGCTGGTTGGGACCAGGCATCGCTTGAGGCCTACGAGGAGTTCCAAGAGTCCCCCGAGCAGTTCTTTCCCACCGATCCCACCGAGGCATCTGCCTGTCTGGGTGGCATGGCGGCATGCAACGCCTCCGGCGCCCGCAGCTACGCTTACGGCCCCATGCGCCCGCATATCACGGGACTCCACGTCGCGCTGGCTGATGGCGATTTGCTTGAGCTTCAGCGCGGCGAGGCTTTTGCCCAGGGCCGCCACCTGTCGCTCGTGACGGCAGAGGGCCGTACGCTCGAGCTCGATCTTCCCGGCTATACCATGCCCGAGACAAAAAATGCCTCAGGCTATTTCGTTGCGGACGATATGGACGCCATCGACCTCTTTATCGGCGCGTGCGGCACGCTCGGCGTTATCACCGAGCTCGAGATTGCCCTGCAGGCGGCGCCTGCGGTCGTTTGGGGTGTGAGTTGCTTTTTCGATAGCGAGGACAAGGCGGTGTCCTTTACCGATTCCGTGCGCCCTGTCCTGTCCCATGCGGCTGCCATCGAGTACTTCGATGCTGGCGCCCTGGATATTCTACGTCGCCAGCGCGAGCAGTCGACGGCGTTTGCCTCGCTGCCGGCGCTCGACGACGAGGCAAAGGTCTGTGTCTACGTGGAGCTCGACTGCGATGACGAGGCGCAGGCGACCGAGGAGCTGTGCCACCTGGGATGGGTGCTGGAGCTTGCGGGCGGCCGCGACGATGCGACATGGGTCGCCCGCACCGAAGTCGATCGCGAGTGCCAGCGGTTCTTCCGCCACGCGGTCCCCGAGAGCGTCAATATGCTCATTGACGAGCGTCGCCGCATCGACCCCACCATTACCAAGCTGGGATCGGATATGTCGGTGCCCAATGCACGCCTTGCCGATGTCATGGCCCTCTATCGCCGCACGCTGGCCGAAAGCGGGCTTGAGTCTGCTGCCTGGGGACACATCGGGAATAACCATCTGCATGTGAACATCCTGCCGCGCGATGCGCAAGACTACCGTCGTGGTGGAGAACTCTTTGCCCAGTGGGCTTCCGAGGTCACGGCCATGGGCGGTGCCGTTTCTGCCGAGCACGGCGTCGGCAAGATCAAGGCGGGCTTCTTGGAGACGATGTACGGCCACGAGGCCATGGTCGAGTCGGCGCGCCTCAAACTCCAGCTCGATCCTGCCGGCCAGCTGGGTCGCGGCAACCTGTTTACGGAGAAGCTCTTGGATGAACTCGTCCAGAAAGGGGGCGCGTGAAGATGAGTGATTTCCATATGGTGGTGTGCGTCAAGGCGGTGCCCGGAAGCACCGAGGTCAAGATGGACCCCAAGACCAATACTATCGTGCGTGATGGCAAACAGGCGGTCGTTAATCCCTTCGATGCAAGTGCCCTCGAATGTGCGCTAGCGCTGAAGGACGACTTTATCGGCTTTGGCATGGACGTGCGCGTAACGGTGGTGTCGATGGGCATCCCCGCGACCGAGTCGCTGCTGCGCGACTGCATCGCTCGAGGTGCCGACGACGCGCTGCTGCTGACCGATCGCGCCTTTGCAGGTGCCGATACACTGGCAACCACCTATGCCCTCAAATGCGGCATCGAGGCACTCGATGGGGACTTTGACCTGCTCATCTGCGGCAAGATGGCAGTGGACGGCGATACGGCCCAGATCGGCCCCGAGCTGGCCGGCGCCTTTGGGGTCCCCTGCGTGACCGACGTGAGCTGTGTGCAGAGCGCGGGATTTACGACGTGTGGCTCGCTGGCGCTCGTCCACGGCTGCGATGCCGGCGAGGAGACGGTGTACCTGGAGATGCCGTGTGCGATGACGACTGCCAAGGAGATTGGCCAGCTGCGCATGCCGAGTATTGCCGGTATTCGCGCGGCCGAGGATGCAGACGTGCGTGTGGCCAGCGCTGCCGACGTAAACGCCGATCCCTCGCGTTGCGGCCTTGCCGGATCACCGACGCAGGTCGTGCGCTCGTTTGTGCCCGACCGTGACCAAACGTGCGAGGCCGTTGAGGGAACGGCGTCCGAGCAGGCGGTAAAACTTGCCAAGATTATTGAGGGGATGGCATAGATGAGCGGGCTGATTATCGATAGCGAAGCCTGTATCGGCTGCGGTCGCTGCGTTCGCGCCTGCGCCTCGGACGGCATTGTGGTGGAGGGTGAGCGCCCCAATCGCTGTGCCCGCGTAACCGACGGCTGTATCCTGTGCGGTGGGTGCGTCGACGCCTGCCCCGTCAACGCCATCTCGATTGAGCGCGACGAGGCCGCCGGCGCGGCAGACCTTGACGCATATCGAGACATCTGGATCTTCGTGCAGACTGACGAGCACGATGCCGTTGCATCCGTGGCCTTCGAGCTCATGGGCAAGGGGCGCGAGCTTGCCGATGCCCGCGGCTGCCGTCTGGTGGCACTGGTCGGCATGAGCCCCGAGGGCTCACTCGGGGACCTGGAGCATCTGATTTGCGCCGGTGCGGACGAAGTTCTGGTCTGTCGTGACGAGCGCCTGCGTCAGAACGACGCGGAGGTCTACGCTCGCTTGATCTGCGATTTGGTAGCCGAGCGCAAGCCCGAGGCCATTCTGTACGGCGCGACCGCCTTTGGTCGCGAGCTGGCGCCCGGTGTGGCCGTGCGCTTGCAGACGGGTCTTACGGCCGATTGCACGGTGCTTTCGATGGATACGGAGACGGGTCTGCTGCAGCAGACGCGCCCGGCGTTTGGCGGCAACCTGATGGCCACCATTATCTGTCCCAACCACCGTCCTCAGATGGCAACGGTGCGCCCCGGCATCTTTAAGGCGCCCGAGTTTGACTATAGCCGCTCCGGCACGATTACCCAGGTAGTGCTTGCGGATGACGTTAAGGCCCGCGTCGAGATCTCGATTCCCGCCGAGGAGTGGGGACAGCAGGCCTCAATTGCCGATGCCGAGCGTCTGGTCGTGGTGGGCCGCGGCATCGGCTCCAAGAAGAATCTGCCCCTGATGCGAAAGCTCGCCGATGCCCTGGGTGCCGAGCTTGGTTGCACGCGTCCCATTGTGGAGGCAGGCTGGTTGGAGTATCGCCACCAAATTGGCCAGACGGGTGTATCGGTCTCGCCCAAGCTCCTCGTGAGCATCGGTGTCTCGGGCGCTATCCAGCATCTCGCCGGCATCGGTGGGGCGGAGTGCATTGTCGCCATCAATGAGGACCCGGATGCCCCCATCTTTGGTGCCGCCCAGTACAAGGTCGTCGGCGATGCCGTTGAGATCGTTGAGGAGCTGCTGGCTCAGCTTGAGCGCTAAGCGCGCGTCAGCCAGTCGCGCATCTCGTCCTTTAGGCGGCTCCAGGTTGCCTGCGTGGCGGGGTCGGTAAAGGGCCGCGTAATGCCAAAGGGCGCGTCGAGCAGGCGGTAGATATCGCCTTGCTCGCGCGCCAGCGCGCGGCTTGCCGGATAGACGAGCTCAAACATAAAGCAGATAAGCCCCACCAAGAAGTCGGCGGGCTCATCGCGCTCATCGCGCGCGACGCAGCGGTGCTCGTCAAAGGCGGTAAGCGCCGGTGTCGAGAAGTGGCTGGCGAGAAACGTGTCCTCATCCACCTTGAGGACGGTGTCGACGGTGCTGTCGGCGATGGTGCGCATAATGTCGATCTTGTCGCCATCG
>CABUOA010000020.1 GCA_902493145.1 uncultured Collinsella sp. | reverse complement strand
GGCCAGCCCGTGGGAGGCCAGGGCGCCGCTGACCGGTGGACGGCACCGAGCCGTCATCGAAACTGAAAAAGGGGGAGGCCTCGCGGCCTCCCCCTTTTTTGCGTTTTATAAAGAGCTGTAATACAAGAACTCGCCTTCTTTTAGCTTGTCTTACTGTTTGGCTGTATTTTGAGTCCTTCTTTTGTATTTGCGCGATAATAACTCCCATTGGCGTTAGGGAGGACTTGATGTTTACCGTTTTTGTCTTGGGCAATATTGCTTCGGGTAAGTCGACTGCCTGCCGCTATCTCGAATCTCATGGCGCCATGCTTATCGATCTGGACGAGCTTGCCAAATCGCTGTATGTGCCAGGCTCCGATATCGTCAATGCCCTCGCGGAAGAATTTGGCTGGGATATTTTGGATGAGGAGGGCGGCATTCGCCGCAGCATCCTCGCTTCTCGAGCTTTCGCTTCTCCTGATTCGGTCGCACGGCTCAATGACCTTGTGCACCCCGTTCTCATTGAACAGCTTTCGCTTAGGATTCTCGATCCGGTTTGTTGTACGGTTTCATCTCCCCGTTATCCCTTTGCGGTTGTCGAGGTTTCTGCCCCGACTGGTTTTGAGGATGCTTTTGGCCTGGCTGATGAAATTCTGGTTATCAGCGCTCCTTTAGCAGTTCGTCGCGGGCGTGCTATTCATCGTGGTATGGAGCCCTCTGATTTTGATGCGCGTTCTGCATGCCAACCTGATGAGGCTTCGCTTTGCAATCTCGCTACGACGGTAATCGATAATGCGGCGGGCGACAACTCGCTCTTTGAACAACTGGACGCTTGGCTTGTGCGCCATGGCTTCGGGGATGTAGTGGATAAGGAGGAGGCCGATGCCTAGGACACGTTTCTTTACGTGGTATCGCGTGGCGCCACTTGCCGTTGTGTTCGTCTTTGGCCTTATTTCGCTCGTCTACTCGTATGCTCCTGCCGCTTTCTTTAAGCCTTTGTATCCGATTGACTACGAGGCGTACGTAAAGCAATCGAGCATTTCGCACAATCTTGATCCGTATCTGGTGTGTGCTGTCATAAAGTCGGAATCGAATTGGGATCCCGAGGCCGAGTCGAATCAAGGCGCTCGGGGATTAATGCAGCTGATGCCCGAGACTGCCCAGGATATGATTGCCAAGGGTCTTGTCGATGGTAGCGAGTATTCCGCCGACAACCTTAACGATCCCGCTACGAACATCGAGTTTGGCTGTGCGTATCTTTCGTATCTTCTAACGTATTTTAACGGGTCGACTGACAGCGCCATTGCCGCCTATAACGCCGGCATGGGCAATGTCGACGGATGGGCGCAGCAGAGCACCTCGCTTCACAATGCGATTACCTTCCCCGAGACGCAGGCTTATCTGATTCGCGTCAATAATGCCTGGGTTCGCTATAAGACGCTCTATCCCGATCGGTTCGTATAGGACTAAGCCCACCTCCTGCGTATACTGCAGATGTATGAGTTAGGAGTATCCATGACGGAATTTGAAGTAGAACGCGTTGGTGGTGAACTTAAGCGCTTTGGCGTTGAGGGCGCTGAGGTGCCGTTTGAAGTCGTTTCTCCCTATGAGCCTGCAGGTTCTCAGCCTAAGGCCATTGAGTCGCTTGTGCAGGGTGTGAGGGACGGAGATCGCTATCAGGTTTTGCTGGGCGTGACTGGTTCGGGCAAGACCTTCACGATGGCTAAGACTATTGAGGCCCTGGGGAAGCCGACGCTGGTCATGGCTCCCAATAAAACGCTCGCCGCTCAGCTTGCGAGCGAGCTCAAAGAGTTCTTTCCCAACAACGCTGTGGTCTACTTTGTCTCGTACTACGACTACTATCAGCCCGAGGCGTATGTGCCGCAAAGCGATACATATATCGAGAAAGACTCCTCGATTAACGAAGAGGTCGAGATGCTGCGCCATCAGGCGACCGCGTCACTGCTCTCTCGACGCGATGTGATCGTTGTCGCATCGGTCTCGTGTATCTATGGCATTGGCTCTCCTGAGGACTATGCGGGTCTGGCTCCAAACGTCGACAAGAAGGTGCCGCTCGAGCGCGATGACTTTATCCATGCACTTATCGACATTCAATATGATCGCAATGACTATGACCTGGCGCGCGGCACGTTCCGCGTGCGCGGCGATGTTGTCGACGTGTATCCGCCTTATGCCGAGCATCCGTTGCGGTTTGAGTTCTTTGGCGACGAGGTCGAGCTGATTGCCGAGATCGATGAGGTTACCGGTGAGATGCTTCGTGAGTACGAGGCCATCCCCGTATGGCCGGCATCGCACTACGTGACCGAGAAGCCGAAGGTCAAGGCGGCTCTGAAATCGATCAGCGAAGAGTGCGAGAAGCGCGTGGCGGAGCTCAAGGCGACTGATAAGTTGCTCGAGGCGCAGCGTCTGCAGCAGCGCACCGATTATGATCTTGAGATGCTCGAGACGATGGGTTTTTGCAACGGCATCGAGAACTACTCGCGTCATCTGGACGGTCGCAAGCCGGGTGAGCCGCCGTTTACCCTAATCGATTACTTTCCCAAGGATATGCTCTGCATCATCGATGAGAGCCATGTGACGGTGCCGCAGATTCGCGGCATGCACGAAGGTGACCGCTCGCGTAAGGTGACGCTGGTGGAACACGGTTTTCGTCTGCCCTCGGCGCTCGATAACCGCCCGCTTCGTTTCGATGAGTTTGAGGCGAGGATTCCCCAGTTCATCTATGTTTCGGCCACGCCGGGCGACTATGAGCTGCGGGTGAGCCAAAACGACGTTGAGCAGATTATTCGTCCGACCGGTCTGCTCGACCCCAAGATTGATGTGCGTCCGGTTCGTGGGCAGATTGACGATCTTGAGGACGAGATTCGCGAGCGCGTGGTGCGCAAGGAGCGCGTACTGGTGACCACGCTCACCAAGCGCATGGCCGAGGACCTGACCGACCATCTGCTTGATGCCGGCATTAAGGTCAATTACATGCACTCCGATACAGCGACGATGGACCGTGTCGAGATCCTGCGAACGCTGCGCGAGGGAAAGATCGATGTTCTCGTTGGCATCAACCTGCTTCGCGAGGGCTTGGATCTCCCCGAGGTCTCACTGGTGGCAATTCTCGATGCCGATAAGGAAGGCTTCTTGCGCAACCGCCGTTCGCTGATTCAGACGATTGGCCGCGCGGCCCGTAACGCCGATGGCGAAGTCATCATGTATGCAGACGTTATGACCGATTCGATGAAAGAGGCCATCGAGGAGACGCAGCGCCGTCGCGAGATTCAGATGGCATATAACGAAGAGCATGGCATTGTGCCCAAGACGGTGCGCAAGGCCATCAACGACATCTCAAGTTTTATTGCCGAGGCCGAAAAAACCGTGGGCTCCAAGGGACGCTCGAAGGGCGACTCTCTTGGCCATGGCGCATTCTATACGCCCGATGAGTCGGGCGAGGGTGGCGTGCCGGAAACGGTGGCGCCCGAGCAGACACTTGCGGAGCAGTTGGAAGAACTGCCGCATGACGAGCTCGTGCGGATCGTCGAAACCATGGAAGAGGATATGCGTAACGCTTCTGCTGCCATGGACTTTGAGGAGGCGGCGCGCCTGCGCGATGCCATCGTTCAGATTCGGGCGATGCTCGAGGGTGCGTCTGAGGACGAGACGATCGAGCGCTTACGTTCGCAG
The DNA here is from genome assembly GCA_902493145.1 of uncultured Collinsella sp. Classification (GTDB taxonomy): domain Bacteria; phylum Actinomycetota; class Coriobacteriia; order Coriobacteriales; family Coriobacteriaceae; genus Collinsella. The sequence goes on along the minus strand of CABUOA010000020.1, from coordinate 38,055 downwards.
GCCCGCAAGGGTTCCACGTTCGCATCGGGCAGAAAACGCCAGGGTGCACGGTTTAAGAAATAGTGAACAGGCCCCGAGTTCCCTGTGGAGCTTGGGGCCTGTGTCTTTTGCGCGCTGGAATTCGTGCGTTAGAGGTCTGCGATCAGGGCTTCGGCACAACGGATGCCGTCGGTGGCTGCGCTCATGATGCCGCCGGCATATCCAGCTCCCTCACCACAAGGGTAGAGGCCCGGGGTCGACACGGCATGGCACGTTCGGTCTCGGGTGACAGTGACCGGTGAGCTCGAACGAGTCTCCACGCCGGTAAGAACGGCATCGGGGCGGTCGTAGCCGCGTAGCTTTTTTCCGAGTAGGGGAAGTCCCAGGCGGAGCGACTCGACGATATGCTGCGGCAGGGCTTCGTCAATTGCCGTCCAGGTCACACCGAGCGGATAGGTGGGCTTTACCTTTCCGGGCGCTTTGCTGGCGCGTCCTGCGAGGAAATCTCCGACGAGTTGTGCCGGTGCGTTCCAGTTGGAACCGCCTAGGCGATAGGCGGCCGCCTCGCAGGCACGCTGGAGCTCGACGCCGGCGAGCGGGTCATCGTTGGGAAGGTCCTCAGGCGTGACGTTAACGAGTAAGGCGGCATTTGCATTGCGTCCGTCGCGGGCATTGAGACTGGCGCCGTTGACGCACAGGTGGCCCTGCTCGGAAGAGGCGGCGACAACCTGCCCGCCGGGGCACATGCAAAACGAGAACACGCTGCGGCCGTTGGGAAGATGGGCGACGAGCTTGTAAGGGGCTGCTCCGAGGGCAGGATGTCCCGCCGAGGCTCCGTATTGGACTCGGTCGATGTCGCGCTGCGGATGCTCGATGCGAACGCCCATGGCAAAGGTCTTTTGTGCGAGGGCCACGTTGTGGCCCTTAAGGAGCTCAAAAATATCGCGAGCAGAATGCCCGCAGGCGAGGATGAGGTGCTTTGTCTCGATTGGCTCGCAAGCGGCGTCTTGGGACGATTGGACATCAATACCGGTGATGGCGCCAGACGCGTCGATGCGAATGTCGACGAGCTTCGTTCGATAGCGGACGACACCTCCGAGCTGCTCGATGCGCTGGGATATAGCGGTGACGACCGTGGGAAGGATGTCGGAGCCAATGTGCGGCTTGGCATCCCACAGAATATCGCGGGGCGCGCCCGCCTCGACGAAGGATTCGAGGATAAGGCGATGGGCGGGATTTTTGGTTCCCGTATTGAGTTTGCCGTCCGAGAAGGTTCCCGCGCCGCCCAGGCCAAACTGGATATTGCTCTCGGGGTCGAGGATGCGCTCCTTTAGAAAGAGGTCGATCGCCTGCGAGCGGCGAAATGCCGGGTCGCCGCGCTCGATGAGCAAGGGCTTAAGACCTGCTTCGGCGAGCGTAAGCGCAGCGAAAAGGCCGGCGCATCCGGCGCCGACAACGACAGGGCGTTCTTGAGGCGCGTCGGAGGCGGGGGAGGGGAATGAAGGCTCATCGTCTTCTATCGCGCGTACGCGCGAGCGGTCACGCTCGGCAACGCTGTCGACCGCTTCTCGCTCGAGGTGGGGACTAGTCAGCTCAACACGAAAGCTCAGGATAAAATGGACGTCTCGTTTTTTGCGAGCGTCGATTGACTTGCGGTGGAGCTCGATGGACTTGATCTCGGAGTCCTTGCAACGTAGGACGCGCTTGGCGACTCGCTTGCCAACAATGAGACAGGCATTTTCATCGCCGGCTTCATCGAGCGACGCGTTGACTTGGGTGATTTCGATCATCGAGGTCTCCTTAGAGGCAAGAAAGAGGCCGTCCGGTATCCCAGACGGCCCGAATGTGTTTTTGATTATAGACTGCGCGGCTACAGGCTGCTTGCAGCGCGAATGCCCGAGAGCCAGGCCCACGCAAGGTTAAAGCCTCCGCAATCGGCGTCGATGTCGAGCGCTTCGCCGCAGACGTAAAGCGGGGCGTCGACAACGCTGCGCGCGCGTAGACTGGGTGTTGAGATGCTCTCGACAGATACGCCACCACGCGTGACCTGCGCCGAGCGCTCATCGGTCGTCCCCTCGGCAAACAGCTTAAAGTGCTTGAGGATCGAGACCAGATGGATGACATCGTTGGAGCCTGGATGGCACTGCTCGAACGCTGTGCAGACGACGCGGGAGAGTTGCGGGGCGAGCATGCCGTCGAGCCAACGGGGATCGCGGGGTGAAAAGTCACCGAACAGCTCAACGCGCCGGTTGAGCATATCGAGCAACTCGTCTTTGGAGAGGTCGGGGAAAACGTCGAGCAGGATCGTATCGCCGTGCTGGATACGACGAGAGAGGTTGAAGACAGCGACACCCGAGATACCGAAGGTTCGAAACAGCACTTCACCGTCTTCGTGCCAGAGCTCATTATGATTGCGGGCGAGCGTCAAGCAGGCGCGGACGCGCAGGCCATCCAACGTCTTGAGTGCCGCTCGATCGCCAACGACCGTTGCCGATACGGGGCAGAGGATGGGGCGCAGCGAAGTGAGGGGAAGGCGAAACGTATCGGCGATACCGGTGGGGTTGCCGCCCGTAGCGATAATTACGGCATGTGCCTGCAGGGCCTCGTTCTTGCGAGGGACATCGGCGAGCGCCTTCCGAAGCGAGCGGAGCTCCGATTTTCGGTCGTCGTGCTTTTTTGCCTTGAGCGCCCGCGCTGGACGGTCTATTTGGAGTGCCCAGCCTTCGGAAGCTTTGTGCGCCGTGGCAACGTTGGCTCCGCAGATTAAGGTGATACCTAGGCGGTCGCAAACGTTGAGAAGCGCGTCGCGCACCGATTCGGCGCGAAGGGAGCGCGGGTACAGCCTGCCTTCCTCGGAGGTTGTCATGATGCCCAGCGAGGAGAAGAAACCCATAAGCTCTTGTTCGGGCTGGGGGCCCATGACGGATTCGACGAATGCGGGGTGGTTATACCGCTGAGGATCAATCGATTCGTTGGAGAGGTTGCAACGGCCGTTACCGGTCGCAAGGAGCTTGAGGCCGCAGGCGACATCGCGCTCAACGATGCAGACGCTTTTGCCAGCGCGTGCGGCCGTAATGGCGGCGGCGAGGCCTGAAGCCCCGCCGCCGATTACCAAGACGTCATAGAGGGCGCTCGCGTTCACTTAGGCCTCGTCGGTCTCGTGCGGGGTAATAGCCTCGACGGCAGAGACTGCCTTGGGCAACATGCCATCGGGCAGCGCGGTCTCGACCTCGCCCTTATCGCAGGCCTCGGCGAGTGCCGGATTAATGGGAAGCTGGCCCAAGATGTCGAGGTTATAGCGCTCTGCGACCTCGGGGAGCTTGCTCTTGCCAAAGACCTCGATCATCTTGCCGCAGTCAGGGCACTCAATATAGCTCATGTTCTCGACAATGCCCAGAATGGGGACGTTCATCTTCTCGGCCATGTTGACCGCCTTGGCGACGATCATCGAGACCAGATCCTGCGGGCTCGTGACAATGACGATGCCGTCGACCGGCAGCGACTGGAAGACGGTGAGCGCGACGTCGCCTGTTCCCGGAGGCATGTCGACCAGCAGGTAGTCGATGGGGCCCCACGAGGTCTCGCTCCAGAACTGCCTAATGGCGCCTGCGATGACCGGACCGCGCCAAAGGACGGGGTCGGTCTCGTTTTGGAGCAGCAGGTTGGAGCTCATGACCTTGACGCCGTGCTCGGAGATTTCGGGCAGCATAAGGTTGCCAAGGGCATGGACGTGGCGTCCACTCATACCGAACATCTTGGGGATAGAGGGACCGGTGATGTCGGCATCGAGGACGCCGACCTTGTGGCCGTGACGGGCAAGCTCGGTGGCGATGGCACCGGTGACAAATGACTTGCCGACACCGCCCTTGCCGGAAAGCACGGCGATGACGCGCTTGACCTCGGACAGCGTGTTCTCCTCAAATTGCGACGGCGACGTTTGTCCGCCGGCGGCCTGTGCGTGTTCGCAACCCATGTATGACTCCTTTGTATATGCTGGGGCCGGGGCCCCGCGATGTGACACGAGCGTCATTGTACCCTCGTTTGCGAGCGGGAGTCATTTGCGATGCGTTTGGGCCGAGCGTGCTTGCAATACGATGGGCCCAAGCGAATGGGCGGGCTTACTGAACTTTGCTGGCGAACTCGAGGTATTGCATGCGCTGCAGCTTGTCGATCGTCGAGGCGTAGGGGCTGTCTTCCGATTCCAAGTCGTAGCGCAGCCCGTCGGCACCGAGATAGCCGGCGACATTGATGGTGGGCACATCTGACCTTGTCGCAAGCAGGGCCTTTTGGTAATTGGTGAGCGGGGCGCCGATCTTATTAAGGGTAATGGCTGCAATCTCGTTTGCCCCGACGGTGTCGTAGACGTTGAGCTCGGTATTGCCGGCGATCTCATAGTTAGCCCAGACGAGATATGTCGACTGATAGATACGGAAAGCGTGGCTTGCCGTATCTTCCTGAGGGTACAGCTCGTCGTTGAGAGTCGTTGCGGCGCTCGGCTGATGGTCGCCAAAAAAGACAAGAACAACCGGTCTGCCGATGTTGCGGAGCTCGTTGATAAAGTACTCGAGGTCCCGGTCGGATGCGTTGATGCAGGTGAGATAGGTGTTGAGCGCGCTGTTGGCGCCTTCGCTGGCTCCCTCGACCCAATAGTTTGTCAGCTCTTCGGCGGGAACGGTGCCATAGTCGTAGCCGCCGTGATTTTGCATCGTGACGTCAAAGATGAACTGCGGCGCTTCGTCGGTTCTAAGCAGGTCGAGTATCTTGTCGTAGGTGGCGTAGTCGCATACGCCGGCATGGTAATAGGGCGCACCTTCGAAATCGCCGATTGAAAGAAAGTCTCCAAAGCCCAGCTGCTGATAGATTTTATCTCGATGGTAGTTGACGGGGTTTTGCGGGTGCATAGCGGTAGTGGTATACCCAAGCTCTTTAAGGTCCTTTGCCAGGCTGTTTACGCCATTCATCTGATACAGCTGATAGGGGATCTTGCCTAATCCGACAAAGGCCGTTGTCGCTCCGGTCAAAAATTCGAATTCGGAGTTCGCCGTTCCGCCACCGGCGACCGAAGCGAGCATGGTGCCGCGAACAAGTGTGTCGGGAAGCGAGTTGTAGAATGCGGGGCCGGAGTACCCGGCCGCCTGGAGCTGCTCAAAGCACGAAAGGTCGCTAAAACTCTCGTTCATGACGGCAACAATCGTCGGCTTGATTTCATTGAACTGGGCAACGGCCGCCGCGCGCTGTTCGCTCGAGCCATATGTGCTGTCGTAGACGGCGGCGAGCTCCTGCTCGATGCTCTGCGCCTCATCGGGCGTATAGTCTTCGGGCTTCTCAATGGGCAACTCGTTGACCATTTCGGTGAACGAAGTGATAAAACCCTGAGACGCATACGTGGTGATGGGCTGCCAACGGTCAAATCCAAAATCCAGCGCCTGCTCCAAGTCGATGTTGGAAAAGCCTGAGAGCCCCACAACGGTCACTAGCAGAAAAGCACAGAGGTTAGCGGCGATAGCGGGGAAGACATGGGTGGGCGTACGGAGCTTTCGCGGTCGGATGAGCGAAAGAAGCCCCAGGGAAATCTCCAGCAGGGCGAGAGAGGTTACGATTCCGGCGGTAAAGGTAAACTCGTATCCCTCGCTCACTTCCATTGCGGTGCCAAGGGCCAAGATATCGCTTGGCAGGATGGCTTCGCCTTTAAACGTTATGACGAAGTGCTCGGCAATGCCAAGGATGCAGCAGACGACGGGCACGAGAGCCATGACGCCTCCATGACGCTGTCCCAGCAAATAAAGGGAGAGCAGAACCGTCGCGAGCAGCCCGACGGAAAACCCGAATGAGTTGGCGGGAATGCGATAGAACGTTTCGTTGCAGGCAATTTCGAGTGAAACGAACGAGAGCGCTGAAACAGCGGCGATGACAAGGATGTCACGGCAAATACAGGCAACCGTTCCCGTCGCAAGGTCGGTTTGGTCGATAAGTCCCGAAACCAAGGGCTCGACAAGAAGCATGACGGCGGCAGCACCGAGCGCCGAATAAGAAAGGACCCATAGGGAGCTGCCCTCATTTACGAGCAATTGATTCGTAACCCATGCAGCTACCACGCCGAGCGGGATGAGGAGCGTCGCGCACCAAAAGACGCGGGCAATGGGTGGCTTTTCGTTGCGTTTGATTGAAAAATACACGCGCACGACGACGGCGGCCACGATGAGGACGGCGATGAATATGGGCAGATTGGCCATGTCGCTCGAAGTGATTTCAAGGGGGATATCTTCGGTCATGGACGTTCCTCTGGTACAGCAAATTAAGTTCAGTATTAGATTACTGTAACCTTTCCACGGCATTTCGAGAAACAAAGCGCCCGATACGCAAAGATAAAGGTCTGCGAATCTTGTATTACGAACATCTGTGCGCGTCGAGTGCGCTAAACTCATCGGCAGTATGATTCGATGCAATAGGAGGCAAGGAGCTTCCATGTCTGATTCTTCTATCGTTATTCGCGGCGCTCGTGAGCACAACCTCCGTGATATCGATGTTTCCATTCCGCGTGACCAACTCGTGGTCATTACCGGTCTTTCTGGCTCGGGCAAGAGTTCGCTGGCATTCGACACTATCTATGCCGAGGGCCAGCGTCGATACGTCGAGAGCCTTTCGAGTTATGCGCGCCAGTTCTTGGGCCAGATGGACAAACCCGACTTGGATTCAATCGACGGCCTTTCGCCGGCGGTGTCGATCGACCAAAAGACGACGTCTAAAAACCCTCGCTCGACGGTTGGCACCGTAACCGAGATTTATGACTATCTGCGCCTGCTGTTCGCCCGTGTGGGCACCCCGCACTGTCCCGAATGTGGCCGTGTCATTGAGCGTCAGACGACCGATCAGGTTGCCGACAAGGTCTTGGCGGCGGGGGAGGGCCGCCGCGCGTTTGTGCTGGCACCGGTGGTACGCGGGCGAAAAGGCGAGTACACCAAACTGTTTGAGGACCTTCGCGCCGAGGGCTTTAGCCGCGTGCGTGTCGACGGTGAAGTGCGCTCGCTCGACGATCCGATCGATCTGGATAAGAAGTTCAAGCACGATATCGAGGTCGTGGTCGATCGCATCGTGATCCGTGAGAACTCTCTGGGCCGTATCGCCGAGTCTGTTGAGCAGGCGACCGCGCTGGCGCACGGCAATGTGAACGTATACTTGCTGCCCGACCGCGACGCTCCCGAGGGGACCGAAGGCGAGTTGCTGGAGTATTCGCTGGCGTTAGCGTGCCCGGAGCATGGGCACTCCATCGATGACCTGCAGCCGCGTGATTTCTCGTTCAACGCGCCCTATGGCGCGTGCCCAGAGTGCGACGGCCTGGGCTTTAAGAAGACGGTCGATGCCGAGGCCCTAATCGAAGACCCCTCGAAGTCGATCGCCGACGGGGTCTTTGGCAGCCTGTTTGGCAACTCTAACTACTATCCGCAGATTTTCGCTGCGGTCTGCAAACACTTTAAGGTGAGCGTCGATACGCCGTGGGAGGATCTGCCTCCGCGGGTGCGTCGCGCGTTTTTAGACGGCATGGGCGACCAGAAGATTTCGGTCGACTATCAAAAGCTCGATGGGCGCCGCAGCCAGTGGGACACCAAGTTCTCGGGCGTGCGCAATATCCTGTACGAGCGCTATACCGAGACGACGAATGAGAACACCAAGGCGCGCTTGGAGAAGTACATCCGCGAGGAGCCGTGCTCGAGTTGCCATGGTGCTCGTCTGCGCCCCGAGATGCTCGCCGTTACCGTAGGCGGTAAGTCCATTTACGAGGTCTGCTGCCTATCGTGCCGCGAGTCGCTCGAGTTTTTTGAGGACTTGGAGCTTACCGAGCGCCAACAATTTATCGGCGGGCGCATCGTTAAGGAAATCCTGGAGCGCCTACGCTTTCTGGTCGATGTCGGACTCGACTATCTGACCCTCGACCGTGCCTCGGCGACGCTTTCCGGAGGCGAGGCCCAGCGCATTCGCCTGGCAACGCAGATCGGCGCCGGCCTCATGGGTGTCCTGTACATTTTGGACGAGCCATCGATCGGCCTCCATCAGCGCGATAACGAGCGCCTGATCAAGACGCTTGAGCGCCTACGCGATATCGGCAATACCGTCATCGTCGTCGAGCATGATGAGGATACGATTCGTGCTGCCGACTATGTGATCGACATGGGCCCCGGCGCGGGCGTGAACGGCGGACACGTGGTCGCCGCGGGAACGCCTGCCGATATCATGGCGTGCCCCGATTCGATGACGGGTGCCTACCTGACCGGCAAGCGAATGATTCGGGTTCCCGATGAACGTCGCAAGCCCGGTCGCGGCTGCCTTAAGATCACGGGCGCCCGCGCCAACAACCTCAAAAACGTTACCGCCAAGATCGAGTTTGGTACGCTTACGGTTGTTACCGGCGTGTCGGGATCGGGTAAGAGCTCCCTGGTTACCGATACCATCGCACCTGCCCTTACGAATGCCATTCATCGTTCGACGCGTCCTGTGGGCCCGTATAAGAAAATCGAGGGCATCGAGTGCATCGATAAGGTTATCGATATCGACCAGTCGCCGATTGGCCGCACGCCGCGTTCCAACCCTGCTACGTACATTGGCCTGTGGGATGATCTGCGCGCGCTGTTTGCGAGTACGCCGGAGTCGAAGGCGCGCGGCTACTCGCCGGGTCGTTTCTCCTTTAATGTGAGTGGCGGGCGCTGTGAGGCGTGCAAGGGCGACGGACAGATCAAGATCGAGATGCACTTCCTTCCCGATATCTATGTCCCCTGTGAGGTCTGCGGCGGTAAACGCTACAACCGCGAGACGCTTGAGGTCACCTACCGTGGCAAGACCATCTCGGACGTGCTCGACATGAGCGTCACCGAGGCGCTGGCCTTCTTTGGGAATATCCCGCAGATTAAGCGCAAGCTCCAGACGCTGTACGATGTAGGCTTGGGCTACGTGAGCCTGGGCCAGCCCGCCACGACGCTCTCGGGCGGCGAGGCGCAGCGTGTGAAGCTCGCCAAGGAGCTTCATCGACGCCAGACGGGCAAGACGTTCTATATTTTGGACGAGCCGACGACCGGCCTTCATTTTGAGGACGTCCGCCAGCTGCTCGATGTGCTGCAGCGCTTGGTCGATGCGGGCAACACGGTGCTGGTGATTGAACACAACCTCGATGTCATCAAGGTTGCCGACCGCCTAATCGATATGGGCCCCGAGGGCGGTAACGGCGGCGGAACCGTCGTGGTTTCGGGCACACCGGAGCAGGTTGCGGACTGTCCGCAGAGTTATACGGGCAAGTTTTTGGCGCCGTTGCTCAGGCGTGACCGGGAGCGTCAGGCTCAACTTGATGCTCAATAAATAGGCGATTCAGTTTATGGGCGCCATCGACTCCTTGTGATTCGATGGCGCTTGCTGTGTCGAAGTGACGTATGCAGCCGAATTGGACATATACTTAATCCTTGCGTCCGAATGCGAGGGAAAGGATATGCCATGGCAAAGGCTGTAAAGACGCCAAAAACCAATGCGATGCGCGAGCTGGAAAGCGCCGGCATTTCCTATGTTCTACATACGTACGAAGACGATGGTGATGAGTCGGCGGGCCTGGGGGTCGCGATTTCGGAGCAGCTTGGCGAGGAGCCCGGACAAGGATTTAAGACCTTGGTCTGCGTGACGCCGTCCAACGACCACGTCGTGTGCTGCATCCCTGTTGCCGACGAGCTCGATCTAAAGTCCGTCGCGCGTGCCGCGGGGGAGAAGTCCTTGGCCATGATGCATGTGAAGGATTTGCTTGCGGCGACTGGCTACGTTCGCGGCGGCTGCAGTCCGGTCGGTATGAAAAAACGCTACCGGACGCTCATTGATGAGACATGTGTCCTTTGGGATACCATTTTTATTTCGGGAGGCAAGCGTGGTTATCAGCTTGAGCTTGCACCTGATGATTTAATTGCATTTTGCGGGGCGACGGTCGCCCCGATTACGAGAGAGGACTGAGCGATGCCGCAGGAAGAATTGAAGTGCGGAGCTCATTTTGCAAAAGAATCTGCGCCTCAGACACCCTCATCCGAAGCTTCTTCGTCGCGAGACGACACTGACGACATGGGCTCGTCGGACTACTCCACGGTTGGTCGTTCCGCCGGGCTTATGACCATCCTGACCATCGTGTCTCGCGTCACCGGTTTTATCCGCACGTGGGCAATGGCGGCCGCTATCGGCATGTCGCTGCTCTCGTCTTCCTATCAGGTCGCCAACAACCTGCCCAATATGCTCTACGAACTCGTGATGGGCGGCATGCTCGTGACGGCGTTTTTGCCCGTGTACATGGGCGTGAGGCGTGAGCAGGGTCGCGAGGCCTCTAACGAGTACGTGGGCAACCTGCTCGGTATTCTGCTATTGGTGCTGGGTGGCATTTCGTTGCTGGGGACCGTGTTCGCCCCGGGCTTTATCTGGACGCAATCGTTCCTTTCGGGTGACGGCGGCAGCATGGATACCGCTGCGTTCATGTTCCGTTTCTTTGCCATCCAGATTCTGTTTTATGGTTTGGGCTCGGTGTTTTCGGGCGTCCTCAACGCACACCGCGACTACTTCTGGTCGACGTTTGCCCCGGTCCTCAACAATGTGATCGTCATTGCGAGCTTTATGGGCTTTGCGCCCGTGTCCGCACAGTTTGGCGAACGTGCCGGCATCATCTTGATTGCGGCCGGTACGACCCTCGGTGTCTTTGTTCAGATGGCATGTCAGATCCCCGCGCTTGGCAAGCACGGCGTGCATCCCCATATCCATATCGACTTTAAGGACCCCGCACTGCGCCAGACGATTGCGCTCGGTATCCCGACGCTGCTCGCCACGGTGTGCATGTTTGTCTCGACTTCTATCACCAACGCTGCTGCGCTGGTGGTCCAGCCCGAGACTGGTCCTTCCGTCATCGCCTATGCGCGCCTGTGGTACACGCTGCCCTACGCGCTGATTGCCGCCTCGCTTTCGACGGCGCTCTATACCGAGCTCTCTCACGACGCACAGGAGAAGGATTACGACAGCGTCCGCACGGGCATTTCGCGTGGCGTCGCCCAGATGCTGTTCTTCCTGATTCCATTCGCGCTGTACCTGATTGTCTTCGCGCGTCCGCTCAACATGATCTACTGCGCTGGCAAGTTCGATGAGTCCGGTGTGGCGCTGGTGTCGGAGTTCCTTATCTACCTGGCACTTTCCCTGCCGCTCTACGGCGTGGTCGTGCTGATGCAGAAGAGCTTCTCTGCCTTGCTCGACATGAAGCCCTATAGCCGCTATTGTCTGTATTCCGCCATCGGCCAGGCCGGCTCGGTTCTGCTGTTTGGCGTTGTGCTGGGCTTCGGTATGCCGGCAATCGCGCTTTCGTATGTCGTCGACTACGTGATCTTGGTCGGTTGCTCGCTGTGGTGGCTGCGTCGTCGTCTGCGTGGTCTTCAGGTTAAATCTATCCTGCATGGCGGTTTCTTTGGCCTTTTGCTCGGTGGCCTGGGTGCTGCCGCAGGCGCCGGCGTCATGTGGGCGCTTGAGCACTTTGTCGGGGCACTTGGCGGCTCGATTCTGATTACTCTTGGCTACGTTTGCGTTGCGGGTGTCGTCTCGCTTGCTGTTACCTTTGGCCTTGCCGTCGTCCTTAAGATGCCCGAGGTCTCGGCGCTGATTCGTCGCAAGTAGGTGCGCGTGGCCGGTCACGACAACATTCCAACGCTTGCCGAGCAGGTTTCGCGCGTTCCCACGCAGCCCGGCTGCTACCTTTGGAAAGACGCCAAGGGCGATGTCATCTACGTGGGCAAGGCGAAAAACCTGCGCGCCCGTATGCGTCAGTACGTGACGCTGCAGGACGAGCGCCAGAAGATCCCGCTGATGATGCAGCTGGTGGCGAGCTTTGACTATATCGTGGTGGAGACCGAGCACGAGGCGTTGGTGCTCGAGCGCAATTTGATTGGTCAGTACCATCCGTACTTTAACGTCGACCTCAAGGATGACAAGAGCTACCCCTTTATCGCCATTACAAAGGGCGACCTGTATCCCGCTATCAAATACACGCGTGAGCGTCATAAGCCGGGAACGCGCTATTTTGGACCTTATACCGATAGCCGCGCGGCACGTGAGACGATAGATACGCTGCGCAAGGTTATCCCCATCTGCTCCGCATCCTGTGCGGAGTGGCGTCGTTGTCGCCGTATCGTCGAGTCCCACAAGGGCGAGGAAGACATCGTCAATATGATTTGCGCGCAAAACGGGCGCCCCTGCTTTGACTACCATGTCGGGCGTGGCCCGGGTGCGTGTGTCGGCGCGATTTCCCCGGCAGACTATGCCAAGAACGTCAAGCGTGTCGAGCGCTTTTTGTCGGGCCATCGCAAGGATGTCGTCGATGAGCTGACCTCCGAGATGACGGATGCCGCTGAGGCGCTCGACTTTGAGCGCGCGGCACGCGTCAAACGTCGTTTGGAGGTCATCAGGGGTCTGGACGATCGTCAGCAAGTCGTTTTTCCCTCCAGTGTCGATATAGATGTCATCGGTTTCTATCGCGAGGAGACCATCTCCGCCGCTTGCGTCTTCGTCGTTCGCGAGGGCCGAACAGTTCGCACCTGCGAGTTCATTCTCGACAAGGGTCTTGATGTTGACGAGGAAGAGCTCCAGTCGGGCTTTCTTAAGCGCTATTACGACGAGACGGCTGATATTCCAGCTGAGGTCAACCTTTCCGTCGAGCTTGAGGATGCGGAAGCGCTGGGGGAGTGGCTTGCGGGCAAGCGTGAGCGTTCCTGCCATCTCCATAGGCCGCAGCGTGGCGAAAAGCACCGTCTGCTCGATATGGCATCCAAAAATGCGCGCCATGCCCTCATGCGCTACATGATGCGAACGGGGTACGCTGACGACCGCACCAATCAAGCGCTCCTGGAGCTCGAAAGTGCGTTGGCGCTGCCATCGCCGCCGTTGCGTATCGAGTGCTTCGATATCTCTACACTGCATGGCACCTTTACGGTCGCCTCGATGGTGGTGTTTACCAACGGGCGCGCCGACAAGAGTCAGTATCGTCGTTTTAAAATTCAGGCCGAATTGGACGAGGCAAACGACTTCGTGTCGATGTCCGAGGTTTTGGGACGACGTTATGCTCCCGAGCGCATGGCCGACGAGCGCTTTGGCTCGCGCCCCGATTTGCTCGTTGTCGATGGCGGTAAGCCGCAATTGACCGCTGCGATCAAGCAACTTGAGGCTCTTGGGCTCGATATACCAGTTTGTGGCTTGGCAAAGGCCGATGAGGAGGTTTTCGTGCCTTGGGACGAGACTCCCATCGTGCTGCCGACCGGGTCCGCGTCGCTCTATCTAATTAAACAGGTGCGCGATGAATCGCACCGTTTTGCCATCACGTTCCATCGCGAATTGCGCGATAAAGCCATGACGGTTTCGGTACTCGATGACGTTCCAGGCGTGGGACCCACCAGAAAACGTGCCCTTATGCGCCATTTTGGCTCGATGAAGCGTTTGCGCGCGGCGAGCGAGCAAGAGATCGCGGAAGTTCGAGGCATTCCTGCCGATGTCGCCAAAGCGGTTCACGAGGCGCTCGTTGCATGGAATGCCGAGCGCGCCGAGGCGGCGGCAAAGCAATCCGAAAACTAAACACGCCTCTAAACAACTGATATACATGATTGCGTGATTTTCAATCATTTATTTCACGGCGATTACCAGCCGATTTCGGGTTTAATTAACGCTAAAACGTTTGACTAGCCATGGTGAACAACCCTGCTATCCTGCGGGTTGACGAAGAATGATATCTCACCTCGTCGATACATACTGTCTGGCGAATCATTTGTCAATGAATTCGGTGAACGGTAGCAAATACCGTTCAAGCGTATGTATGTATCGGTCGCCGAGCGCGGCACCTCAGTTGGGTTCGTCGGTAGGTAAGGTATATATCGTCCGCAAGTTGCGCGGGGGCACGTCTAGGCGCTCCCGGGTAAGATTCTCTATTGATAGGAGAAGACATGGCCATCATCAACAAGGGTATGTCCAGGCGTTCGTTCCTCGGCCTCACCGGCAGCGTCGCTGCTGTCGCAGGGCTTGGTCTCACCGGCTGCGGTGGCAGCTCTAGCGACGAGGGTTCCGCTTCCGGTTCCACCGATTCCGCCAACCGTGGCGGCGGCGTGATCACCGCTGGTTCCGCTTACGCTCCGTCCAGCTTCGATCCCGCCAGCACCGGCTCCGCTGTGGGCCTGGGTGCTAACTGGCACGTCGTCGAGGGCCTCTACGGCATCGATTACCACGACTACAGCACCTTCAAAGAGCTCGCCACCGACGATCCCAAGTCTGTGGACGACACCACTTTCGAGGTCACCATCCGCAAGGGCGCCAAGTTCTCCGATGGCACCGAGGTCACCGCTGACGATGTCGTTGCCTCCTACACCGCTTGCGCCGCTTCCGCTACCTATGCTCCGTTCTTCCAGCCCTTCGAGTCCATCGAGGCCAAGGACGCCAGCACCGTGACGGTCAAGACCAAGGTCCCCAACTTCTCCCTGCTCAAGGATCGTCTGGCCATCGTCCGCGTTACCCCGGCCACCCAGACCGAGGAGGATCGCGCCAAGCAGCCGATCGGCTCCGGCCCCTGGATGTACGACTCTATCTCCGATACCGAGATCACCCTGGTTCCCAACCCCGAGTACAACGGTGAGTATGCTGCCGAGGATAAGAAGATCCAGTACAGCATCCTGACCGACCCCACCGCTCGCGTTACCGCTCAGCAGGAGGGCTCCACGCTCGTTATGGAGCTCGTTACCGCTGACGCCGTCGACCAGCTCGAGAGCGCCGGCTGCAAGATCGATAACGTTCAGGGTTTCGGCACCCGCTTCATCATGTTCAACGTCGCCAAGGAGCCTTGGAACAACGTCAAGGTCCGTCAGGCTGTCATGTATGCGCTCGACACCGAGAAGATGGTCAGCAACACCTTCGCCGGCCTTGCCACCGCTGCCAGCTGCTACCTGCCCAAGAGCTTCACCAACTATCATGAGGCTTCCACGGTGTACAAGACCGACGCCAAGAAGGCTAAGAAGCTCATCGAGGAGTCTGGCATCACCCCGGGTGCCATCACCCTGCGCACCACCGACAACGAGCAGATTAAGGGCATGGCCGCCCAGGTCAAGAATGACCTCGACGCTCTCGGCTTCGATGTGACCATCCAGACCGATACCTCGCCGGCCACCTACGCTGCCATCGACGGCGGCGAGGCCTACGATATCCTCCTTGCCCCTGGCGATCCTTCCTGCTTCGGCGCCGACCCCGACCTGCTGCTCAACTGGTGGTACGGCGACAACGTCTGGATGCAGACCCGTTGCCCGTGGAAGGAGTCCGCTGAGTGGCAGAAGCTCCACGGTCTCATGGACGAGGCTCTTGCCGCTGAGGGCGATGAGCAGCAGAAGAAGTGGAACGAGTGCTTCGACATCATTGCCGACAACGCCGTTCTGTACCCCGTTGTCCACGTCAAGACCGTCTCCGCTTCCTGGGACGATCCGTCCACTGCGCCCAACGGCGAGGCCCTCGATGGCTTCAAGGGCATCGGTACGACGAGCATGTCCTTCAGGGGCGTTGCGACCGTCAAGGCGTAAGACTCGCTTGAGTCTGTATGCAGGATGTCGGTCGTTGGGACCGTATCCTCATAGTTGAAACAAAGACCCGGGCGACCTCGATGTCGCTCGGGTCTTGTAATGAGTATCCGTACTCATATACCAGTTGGTCCTACCGACAAAAGAAAGGGGAGAGAACGTGAACAACTTGCTACGTTTGATTGGAAGGCGTCTTGTGGCGCTGCCGATCATGGCATTGGGCGTCACCGTCCTGGTGTTCTTCCTTATGTCGTTCTCCAAGACCGACCCCGCCTACACGGCGTTGGGTGACGGTGCCTCGCCCGAGGCGGTTGCCGAGTACCATGAGAAGTATGGTCTGGACGACCCCTGGCCTGTGCGCTACGTGCGCTATATGGGCGATTTGATCCATGGTGACATGGGCACCTATGGTGCTGCTCGCAACTCCGTTGCCAAGCGCATCTCCACGGCCCTGCCCGTCACGATGCAGCTGACCTTCATCGGCCTTGCCATCGGTGCGGTCGTTTCGTTTTTACTCGGCGTCATCGCGGCACTGTATCGCGACAAATGGCCGGACCAAGTGATCCGCGTCTTTTCCATCGCCGGCTTGGCAACCCCGTCGTTCTGGCTTGCCGTTCTGTTGATCCTGCTGTTCTCTTCCTACCTTAAGGTGCTTCCGGCATCGGGTGCTCTGCCTCACTTCACCACGAATCCGGCTGGCTATCTGGGACGTATGATCATGCCCGCTATCGCCTTGGCATTTCCGCTGACGGGCCAGATGACTCGTATCGTGCGTACCGCCATGGTCGAGGAGCTCGATAAGGATTATGTCCGTATGGCTCGCGGCGCCGGCGTTCCCGAGAAGGTCGTCGTCGGCATCAACGTTCTTCGCAATGCGCTGATCACCCCGGTCACCACCCTCGGTCTTAAGATCGGTTACCTCATGGGCGGCGCCGTCGTCATCGAGGTTATCTTCAACCTCCCCGGCATGGGCACCGCGATTCTGCAGGGCGTTCAGGGCAACGAGGCGAACCTGGTTCAGGGCGTCGTTATCGTCGTTGCTCTTGCCTTCATCATCATCAACATCGTGGTTGACATGCTCTACCTGCTCATCAACCCGCGCATCAGGACGGTGTAGATTATGGTAAAGATTCGAGAGAAGCAAACCGAGCAGCTCGAGAAGGCTGCCTCCAAGGGGCTCAAGCTCGGTGGCTGGAAGAAGATGACGCTGTCTTCTAAGATTGCCGCCGTCGTGTTGGTGCTGGTCGCCCTGACTGCGATTCTGGCGCCCCTTCTTGCCCCCTATAGCCCGGTCGAGATTTTTACGGCTCGCCAGGCTCCCGGCAACGGATTTATCTTCGGTACCGACGATAAGGGTCGCGACATTCTGTCGCGCATGCTCTACGGTGGTCGTTACTCGCTGATTATCGGCTTTGGCGCCACTGCCATGGCTCTGGTCTGCGGCTCGGTCGTGGGCGCCCTTGCGGCGGTTTCGCGCAAGGCCGTTTCCGAGACGATCATGCGTATCCTGGACATCATCATGTCCATCCCGGGCATCGCCCTCGCGGCCGTCTTCGTCTCCATCCTGGGCAACTCCGTGCCGTCGATCATCTTCGCCATCGGCTTTATGTACACTCCGCAGATTGCCCGTATCGTGCGCGCCAACATCGTGTCCGAGTACGGCGAGGACTATGTCCGCGCGGTCATCGTTTCCGGCGCCAAGGCTCCGTGGATTTTGATCAAGCATGTTCTGCGTAACTGCATCGCCCCGATCATGGTCTTCACCGTTACCCTGGTCGCCGACGCCATCATCTTCGAGGCCTCGCTGACCTTCATCGGCGCTGGTATCCAGGAGCCCACCGCTACCTGGGGCAACATCCTCGCCGACGCCCGCGGCGGCGTGCTCGCCGGCCGTTGGTGGCAGGCGCTGTTCCCGGGCCTGGCCATCATGATCACCTGCCTGGCGCTCAACATCCTCTCCGAGGGCATTACCGACGCCATGGCCGCTGCTCCCTCCGCCGCCCTGGATCCGACCGATTCCTCCAAGCGTCGCGAGGCCGACCTGCTGGTCTCCGACCCCGTTCGCGCCTACAAGGAGCAGGCCCAGTCCCTCTCCGCTCGCCTTGGCGCCCTGCGCGATGTCGAGCTCAAGCGTGACGATCGCCATGTGCCCGACGAGTCTGTCGAACCGATTCTCTCGGTCCGTGACTTCTGCATTCAGTTTGAGCATCACGGCGATATCAACGTCGTCGACCATGTCAACTTTGACGTCCGTCCTGGTCAGACCATGGGCCTGGTGGGCGAGTCCGGTTGCGGTAAGTCCATCACCACGCTGGCCATCATGGGCCTGACCGACGATGACGAGCACCTTTCCGGCGAGGTCCTCTGGGAGGGCCGCGACCTGCTCAAGATGAGCAAGAAGGAGTGGTTCGGCCTGCGCGGTACCGATATCGCTATGGTCTATCAGGACGCCCTGTCCTCGCTCAACCCCTCCATGCTCATCTCTGCCCAGATGAAGCAGCTCACCAAGCGCGGCGGCACCCGCAGCGCCGAGGAACTCCTGGAGCTCGTGGGCCTCGACCCCAAGCGTACGCTCGAGAGCTACCCGCATGAGCTTTCCGGTGGCCAGCGTCAGCGTGTCCTGATCGCTATGGCCCTTACCCGCGACCCCAAGCTGGTCATCTGCGACGAGCCCACGACCGCTCTGGACGTTACCGTCCAGAAGCAGGTCATCAAGCTGCTCAACGACCTTCAGGCCAAGCTCGGCTTTGCCATGATCTTCGTCTCGCATGACTTGGCGCTGGTCGCCGAGGTCGCCCATAACATCACGGTTATGTACGCCGGTCAGGTTATCGAGCAGGCGCCCACCAAGGAGCTGCTCACTAACCCGATCCACGAGTACACCCGCGGTCTTCTGGGCTCCGTTCTGTCCATCGAGAGCGGTTCGGGCCGTCTGCACCAGGTGCCCGGCGCCGTTCCGAGCCCGCGCGATTTCCCCAAGGGCGATCGCTTCGCGCCCCGCTCGAGCCATCCGCGCATTGGCCTGGACACCCGTCCGGTCTTCAAGCGCGTGCCCGGCACCGAGCACTTCTATTCCGAGCTCCCCGACGAGGTGCTCAAGGCAAATGGTTTGACCCCTCACGCGGAGGTGATGTAGATGAGCGAGACCGCAGTCAACGGCGTCGAGCCGATCATCTTCCTTGATGACGTCCACGTCACCTTTAGGACCCGTACCGGCTCGATTCTGCACCCCAACCTGGTTCACGCCGTCCAGGGTGTAACGATTAGGCTCATGCCCGGTCAGACGATCGGCATCGTCGGCGAGTCCGGTTGCGGTAAGTCCACCACCGCCAACGTCATGTGCGGCCTGCAGGCCCCCACGAGCGGCAAGGTCTACTTTAAGGGCAAGGACGTAACCAAGCGTACCGCCGAGGACCGTCGCCACATGGGCCGTGTCATCTCGGTCGTGTTCCAGAATCCGGCTACGGCGCTCAATCCCCGCATGGTCGTTCGCGAGCAGCTGCTCGACCCCATGCGCGTCCACAACCTGGGTACCGAGGCCGAGCAGGAGAAGCGCGTCAAGGAGCTCCTGGAGCTCACCGGTCTGCCCAGCTCCGCCGCCGAGGTTCTTCCCGGCCAGCTTTCGGGCGGCCAGCGCCAGCGCGTCGCAATTGCCCGTGCCCTGTCGTTGAACCCCGATGCCATCATCGCCGACGAGCCCACCTCGGCTCTGGACGTTTCGGTCCGCGCGCAGATTCTGAACCTGCTGACCGACCTTAAGAAGGAGCTCGGCCTGGCCATGGTGTTCATCAGCCATGACATCCAGACGGTCCGCTATATCTCTGACGACATCATCGTTATGAATGGCGGCAAGATCGTCGAGCAGGGCGAGGCCAAGCAGGTCTTCCAGCACCCTCAGGACCCCTACACCAAGATGCTGCTCGGTGCTGCGCCGTCGCTGCTGCATCCCAAGCTCGGCGAGTAGCCTCGCTTTCCCTCCCGTGCGCCCGGTTCCCTTGCCGGGCGCACCTCCGTTGCGATTTCGAAAGGTTGGGTTCACGAGCCATGCCAAGTGCTCAGGAGCTACAACAGCAATTTGGTGGGTATCGGGGCGCCATGCCCCGTCCATCAGATTTCGATCTCTTTTGGAAGGACCGCATGGCCGAGGCCGACGCCGTCGGGCTTGACTATGCGATCGAGACGGCATCGGTCACCGATGCCGTGACCTGCCAGCTTTTCGACCTCTGGTATACCGGCATGTGTGGCGCTCGCCTGCATGCCAAGTACCTTAAACCCGTCTCGGACGAGCCCGTGCCATTGGTACTTCAGTTCCATGGGTATCCGGGTGCAAGCCGCAGCTGGTTTGAGCAGGCGTCGTTTGCGGGCATGGGCATGGCACTCATCGCCCTCGACTGCCCCGGCCAAGGAGGTCCCTCCGAGGACATTGGTGGATTTGAGGGCACAACGGTCGCGGGCCATATCGTCGCCGGTATCGACGGCGATCCGGCCAACCTCTACTATGTCCGCTTGCACCAAGATATTCGCATCCTGTGCCGCATCGTTCGCGAGCTCGAGGGCATCGATCTTGCCCGTGTGTTTGTGAACGGCGCGTCGCAGGGCGGCGGTTTGGGCATTGCGACCTGTGCACTTAACAGCGAGCTTATCAATCGCGCCGCCATCCTCTATCCCTTCCTGTCGGATTTCCGCCTGGTCTGGGATTTGGATGCCGACGACATTGCCTACGAGGGCCTGCGCTATTGGTCTCGCTGGTTTGACGAGGACTCGACTCGTATCGACGAAGCCTATGCCAAGCTGGCGTACTTCGATTCCAAGAACTTTGCCCCTATGGTTAAATGCCCCGTGCTGTTTGGCACCGGCACAGCCGATACCGTCTGTCCGCCAGCGACGCAGTTTGCGGTCTATAACAACCTGACCTGTGAAAAGCGTCATGAGTTCTTTGAAGGCTTTGGCCACGAGGAGATTCAGGATTTTGACGATCTGATCATTCCGTTTTTCTGCAAGGGAGGGGAGGCTCATGTCTAAGTGCGAGAGCAATGTCAATGAGCTGATTGTCTCCGACCTTGTGGGGATTCCCGGAACGGTCTCGTCAAGGCTCGCTGATTTCCGGGATTGGCGCGGTGATGCTTCTGCGGATGTTTCCGAATTAGAGATAGCCGCTTCGGACCTTGAGGTTTGCGGGCCGAGTATTACGGCGATCGATTTCGCCAATCCGTATGCCCGCTACTCCGAGGTTTCCTTTGAGCTTGGTGGCGATGTGGTCCACGCACGTTTGATCGAGCCTGCCGGTCGCGCCCGAGCATCCGAGCTTGTGCCGCTATGTCTGATGTTTCACGACATCGACCGACCCGTGCGGGGATGGCATCACATGACGAGGTTTGCGGCCATGGGATATGCCGTGCTTGCGCTGGACGATGAGGCGATTGGATCCAGCGAGCTGCAGCAGGGGATTGCCTCTCCTGCTTTTGTCAAGCGCGTCCGTTGGGGTTGCGCGATGGCGAAGGTGGCGCGCAATCTTGATGGCGTGGACCCCGACCGCATCTTTGCATGGGGCGAGGGCCTTGGCGGCGGAGTCGCGCTGGCGGTTTCTGCTCTGGACGAGCGGGGCCTCGCCTGCACGGCGGTTGCCAATCCAATTCCCGGTGGCCTCGAGGCGTTGTCGTCTCGGGTGCGTGGATCGGTGCTCATGGGCACATCGCTCATGGATGCCGTGAGTGATCCCAAGGGCCAGTTTGCCGTATTCAACGGTCTTGAGTGTGACCGGAGGCATATCATCTATGCCAAATACGCTCATGAGCGCATCAACGCGTTCGAAAACGAAGTCATCGACTTTTTTAACCAAACGTTCTACCCGTGTTCTTTGGCCTAGACGGCCTGGACACTGCCAACAAGAGTGGGTGGCATAGGGCCGCCCGCCAGACAACTAAGGAGATTCTTGTGGCAACTCAGAAATTCACCGGCGTTATCCCTCCCGTCGTTGTTCCCGATACCGAAGACCACCAGCTCGACGTTGCCTCCTTTGAGCGCAGCATCAACCGCATGATCGATGCCGGCGTCGATGGCCTGTTCTTCCTGGGCTCTTCGGGCGAGGTCGTTTTCTCCACCGATGAGCGTCGTCGCCAGATCATCGCCGAGGCCGTTCGTATCGTCGACCACCGCGTGCCCGTCCTGGTCGGCATCATCGATACCGAGACCGAGCGCATGATCGAGCACGGTAAGGTCGCTCAGGAGCTGGGCGCCGATGCGCTTGTCGCCACCTGCCCGTTCTATGCCCTGCAGGGCATGACCGAGGTCGAGGAGCACTTCCGCATCCTGCACGAGGAGCTCGACCTGCCCATCTTTGCCTATGACATTCCCGTCTGCGTTCACACCAAGCTCCCCTGGAAGCTCCTTGCCAAGCTCGGCGCCGAGGGCGTCCTTGCTGGCGTCAAGGATTCCTCGGGTGATGACATCTCGTTCCGCTATCTCGTTCAGGAGAACGAGAAGAACGGCCATCCGATGAGCATCCTCACCGGTCACGAGGTTGTTGTCGACGGCGCTTACCTCGGTGGCGCCGACGGTTCTGTCCCGGGCCTTGCCAACGTTGAGCCCGAGGGCTACGTGCGCCAGTGGAAGGCCGCTCAGGCCGGCGACTGGGCTACCGTCAAGGCCGAGCAGGATCGCCTCAATGAGATTTCGCACATCTGGGACGTCACCTCGGGCGTCCAGGGCTATGCCGGTGGCGTCGGCGCCTTCAAGACCGCTATGAACCTCATGGGCATCTTCGACAGCCCGACCATGCCGCGCCCGGTGAAGGCCATGACCGGCGAGAACGTCGAGGCGATTAGGAAGGTCCTTCAGGACAACGGTCTCCTGTAAAGCTTCCCAGGCACCCGACCTCGCCGTTCAACCGTGTGGCCATGACCCATTAGGTCAATGGCCACACGGTTTCTCGGCGATCTCGGACACCTGGAAAACCTTTACTGCGCTGTGACGGCTAGCCTGACGGCGCATTTCCTGTAGTTGTTTTTATCTCCGAAGGAGAGCGACATGGAGAACAAGTACGTCTGCTCTGTCGATATCGGCGGAACTAAAATTGCGACTGCCATCATGGAGTACCCGGCTGACGGTAGTGTGCCCCATCCCGTTTTTGAGGCCGAGATTCCTACCGAGGCCCAGGAGGGCGGCGAGGCCGTCTTCCAGCGTATCGAGGCGTCTATCAAGGCCGCTCTTGAGGCGAATCCCGATGTCGAGGTTCTCGGTGTCGGTATCGGTGCCGCAGGCGTTGTCGATCCCAAGACGGGCGCCATTGCTTATGCCAATGAGATCATGCCCGGCTGGTCCGGCGTTCAGTTGGGGCCGCGTCTGCGCGAGGACCTTGGTCTTCCCGTTGCCGTTGTGGGCGACGTGCAGGCTCATGCTCTGGGCGAGGCCCACTGGGGCGTCGGCAAGGGCAAGTTCTCCGTCTTGTGCCTGGGAATCGGTACGGGCATCGGTGGCGCATATGTCGAGAACGGCCGCGTGATGCAGGGCTTCCATGGTGCTGCCGGTCATATGGGCCACATCGAGTGCTCGGCTGCCGCCGGCATTCCCTGCGCCTGCGGGCGTTCCGGCCATCTTGAGTCTGTTGCTTCGGGCACCTCGATTGGCCGTATGTACGACGAACGCTTCGGTCGAGTTGACCCCAGCCGTCCTTCGGTCGGTCGCGACGTGAACGACCTGTGTCGTGCTGGCGACGCAAAGGCGACCGAGGTCATCCATGACGCCGGCTTTGCGCTGGGCGCCAGCTTGGGCTCGCTTGCCAATATTCTGGATCCAGAGGTTATCGTGCTTTCGGGCGGCGTAATTCATCAGGGTCCCGATTGGCGTTCGCAGACGTGGAAGGATTCGGTGCACGAGGGCTATGCCAGCCAGGCGCTCGATCCGCTCCAGGACACGCCGATTCTCATCGGGTCTCTGGAGGGCGATGCTCCGCTCATCGGTGCCGCCGAGCATCTTCTCGCTTCGTTAAAGTAAACGTATCTGCTGTAGGAGCCTCCCGAGACAACACGCCTCGGGAGGCTGTTCTGAGAAAGGTTGCAGCCTTATGACCGTCGATCCTTTGATTCAATCCCTGAAGGGTAAGCTCGTCGTGAGCGTTCAGGCGTATATGGGCGAGCCGCTTCGTACGCCCGAGACCATGGCTCAAATGTCTCGCGCTTGCGAACTCGGCGGCGCCGCCGCCATTCGCTGCCAGGGCCTTGCCGACATTGCCGCCATTAAGGGTCGCTGTGAGGTTCCTGTTATTGGCCTATGGAAGGATGGACACGAGGGCGTTTACATCACGCCGACGCTGCGTCACGCCCGCGCCTGCGTTGCTGCTGGTGCCGATATCGTGGCGATCGACGCCACCGATCGTCCGCGCCCCGATGGCAAGAC
Organism: uncultured Collinsella sp.; assembly: GCA_902493145.1. GTDB lineage: Bacteria > Actinomycetota > Coriobacteriia > Coriobacteriales > Coriobacteriaceae > Collinsella. Next base: position 14,095 of record CABUOA010000020.1, on the reverse strand, counting down.
GGTCGAGGATACCTTCCGTCCGCTGCACGAGGAGGGTGTGCTCCTGATGGCGGATTGTGCCACCATCGAGGACATTCGCCGTGCGGTTGATATGGGCTTCGACCTGGTATCTACCACGCTCTCTCACGGTGTCGCCGCCATCGATTGCACCATGGCCGATGGCCCCGACCTGCCGCTCCTGCGTCAGGCGACCGAGGAATTCCCCGGCCTTCCCATCATTTGCGAGGGTCGCGTGCATACGCCCGAGGAGGCTCGCGCCGCGATCGATGCTGGCGCCTGGGCCGTTGTCGTCGGCACCGCCATCACGCACCCCACGAGTATTACAAGTTGGTTCAAGGCTGCGCTTGAGGCGTAAGACAGGCCTCGTATCCGCTCGGGGCGGTATACTCAATAAAGGCAATTGACCGCGCGGGATCCGGGTTGCTGGGTCCCGCGCTTGTTTTCGGGAGGCAGCACATGCAAAAGGGAGATGCCATGGATGCGGCGGAGCGCTCGGAGCGCATCCCCGATATCGTCATCATCACCGGAATGTCCGGATCGGGCCGCACGCAGGCCATGCACGTGTTCGAGGACATGGGCTATTTTTGCATCGATAACCTGCCTCCGCGTCTGATCGCCCAGCTTGCCGAGCTCGTCGGCATTAATACGGGCGTGGGCAGGCATCTCGCCGTCACCTGCGATTTGCGTAGCCAGGGCTTGTTCGATGAGCTGCTCGATGCGGTCGCCGCGCTCGAAGAGCGCGAGATGAGCTGCGACATCGTGTTCCTGGAGGCTTCTGACGAGGTACTGATTCGTCGCTACAGCGAAAATCGCCGCCGTCATCCCATTGCCAAGCCGGGGGAGACTACGGCCGATGCGATTCAGCGCGAGCGCCTGCAGCTGCAGGGTGTGCGCGATCGAGCCGATATGATTATCGACACGAGCCGCCTACGCACCTCTGCGCTGCGCAACAAATTGCGCATGGCGTTCTCCGAGTTGTCCGACCAGCAGCTCATGGACGTTCACGTGTTCTCGTTTGGCTTTAAGCACGGTATGCCCGTCGAGGCGGACATTATGATTGACGTTCGCTTCCTGCCCAATCCGTTCTACGATCCCGAGATGCGCACCATGACCGGTCTCGATAAGAAAGTCTCCGACTTTGTTCTGGACCATCCCAAGACGCAGGAGTTCTGGAAGGCCTGGACGCAGCTGCTCGATACGGTCATGCCCGGTTATATCGCAGAGGGCAAGCCGCAGCTTTCTATTGCCATCGGTTGCACGGGCGGTCAGCACCGCAGCGTTGCCATCGCCGAGGCCACGGCACGTTATTTGGAAGGCGCCCAGTATCACGTGAGCATTTCCCATCGCGACTTGTCGCGCGCCAACACGAAAGCATAGGCCTGCATGTCGTTTACCGCCGAGGTGCGTGACGAGCTTGCGCGCTGCGAACCCGAATGTGAATACTGCGATTTGTCGACGCTTGCCGCCCTGACGCGTGTGAGCGGTACGCTTTCGTTGGCCGGCTCCGGGCGGTATCGTTTGACGGTCGCGACCGAGACGGGAGCCGTCGCGCGCACGATGATCACGCTGACGCATCGCATTCTTAAGCTCAAAACGGAATTCACCGTTCGTAAATCGGTCTTGCATAAGGTCCGTAACTATCTCATTACCCTGCCCGATCAACCCGACCTGGACAAGGCTCTGGTGCTGCTGGGCATTCTAGACCGCAGGGGAGGGCTCGTTGCTGGTGTTCCCCGACACATCGTTGCCCGTCCCTGCTGCAGGCTTGCCTACATCCGCGGCGCGCTCATCGCGGGCGGCTTCGTGGCCGATCCACGCGGCGATTTTCATTTGGAGATCGCGGTGCAGGGCGAGCAATATGCTAAGGGGCTTTGCGACCTGTTGGGGCAGATTGGGGTCCATGCTCGTGTTAATGCACGGCGGGGGTCATATGCCGTGTACATTAAGAGCGCCGAGGAAATCGAGCATCTATTAAAGCTGATTGGTGCCAAGCGCAGCGTTGCCGAGATTGAGGAGGCGCGCGCGGTCAAGTTGGTTAAGAACGATGTGAACCGTCGCGTGAACGCCGAGCTCGCCAACCAGACCAGAAGCGCCGGTGCTGCCCAACATCAGCTTGCGCTTATCGATGAGCTCGAGCAGCGCGGCCTTCGCGATGCGCTTCCGGATGCCTTGGCGGTCTTTTGCGACCTGCGCGAGCGCTATCCCGATCTGTCGCTGCGTGATTTAGGGGAGATGGCTGACCCTCCCTTGTCGAAGTCGGCCCTCTACCATCGAGTTTTGAGGCTTGAAAAGCTCATTGAAGCAAATCGGTAGTTTAAAGTATCGACTTATATACGGATTTAGCTGCTATTTTATTCTTTAAAACGTTTTAACGTAAATTTGATTTTCAATTTCGACTATTCTCGTGAAATTCAAGTCAAAAAAAAGGTATATTAGGCGAGTGGTTAGTTTGTGGGCCTCAACGGCGGGCGCTGTAGCTTGCGGGGGCCTTACGAAAGGAGACACAATGGCAGTAAAGGTTGCTATTAACGGCTTCGGTCGCATCGGTCGTCTGGCTTTCCGTCAGATGTTCGGTCATGAGGGCTCCGAGATCGTCGCTATCAACGACCTCACCTCTCCCGATATGCTCGCTTACCTGCTGAAGTACGACTCCACGCAGGGCAACTACGCTCGCGATCACGAGGTCGTTGCTGGCGAGGATTCCATCACCGTTGACGGCAAGGAGATCAAGATCTACAAGGAGGCCGACGCCAACAACCTGCCTTGGGGCGACCTCGACGTCGACGTCGTTCTCGAGTGCACCGGCTTCTACACCAGCAAGGCTAAGGCTCAGGCCCACATCAACGCTGGCGCCAAGAAGGTCGTCATCTCCGCTCCGGCCGGCAGCGATCTGCCCACCATCGTGTACAACGTCAACCACGAGACGCTGACCGCTGAGGACAACATCATCTCCGCTGCTTCCTGCACCACCAACTGCCTCGCCCCGATGGCCAAGGGTCTGAACGACTTCGCTCCCATCGTGTCCGGCATCATGACCACCATTCACGCCTGGACCGGCGACCAGATGCCGCTCGACGGCCCGCAGCGCAAGGGCAACAAGCGTCGTAGCCGCGCCTGCGCCGTCAACATCGTCCCCAACACCACCGGTGCTGCCAAGGCTATCGGCCTGGTTCTCCCCGAGCTCAACGGTAAGCTCATCGGTGCCGCCCAGCGCGTCCCGACGCCGACCGGCTCCATCACCAACCTCTACGCTGTCGTTGACAAGAAGGTCACCGTCGACGAGGTCAACGCCGCTATGAAGGCCTACGCTTCCACCATCTCCGAGACCTTCGGTTACAACGAGGACGACATCGTCTCCACCGACATCATCGGCGAGACCCACGGCTCCATCTTCGACGCCACTCAGACCATGTGCTCTGACCTCGGCAACGGCCAGACCCTCGTTCAGGTCACCTCTTGGTACGACAACGAGAACTCCTACACCTCTCAGATGGTCCGCACCATCAAGTACTTCGAGAAGTTCGTTGCTTAATTTAGCTTTTAGCGAATAGCTCGTTGAGCGTCTAAAGAAGGGCGCGGCCTCATAGGGCTTACACCCTAGGGTCGCGCCCTTTTTATAGGAAATCGTCTGCCGTAATGGGAGGCAGACACGTACGAAAGGTAGAAGCAAACATGGCCTTTACCAAGAAGACCGTCCGCGACATCGATGTCGACGGCAAGCGCGTTCTCGTCCGCGTTGACTTCAACGTGCCTATCAAGGATGGCGTCGTTGGCGACACCACCCGCATCAAGGCTGCCCTGCCCACCATCAACTACCTCGTTGAGCACAACGCTCGCGTCATCCTCATGAGCCACCTCGGCCGTCCCGATGGCACCGGCTTCCAGCCCGAGCTCTCCCTTGAGCCTGTCGCCAAGAAGCTCGCTGAGCTCTCTGGTCTCGATGTTGCCTTTGTCGCCGACACCTACGGCGAGAAGGCTGCTGAGGCTGTTGCCGCCGTCGAGCCGGGCAAGGTCCTCGTTCTCGAGAACGTCCGTTTTGACAAGCGTGAGAAGAAGAACGATCCCGAGATCGCCAAGAAGCTCGCTTCCTATGGTGACGTCTTCGTTCTCGATGCTTTCGGTACCGCTCACCGCGCCCAGGGTTCCGTCGTGGGTCCCGCCGCTTACCTGCCTGCCGTCGCCGGCTTCCTGCTCGAGAAGGAGGTCGACACGCTGACCGGCATCTTCGCCGAGCCCGAGCGCCCCTTCGTCGCTATCGTCGGCGGTTCCAAGGTTTCCTCCAAGATCGGCGTTCTCGATCACCTCATCGACTCCGCTGATACCCTGATCATCGGTGGCGGCATGGCCTACACCTTCTTCCTGGCTCAGGGCCTGACCGTCGGTCAGTCCCTCAAGGAAGAGGACTGGGTCGAGCGCGCTGGCGAGATGCTCAAGAAGGCCGAGGAGAAGGGCGTCAAGATCCTGCTCCCCATCGACAACCGCGTTGCCGATCACTTTGGCGAGGACGCTGTCCCCGAGGTTGTCGCTTCCGACGCTATCCCCGACGATCGTGAGGGCATGGACATCGGCCCCAAGACCGAGGAACTTTACGCCGAGGCCGTCAAGGGTGCCAAGACCGTGTTCTGGAACGGCCCCATGGGTGTCTTCGAGTTCGACAACTTCGCTCACGGCACCCAGGCTATCGCCGAGGCCGTCGCCGAGGCCGACTGCACCTCGATCATCGGCGGTGGCGACTCTGTCGCGGCTGTCAACAAGTTCAACCTGGCCGACAAGATGAGCTGGATCTCCACCGGTGGTGGCGCTTCCATGGAGCTCGTCGAGGGTAAGGCCCTGCCCGGAGTGGAGGCGCTTCTCGATGCCTAATCGCACCCTTCTTATCGCTGGTAACTGGAAGATGAACAACGACGTCGCTGAGGCCGCCAAGCTCGCCGACGAGCTGGCTCAGGCTCTGCCCGAGGTTCCGTCTGGCGTCGAGGTGCTCGTCTGCCCTCCGACCATTGACATCACCACGGTTCATGACCGCATTCAGGCTGCCCCCATCGCCCTCGGTGCACAGAGCGTGTACTGGGAGGCCAAGGGTGCCTTCACCGGTGAGTCCTCTTGCGACATGCTCAAGTCCGCTGGCTGCACCTACTGCATCATCGGCCACTCCGAGCGTCGCGACTACTTCCACGAGACCGACGAGGACCAGAACAAGAAGGCCAAGGCCCTCGTTGCCGCCGGTCTTGTTCCCGTCTTCTGCTGCGGCGAGTCCCTCGAGGTCCGCGAGGCTGGTACCTATGTCGAGCACGTCGTGAACCAGGTCAAGGCTGGCCTTGCTGGTCTTGAGATCACCTGCCCCAAGCAGGTCGTCGTCGCCTACGAGCCCATCTGGGCCATCGGCACCGGCAAGACCGCTACCGCCGAGGACGCTCAGGAGGTCTGCGGCGCTATCCGTGAGACCCTCAAGGAGATGTTCGGCGAGGAGCTCGCCAACGGCATCCGCGTTCTCTACGGCGGTTCCGCTAAGCCCGGCAACATCGCCGAGCTCGTCGCCAAGCCCGACGTTGACGGCGCCCTCGTGGGCGGCGCTTCGCTCAAGGCTGCCGATTTCGCCTCTATGGTCGTTAAGGCAGGCGAGTAGGACACATGGCACAGCGTCATCTTCCTGCACTTCTGATCATCATGGACGGTTGTGGCCTGGCTCCGGCCGATGGCGAGAACGCCGTCGCCGCTGCCAAGACGCCCTTCCTTGATAGCCTGTACGAGAAGTATCCTCACACCACGCTCGGTGCTTCGGGCGAGGACGTGGGCCTTCCCGACGGTCAGATGGGCAACTCCGAGGTAGGCCACCTCAACATCGGTGCCGGCCGCATCGTGTTCCAGGAGCTTTCGCGCATCAACAATGCCATCAAGGACGGCTCCATCGCCAAGAACGAGGTCTTCGTCAAAGCTATGGACGACGTCAAGGCCGAAGGCAAGACCCTGCATCTCATGGGCCTTATGAGCCCTGGCGGTGTTCATTCTCACATGAACCACGTCGAGGCTCTGGTCAAGATGGCTGCCCAGCATGGCGTCAAGACCGTTCGCGTCCACGCCTTCATGGATGGCCGCGACGTCGACCCGCAGTCCGGCGCCGGCTACATGAGCGAGTTCTGCGCTTTCCTGGCTAAGATCTCCGAGGAGACCGGTTGCGACGCTCGCGTTGCCACCGTTTCGGGCCGCTATTGGGCCATGGACCGCGACAACCGTTGGGAGCGCATCCAGCGCGCCTACGACGTCATGGTCAACGCGTCCGATGCCGATACCGACCCCGTTGCCGGTATCAAGGCCTACTACGAGAAGGATCCGCGCGGCGACGAGTTCGTCGAGCCTTTCGCGGCCCACAACGAGGGCATCCACGAGGGCGACGCGGCCATCTTCTTCAACTTCCGTCCCGACCGCGCTCGTCAGATGACCCGCGTGTTCACGGACAAGGAGTTCGATGGCTTTGAGCGCGAGCAGATTAAGCTCTCGCACTTTGTGACGATGACCGAGTACGATCCGACGTTTGACGTCGAGGTCGCCTTCCCCAAGACGTTCCCCGAGAACGTCCTGGCCGACGTTATCGCCGCCAATGGCCTGAAGCAGCTGCACACCGCCGAGACCGAGAAGTACGCTCACGTGACGTTCTTCCTCAACGGCGGCATCGAGGAGCCCAAGGAGGGCGAGGAGCGCGTGCTCGTCGCTTCCCCCAAGGTTGCTACCTACGATCTGCAGCCCGAGATGAGCGCTCCCGAGGTTACCGAGAAGCTTGTCGCCGCCATCAACGAGGATCGCGCTGATTTCTACATCGTGAACTTCGCGAACTGCGACATGGTTGGTCACACCGGTGTCTTCGACGCTGCCGTTAAGGCTGTCGAGGCTGTTGACGATGCCCTGTCCAAGGTTGTCCCGGCGATTCTCGCCAAGGGCGGCTTTGCACTGATTACCGCCGACCACGGCAACGCCGATCACATGTTTGACGTTGCTTCCGACGGTTCCAAGCATCCGTTTACGGCTCACACCACCAACCGCGTGCCGTTCATCATCGTTGATGAGAAGGCCAAGCTCACCGGTATCGAGGACGGCCGTCTTTCCGATATCGCTCCGACCATGCTCACCATGGCTGGTATTGAGCCTTCCGCCGAGATGACGGGCCGCGTGCTCGCCACCGAGGCCTAATAGAAAACAAATACCGTTTTCTAGTAAGGGGGTTGTCCACAACCGGACAACCCCCTTTTTGGTATTTCTGCCATTTCCACCCCGTCCTTGAGTGGCAGGTAGGGGAGAGCGGGGGATTGTGGTACAGTACTGGAGTTTGAACTGTTCTATTAAGGAGCTTATCTATGGGTCCGTTCCAGATTCTTCTGTTTGTCGTTTGGGCTGTCTCTGCCGTGGCGCTGACGATTCTCGTCCTGATGCATTCCGGTAAGGGCACCGGCGTTTCGGATATGATCGCTAGCTCGCTGTATAACTCCAGCTCTGCCACGGGCGTCATGGAGCAGAACCTCGATCGCCTGACGGTAATTATGGCCGTTGTTTTTGCCGTGTGCGTCGTCCTGTGCATGTTCTTCTTCCCGCAGGGCATCGTCGGCTACTAAGCATCGGCGTATATACGTTTGCAATGGGTCTCGCAGGTGCGGGACCCTTTTTGTTTACATATTTGTAACAGAGTCAAAATATCCCCACATACTTCGCCCAACTAAAGAAATTCTCGACCGTTAACCGGAATTAGCCCCAAATCGTGCATAAAATGCGCTACTGTATTGCGAAACGTTGGTCCGTTGTGCATAACCAGCCATAGCAGCGGGCGGCGTTTTGATGGTTCGGATCGGATTGTCTCGACATATGTCCGACTGAACATTTCTTTGTCCTATCTCATAAGGAGGATGGCATGGCTGATTCTATGTTCCACCAGCCCGTTATGGGTCGTCGCGCCTTTGTTGGCGGCACCCTCGCTGCGAGCTCCATGGCTTTTCTTGCCGCATGCGGCAAGAAGGGCGGCGACGCTTCCGGTTCTGAGTCCGGTTCGACGCTGAACTTCTACATCAACAACCCGGTCTGCATCGACCCCTACAATGTCCAGGAGGACCAGGGCACTCAGGTCGAGTACCAGCTCTTTGACGCTCTGACCTCTTATGACGCCGAGAAGGGCGAGATCGTTCCGCTGGCTTGCGAGTCCTTTGAGGCCAACGACGACGCCACCGAGTTTACCTTCAAGATCAAGAAGGCCAAGTTCCACAACGGTGACGACGTTACCTCCAAGTCCTTCAAGCTCGGTTGGGAGCGTCTGGTCAACACCAAGTCGGCCATCGCTACCGAGTACGTCCCTTCCGAGGTCTCCTATCACCTTTCCATGGTCGAGGGCTATGACGACCTGCTTGCCGGTAACGCTACCGAGCTCAGCGGTGTTACTTGCCCCGACGATGAGACCCTCGTCGTCAAGCTGTCTTCCGCTTACGCCGACTTCCCCTTCGTCGCCTCTCACCCGGCTCTGGCCCCGGTTCCCGAGTGCGCCGAGTCCGATGTCAAGAGCTTCTACCTTGCACCGGTCGGTAACGGCCCGTTCATGATGGACGGCAAGTGGGAGGATGGTCAGGAGATCAACCTCAAGAAGTTCGACGATTACTATGGCGACAAGGCCAAGATCGATGGCATCCACTTCCAGGTCATCAAGGACATGGAGACCGCTTACAAGGAGTTCCAGGCCGGTAACCTCGATGTCTGCGACGTTCCCGTTGCTCAGATCGACGCTGCCAAGAAGGATCGCGGCGTGTCCAAGGACGGCTACACCATGGGTGACGGCGAGCGCATGCTGCTCGGCGCCGAGCCTTCCACCTACTACCTGACCTGCAACAACACGGCCGAGCCGTTCAACAACGCCGACCTGCGCAGGGGTATCTCCCTGGCCATCAACCGTGAGGCCATCTGCAAGACCATCTTCAAGGGTACCCGTACCCCTGCCGACGGCATTGTTCCTCCGGGCATCGATGGCTACAAGGAGGGCGCATGGGAGTTCTGCGCCTACGACGTCGACAAGGCTAACGAGTACCTCGACAAGGTTGCTCCCGCTGGTGCTAACGGCGATCGTGGCATTAACGTGACTCTGTCCTACAACCAGGACGGTGGCCACAAGGAGATCATGGAGTCCATCATCGGCGACCTCGCCAAGGTTGGCGTTACCGCTGTCTCCGATACCCCCGAGTGGTCTGCCCTGCTCGAGCAGTATCAGAACTTTAACTATCAGTTCGGTCGTCTGGGTTGGATTGCTGACTACCCGATCATGGACAACTTCCTGTATCCGCTGTTCCACTCCGACTCCCTCGGTGGCGACAACCGCTCTGGTTACAACAACCCCGAGTTCGACGCCAAGGTCGACGAGGCCCGTACCACGGTTGACGACGAAGAGCGCGTCGCTAAGATGCAGGAGGCCGATGCAATGGTCGCTGCCGACTGCCCGGTCATCCCGGTGATGTTCTACACGCACACCATCGCCGGCTCTGATCGCATCAAGCACCTCTATGTCGATCCGCAGAAGCACGCCGATCTGGGTACCGCTGAGCTCGCCTAAGAGTTTGCAGCTTCCGTGAGGGTCAAGTATTTACGTAGACCTCATGGGAAACATACAGTTCTCCCTAACCTGGGGTAAACTGGCTGATGGTAATTTTGGGATGCCGGTCTGGCGATCGGCATCCCATTTAGGTTAATCCCTAGATAGGGGAGTGGTATGGGTAAGTACATCGTTAAACGTGTGCTTCAGTTCATCCCGGTGTTTTTGGGCGTTACGCTGATTTTGTTCGCCCTCCAGAATATCGTGCCGGGAGATCCGATCAAGCTGATCGGTGGAGACAAGGCTCTGTCCCCCGAGGTGGAGCTTCAGCTTCGCGTTCGCTATCACCTGGTCCAGTCGGACGAGGACGGCAACGCGATCCTTGACGAGAACGGCGACCCCGTTCAAACGTCGCTCGTGGACCGTTACTTGTATTACATGAACGGCCTGCTTCATGGCGATCTGGGCAATTCGTATCAGCGCAAGCTGCCGGTTACGGAAATCTTTGCCCAGAAGTATCCGTATACGGTCAAACTTGCCGCGTGCGCCATCGTGCTCGAGGCAATCATGGGTATCGGTGCGGGTATCATTTCGGCGGTAAAGCGTTATTCCTTCTGGGATATTTTGGTAACGCTCACCACGTCGATCCTCGTTGCCGTCCCGGCCTTCTGGCTCGGTATGTTGCTGCAACTGTTCTTTGGCGTCATTCTCAAGGACGCCACGGGCGGTGCATTCTCCATGCCGATCTCGGGTGCCGGCGGTGCCAGCTCTCAGTATCAGGATTGGATGCACTATGTGCTTCCGACCATTACGCTGGCTTCGGTTTCGACCGCTTATGCTGCCCGCATAATGCGCTCGCAGCTGCTTGACGTCATGAACCAGGATTACATCCGTACGGCAAAAGCCAAGGGTCTCTCCAATCGCGCGATCATCATCAAGCATGCGCTTAAGAATGCACTCATCCCCGTCGTTACCTATATTGGTGTCGACTTTGGCGGCATGCTTTCGGGCGCCATCCTGACCGAGACGGTCTTTAACTGGCCCGGTATCGGCTATGAGGTCTATCGCGCCATTAGCATGCGTGACTGGCCCATCGTTATGGGCGGCGTTACGCTCATCGTCGTCGTCGTCATGGTGATCAACCTGCTCGTCGACATTAGCTATGCATTCCTCGACCCGCGCATCCGCCTTGGCGGTCCGTCGGATAAGGCCTAAGGGAGGTACGTCTCATGCAGGAAACTGATTCTCAGTCTCAGGAGCAGGCTACCGCCACCAAGGCCGCATCTGCTCCCGCCAAGTCCCGCACGCTGTGGGGCGACGCTTTTAAGCGTCTTCGTAAGAACAAGCTCGCCGTTATCGGTGTCTGCTGGATCATCATCGTCGTTGTGGTTGCCCTGACCGCAGATCTGTGGGCTAAGCCCTGGCTCGGTTCGCCGACGGCTTCCGACTCGACCACCATGGCCCAGACGTCGCTGATGGCTCCGTGTGCAGAGCACCCGTTTGGCACCGACGCCCTTGGTCGTGACATTCTCGTTCGCGTTATCTACGGTGCACGTGTTTCGCTTTCCGTCGGTATTATGGCCACTGCGATCTCCACGGTGATTGGTCTGGTCATGGGTGCTCTGGCCGGTTTCTACGGCGGCATCTGGGATACGATCATCATGCGCTGTGCGGATATTTTCCTAGCGTTCCCGTACGTGCTTTTCGTTGTCGCCATGATCGCCGTTATCGGACGTGGTCTTCAGAACGTCTTTTTTGCCATCGGCATTCTCGGCTGGCCTTCGATTGCGCGCGTCTTCCGCTCTGCAATCTTGACGGTCAAGGAAAACGACTATGTTGACGCTGCGCGCGCGATGGGTGCATCTGATGCTCGTATCGTTGTGCGTCACATCTTCCCGAACTCCGTCGCCTCCATCGTGGTCTACGCGACCATGAACATTGGTGGCGCCATTCTGACCGAGTCCGCTCTGTCCTTCCTCGGCATGGGCGTTATTCCGCCTACGCCTTCGTGGGGCTCCATGATTCAGGACGGTCAGCAGTATCTTCTGACTGCTCCCTGGATGATGATCATGCCCGGTCTGGCAATTCTTTCGACGGTGCTCGCCTTCACCCTGCTGGGTGACGGTCTGCGCGACGCCCTCGACGTCAAGATGAAGGACGCATAAGGATGAAGAAGAACAAGAACTATGTGGATCTGAAGGACCAGCCGGTTCCCGAGGGCCAGCATCTGCTCGAGGTCGATGACCTTAAGATGTATTTCCATACCGAGGACGGCGTCGTTCGCGCTGTCGACGGTGTCTCCTACACGCTCGATCGCGGCGAGACCCTGGGCGTCGTCGGTGAGTCCGGCTCCGGTAAGTCCGTGACCGCCATGACCATCATGGGTCTTATCTCGATGCCTCCGGGAAAGATCGAGGGCGGCGACGTTCGCTATCGCGGTCGTTCTATCCTCGAGATGACCGAGGAAGAGATGCAGCACATTCGCGGTAACGATATCGCGATGATCTTCCAGGATCCTATGACCTCCTTGAACCCGGTCTATAAGATCGGCAAGCAGGTGGGCGAGGGCCTTCGTCTGCACCGCGGCTACTCCAAGCAGGAGGCACTCAAGCGCGCCACCGAGCTTTTGGACCTCGTTGGCATTCCCGAGCCCGAGAAGCGCGTCAATGAGTATCCCCACCAGTTCTCTGGCGGTATGCGTCAGCGCGTCATGATTGCCATGGCTCTTGCCTGCGATCCCGATATCCTGATTGCCGACGAGCCCACGACTGCCTTGGACGTTACCATCCAGGCTCAGATTATTGAGCTTATGCAGGAAATGCAGGAGAAGAACGGCAACGCCATCATCATGATCACCCATGACCTGGGCGTTGTCGCTGATATGGCCGACAAGATCATGGTTATGTACGCCGGCCGTCCCGTCGAGTTCGGTACTGCTGAGGAAATCTTCTACGAGAGCCGCCACCCCTACACCTGGGGCCTTATCCGCTCCATCCCGGAGCAGGCCATCGATGAGAAGAAGCCGCTTACGCCGATTCATGGCAACCCGCCTTCGCTCATGAACCTGCCCGAGGGCTGCGTGTTCTCGCCTCGTTGCCCCTATGCGACCGATAAGTGCCGCAAGCAGCGCCCCGAGCGCGTTGTCACCGAGTCTGGTCACTACTCTGCGTGCCACTACTCCGGTGACCCCGAGTTCCTCAAGAACGCTCCTGAGACGTCCCGTACGCGCAAGGATTCCAAGAAGGGAGGCGAAGCGTAATGGCAGATACCAACGAGCGTACTCCGCTGCTGAAGGTCGAGCACCTCTCTAAGGAGTTTCCCGCTGAGTCCGGCATGTTCGCCAAGCGCTTCTCCAAGCGTGTCGTCTCTGCTGTGAACGACATTTCGTTCGAGATCTATCCTGGCGAGACCTTTGGTCTGGTCGGCGAGTCCGGTTGCGGTAAGTCCACCACGGGCCGTACCATCATGCGCCTCACCAAGCCGACGGCCGGCAAAGTGTTCTTCCAGGGCAAAGACGTTGCCGAGATGAGCAAGCACGAGATCAAGGATATGCGTCGCGAGATGCAGTTCATCTTCCAGGATCCTTATGCTTCGCTCAATCCTCGTATGACTATCGGTGAGATCGTCTCCGAGCCCATGACCATTCACGGCGTGGGCACCAAGGAGGAGCGCATTGAGCGTGTCCGCGAGCTTCTCGACGTTGTCGGACTGAACCCCGAGCACATTAACCGCTATCCTCATGAGTTCTCCGGCGGTCAGCGTCAGCGTGTCGGCATTGCCCGTGCATTTGCGCTGAAGCCCAAGCTGATTATCTGCGACGAGCCGGTTTCCGCTCTGGATGTGTCCATTCAGGCCCAGGTTCTGAACCTGCTCAAGGAACTCCAGGACAAGTTCGGTACTGCATATTTGTTTATCGCCCACGACCTGTCTGTCGTGCAGCATATCTCCGATCGCGTTGCCGTTATGTATCTGGGCAAGATGGTCGAGGTTTCGGACTGGAAGACGCTCTACAGTGAGCCTCACCATCCGTACACGCAGTCGCTGCTGTCTGCTGTGCCGGTGCCCGATCCTGATATCCAGAAGACGCGCAAGCGCATCATCCTCGCTGGCGATCCGCCGTCACCGCTGGATCCGCCGACCGGTTGCCGTTTTCACACTCGCTGCCCGATCGCGCAGGGCATCTGCTCTGAGAAGCTTCCCGAGTTTAAGGAAGTCGCACCGGGTCACTGCTGCGCCTGCCACTTCGCGGAGCCGTTCCCGATCAAGGAATCGCACATCGACCTGTAGTCGGTTGTTCTCGTCCGGGCCCGCCCTGGTGTTACTTTTCAGAACGTCCTCGGACATGTCGGAAGCCCCGCTGCGCGCTACGCGCTGCGGGGCTTCCTCCGTCCTGACGCTCCTATTTGGCAAGGCCTTTTTTAGAATCCATTTTTCGCTCCGCCTCGAAGGCCTGCCTGTCCCAATCGAGCGGAAGTCCGGCCTCGACCCATGCCTCGTAGGCCCTCCTTATGGGCTTGAGCTCCCTTTGGCCCCTCTCCAGCATCG
>CABUOA010000019.1 GCA_902493145.1 uncultured Collinsella sp. | reverse complement strand
ACGATGACTTTTGCGCCAAGGCATTCCCCGGGGACCACGTTAAGGTTGTAGCCGCCAAGGATGCGCGTCGTGATGAGTTGTCGCCCCATGCCTCGTGGAAAGAGCTGCTCCAGCACTTGGAGCAGGCCTACGAGTTCGACCGCGTGGTCTACCTTTCTACCTACCTTACCCCGTATACCGAGACTTTTGGCGGCATCGAACTGCTGCGCTCGGTGTTTCGTGCCTGTATGGGACGCAATGTGCAGCTGCTGTTTATTGCGGGGCCCGCGGGTGCAGAGGGCACCACTGGCGGATGTGACGACGACGCCACGGCCGCCAGTGGCGCCCAGACGGGCAAGGGCATTATCGCCCGCGCTGCCAACGACCTGTGCCGTTACTATGCATCGCGCGACGGCATCCAAGCCAAAGTCCTGCGCGTGCCGTATCTGTATACCGCATCGCCGGCATTAACCGACCCATTTTTGGTGCCGTTGTTCGAGGCATGCTCGGGCGGGTCGGTCGCACTTCAGGGTGCGGCAGATGCGCCGTTTCCCCTGCTGTGTGCCGAGGAACTCGTGGTGTTGGTGCATCGTATCTTTGACAGCTGGGATGCCAACTTTGAGATGCTCGACGTTGCAGACGCTTTTGGCCACCCGAGGCCTATGGCGTGACCGTTGACGCTCCGGGTGCGAGCGTGACCTATCACACGCTCAGCATCTAGGCGCTTCGTCGCCCATCGGCGCTATACTGCAGCCGTTGCCCACGATGCGGGGAACACCCGCATCGTGGGTTTTTGCTTATGAAGGGACGGTGCCGTGTGGATGTACAGCAGCTAGAAGAGGCCTGGGCTGCAAGGGCCGGCGCGCGTGAGGCGCGTCTTGCTGCAGCGCCGCATGTGCCGGCGGCTCTGTCGCTACTGCGTATTGTGCGTCCCGGTGACCGCCTGGTGGCCTTTGCGGACGATTTTGCCGATGCGTTTGCCTGCGGCTTTGATGGCTGCGATGTTGCGCTGGTGGGGGAGCCCGCGGCTGCGGCGTTTGCTGCTGCGTCTGAGGGCTTTGACGCTTCGTTTGATGCCGAGGGGCCGCACCTGTGGTGGTTCGTCAACTCCATCGGCGGGTTTGGTCTGCGTGTGCCCGATCTTCGTGCTCTGGGGCGCGCGGCTCGCGAGGCGCATGCGCTGCTCGTGGTTGATAACACTGTGTCAGGCGTCTTTGGGTGCAACCCGCTGCGTCTGGGCGCCGTGCTTTCGCTCGAGGCGCTCGACCGTGTGTGTGCCGGCGTTGCGCCGCGCAAACTCGTCGCCGCTTCGGTGGCGCGCTCGCAACTCAAGCGCCATCGCGTGGATGCCGCTGCCGAGTGCTCGCACGCGCTGCTTGTGGACTGCGGTGCGCCTGCTCTTGACCTGTCTGCCGAGGAGGCCGGCGTGCTGGAGCGCGGGTTGTCCTCGCTTGATGCTCGCATGCAGGCGCACTTCGATCGCGCCCGTGCGCTGGCCGAGTATCTGGCCGCCAACGAGATGGTATGCAACGTGCGCTATCCCGGGCTGACCTCGCATCCCGACCATGCCATCGCGACCGGCATCCTGGAGCACGGTTTTGGCCCGGCAGTAGAGTTTGACCTGATGGACTGCATCGCGGGTGAATTATTCAGCATACTGCCGGACGAATTCCGCACATCGCCCGCCGGCGGCGCAACGACGCGCCTTTCGGCTCCACGCGGCAAGCAGGGGAGCACCATCCGCCTCTTCGCCGGTACCGACGATCCCCTGCAGGTGGCTGCCACTCTCGATAACGCCCTTCGCAAGTAGCTAATCGGGGTCTGTGTCACGAAAACGGCCTATTTACTACGTTTAAGCAATAGGGTTCGACCACACCCGCCTATTTTGAAAATTACCAAGCGGTTTACCAGCGGTTTTATTTTCATAATGTCCGGTATAGTCGTGGGTATTCAACTAAACGTAGTAGATGGGCCCGTTTTGTGGCGCGAGCCTCAACCCGAGGGCGCTGTGGGCTAAAAACCGCCTAAAAGGACTACCCTGCATTGATGCTGGCGATGAGGTCGTCGGCTTTTGAGGCGATGACGTTGTTGATGTCGGCCTGCAGCTCCTCGTAGACCGCTATGGCTCGCTCGCCGGCGGGGGTGAGCGATGATCCGCGGGCGCCGTCGCGCTCGATGAGTTTGCATCCCAGCTGACCTTCGGCCTCGTTTACGATGCGCCAGGCCTTGGAATACGCCATGCCCATGCTCTTGGCGGCGCGGTTGAGCGAGTGCTCGCGGGCGATGCCCTGCAGCAGCAAGACACAGCCATGGCCGAACACGCCTGGCAGGTCTTTGTCGCACGCTTGAATGACCAGCTTTGCCGTCGTCTTGTACTCCATGTGCTCCACGTCTCCCCGCTAAAGTGTTTGCTGGGTAAACGCAAAGCCTGCGTCAAACCCTCGTGTGCTCTTCTTAAATCATGCATTGTAGCAGTCAAAGTGCGTTAAGATACTTCCCCAGTATTGGGCGCCCAAGGTTGGGCTGGGTCCTACGAGGCCTGCAGCCGACCGGTCGCATGGAAAAAGGAGAAACATGGCTACGTTCTTTCCCGGTGAGTCCCACACGTTTTCGGAGTATCTGCTGGTCCCTGGCTACTCGTCCTCGCAGTGCATCCCCAACAACGTCTCTCTTAAGACGCCGCTAACCCGCTTCAAGCGCGGTGAGAAGCCGGCAATCACCCTGAACATCCCCATGGTTTCCGCCATCATGCAGTCCGTCTCGGGCGTCGACATGGGTGTCGCGCTCGCTACCGAGGGTGGCCTGTCCTTCATTTACGGTTCCCAGACCCCCGAGTCCGAGGCCGCTATGGTCAAGGCCGTCAAGGATCACAAGGCCGGCTTTGTTCAGTCCGATTCCACGCTGACCCCCGATATGACCATGGAGCAGGTCATCGAGCTCAAGGAGAAGACCGGTCACTCCACCATGCCGGTAACCGACGACGGCACTCCCAAGGGCAAGCTCCTGGGTATCGTCACCAGCCGTGACTATCGCCCCAGCCGCGATGACCACCAGAAGAAGGTCTCCGAGTTCATGACCCCGCGTGAGCAGCTCATCGTGGGCGACAAGAACATTAGCCTCAAGGTTGCCAACGACGTCATCTGGGACAACAAGCTCAACGCTCTGCCTATCGTCGACGACAACGATCACCTTATGGGCATCGTCTTCCGCAAGGACTACGACAGCCACAAGACCAACCCCAACGAGCTGCTCGATAACGACAAGCGCTACATGGTCGGCGCCGGTATCAATACCCGCGATTATGCCGAGCGCGTGCCGCTGCTCATCGAGGCTGGTGCCGATGTCCTGTGCATTGACTCTTCCGAGGGCTTCAGCGAGTGGCAGAAGCGCACCATCGAGTGGATCCGCGCCAACTACGGCGAGGACGTCAAGGTCGGTGCCGGTAACGTCGTCGACGCCGAGGGCTTCCGCTTCCTGGCCGACTGCGGTGCCGACTTCATCAAGGTCGGTATCGGCGGCGGTTCCATTTGCATTACCCGCGAGACCAAGGGCATTGGCCGTGGCCAGGCCACCGCGCTGATCGACGTCTGCCGCGCTCGCGACGAGTACTACGAGGAGACCGGCGTCTACGTGCCCGTGTGCTCCGACGGCGGTATCGTATACGACTACCACATGACGCTCGCCCTTGCTATGGGTGCCGACTTTATGATGTTGGGCCGTTACTTCGCCCGCTTTGACGAGAGCCCGACCGAGCGCGTCAACGTCAACGGCCAGTACATGAAGGAGTACTGGGGCGAGGGTTCTGCGCGTGCTCGCAACTGGCAGCGCTACGACCTGGGCGGCGCGGCGAAGCTCAGCTTCGTCGAGGGCGTCGACTCCTACGTTCCCTATGCCGGTTCCCTCAAGGACGGCGTGGGCGGCACGCTCTACAAGGTCAAGTCCACGATGTGCAACTGCGGTGCCCTCTCGATCCCCGAACTCCAAGAAAAGGCACGCCTGACCCTGGTGAGCTCCACCTCCATCGTCGAAGGCGGCGCCCACGACGTAGTCGTAAAGGACTCCCAGCAGTCTGTGTCTTATCGATAAGCGGCTTTCCCAGGCACCGCATCTTGCCGTTCAAACCGTCGCTTGCGTACCTAAGTACGCGGCGCTCCTCTTTCACGGCAACCTGCGGCACCTGGAAAACCCGTTGTTTCTAGAACGGGCTGCACATAAAGGTTGAGTTTCAACCACGTTATTTAGATAAAGCGAGATGCCTGCAAGTCGCAGGCATCTCGCTTGTTGTATTTGCTATCATCAGTCAAGTTAACCTTAGGGTCGGGCGGCTTAGCTTTGTTCGCTACAAGTTCCGCACGCAAAGAAGAGCACTTAATGTGCTCTTCGTCTTGCGCAGGACTGTCCGCAGTAGCGAATAAAGCTAAGCCGACCGACCCCATTAAAGATTAAAGGAGCTGATATGTGCGATTGCACAGATCATAAGGATGAGATCCCTGCCTACGACGCGCAGGCCATTGAGTCCAAGTGGATGAAGGCCTGGGAGGACTCCAACCTCTTTGCCGTCGACACCGACGCCAGCAAGCCCAAGAAGTACGTGCTCGAGATGTTCCCGTATCCGTCGGGCGACCTGCACATGGGCCACGCGCGCAACTATACCATCGGCGATGCCATGGCCCGTCAGGCCCGCATGCGCGGCTACGATGTGCTGCACCCCATCGGCTTTGACGCCTTTGGCCTGCCTGCCGAGAACGCCGCCATCAAGCACAACACGCAGGCTGCCGCCTGGACGTATAAGAACATGGACCAGGCTCTCGCCACGATGAAGCGCATGGGCTTCTCCTACGATCTGGATCGCATGGTCAAGACCTGCAGCCCCGATTATTACCGTTGGGGTCAGTGGATCTTTGAGAAGTTGTGGGAAAAGGGCCTGGTTTACCGCAAGAAGAACCCGGTCAACTGGTGCCCCACCTGCAAGACCGTTCTGGCCAACGAACAGGTCACCGAGGGCAAGTGCTGGCGCTGCGGCACCGAGCCCGAGAAGCGCGACCTGGAGCAGTGGTACTTCAAGATTACCGAGTACTCTCAGGAGCTGCTCGATGACCTGGAGAAGCTCCCCGGCTGGCCCGAGCGCGTCAAGCAGATGCAGGCCAACTGGATCGGTCGTTCCGAGGGCGCCGAGGTCGACTTTACCCTGTGCGACCAGGATGGCGAGCCCATCGAGGGCGACGAGGGTAAGATCACCGTCTTCACCACGCGAGCCGACACGCTCTTCGGTGTCTCCTTCTTTGTCCTGGCTCCCGAGTACGCGCGTCTGCACGAGCTCGTCGAGGGTACGGAGTACGAGGAGGCCGTGACCAAGATCGTCGAGGACTCCAAGCATATCTCCGCCGTCGAACGTGCCCAGGGCACCCTCGAGAAGCACGGTGCCTTTACCGGCCGCTACGTGGTGAACCCGGTCAACGGCGAGAAGGTCCCCGTGTGGGTTGCCGACTACGTTGTTGCCGACTACGGCACCGGCGCCGTCATGGCCGTTCCCTGCGGCGACCAGCGCGACTTTGAGTTCGCACGCAAGTATGATTTGCCGATCGTGCCGATCATCCTGGACGATGACGACCGCGCTGCCGTCGAGGCCAACGGCGAGACCATCGATACCTTCCATGCCGAGACCGTCGACTGGGATTGCGCCCACGCTGCCGAGGGCACGCTCGTCCAGTCCGGCAAGTACACCGGCATGCGCGGCGGCAAGCACTCTGAGGGCGAGGCTGCCATCGTGGCCGACCTCGAGGCCATGGGCTGCGGCCGTCGCAAGGTCGAGTTCCGCCTGCGCGACTGGCTCATCAGCCGTCAGCGTTACTGGGGCAACCCCATCCCGGCCATCCACTGCGAGCACTGCGGCATCGTGCCCGTGCCCGAGGACCAGCTGCCGGTGACGCTGCCCGAGAACCTGGACCTGGGCGCCGGCGAGACCCTCGCCGAGTGCAAGGAGTTCTACGAGACCACCTGCCCGGTCTGCGGCCGCCCGGCCAAGCGCGAGACCGATACCATGGACACCTTCACTTGCTCCAGCTGGTATTACCTGCGCTATACCGACCCGCACAACACCGAGCTGCCCTTCTCCCGCGAGGCTGCCGATCGTTGGATGCCCGTCGATAACTACATCGGCGGCATCGAGCACGCCATTCTGCACCTGCTCTACAGCCGCTTCTTTACCAAGGCACTGCGCGACCTGGGCCTGCTGAGTGTGGACGAGCCCTTCACCAACCTGCTGTGCCAGGGCATGGTCAAGGACGAGAACGGCGACACCATGTCCAAGTCCAAGGGCAACGTCGTGCCCCCGAGCTCGGTCATCGAGCCCTACGGCGCCGACACCATGCGTCTGGCGATCTTGTTTATCGCCCCGCCCGAGAAGGACTTCGACTGGGATCCCAAGGCCGTTGAGGGCGCCAACCGCTTCATCAAGCGCGCCTGGCGTATCGTGTGGCAGCTCGTCCAGTCCGGCGACGCCAACGTGGCCTTCGACAAGTCCGCGCTCGACGAGGTTGCGATGAAGCTCTATCGCGAGCGTCACCGGACCATCGCCAAGTGCACCGAGGACTTCGATCGCGGCCAGTTCAACACCGCCATCTCGGCCGTCATGGAACTCGTTAACGCGGCGAGCGCCTACCTCAACGCCACCGAGGGTACTGACCGCGACAAGGCGCTGTGCTACGGCTTGGCTAAGGATATCGTGAGCGTCCTTGCCCCCATCTGCCCGTTTTGGGCCGACGAGCTGTGGCACGAGGCGCTCGGCTGCGAGGGCAATGCCTACACCGCCGCCTGGCCCGAGTTCGACTTGGCCGAGTCCATCGAGGACACGGTGCAGATCGTCGTACAGGTGCTCGGCAAGGTCCGTGGCCGCATCGACGTCGCCCGCGACGCCTCCAACGAGGAGATGCAGGCTGCCGCCGAGGAAGCCGTTACCAAGTGGCTCGAGGGCAAGACGGTCGTCAAGGCCATCTGCGTGCCCGGCAAGCTGGTTAACCTGGTGGTCAAGTAAGCGCTGCGCGCATAGCTGACATCAAAAAGCGAGGGACGATTCTGCAGGGAGTCGCCCCTCTATTTGGTTAAGGATACTTACGACAACACCCAATTATCCATTTCTTGTGGAGAACCTGTGCTCACGCTGACCTGCGGGTTTGTGTTGTGGTTGCACGTTTGTGCAGGTATTGGTATAGTTTGCTTGCAAATGAAGTTGTAATTGAAAGAAGTGGGGTTTCGGCCCCGCTTCTTTTTTGTATGGATGGAGGTGCCGCAATGGTCAAGACCAAGACCGAACAGGCGATCATCGACGCGCTCGAGGCCGTTGCTCCCCAGCACGATGTCGACATCGTCGACGTTGAGCTCGTGGGTGCCACCAAGGCCCCCTGCGTGCGTGTGCGTATCGAGGGTGCCGAGGGTCAGAGCCTGTCGCTCAATGACGTCACGGCCAACACCAAATGGGTCGGCGATGTGATTGAGGAGCTCGACCCCATCTCTTCGAGCTATACGCTCGAGGTGTCGAGCCCGGGTATGGCGCGCCCGCTGCGCCGCCCGAGTGACTTTGCCCGCTTTGTGGGCGAGAACTGCGAGCTCACCTCCACCGCCACCGAGGGCCGTCGCAAGTACGCCGGCAAGATTGCCGCCGCCACCGAGACGAACGTGACCCTCGAGCTCGAGGACGGCGAGTCTGTAACCCTCGATTTCTCTGATGTTAAAAAGTGCAAGTTGAAGCCCACCTATGACTTCAAGCCCGCGAAGGAAGGAAAGTAAGATGGCAGCATCCGACATGATGTCCGCCCTGATGGAGCTTTGCCAGGAGAAGCACATCGACCAGCTCTACCTGATCGACCGCCTGGAGCAGTCGCTCGCCAAGAGCTATGCCGAGATCCTGCATCTTGAGTGGGGCGCCAAGGTGACCATCGACCGCACCACCGGCAAGATCTACGTCTACCGTCTGGAGCCGATCGACGATTCCATGGACGAGGAGGGCAACTTCACCGAGTTCGAGGAGATCGACGTCACCCCCAAGAACACGAGCCGCATCGCCGCCCAGCACGCCAAGGCCGAGATCAACGCCATCGTGCGCAACTCCGCCCGCGAGCAGATCTACGAGGAGTTCTCCGGCCGCATCGGTGACCTCATCAGCGGTACCGTGCTGCAGTCCACCCCCGACTTCACAATCGTCAAGATTCGCGAGGGCGTCGAGGCTGAGCTTCCGCACTTCGACCAGCGCCGTTACGAGAACGAGCGCAACGAGCGTCCGATGGGCGAGCGCTACCTGCACAACCAGCACATCAAGGCCGTGATCATCGACGTTCGCGACCCCAACTCCAACCTGCAGCCGGTTCGCGGCGAGCACAGCCGTCCGCCGATTGTCATCTCCCGTACCCACCCCGAGCTCATGCGTCGTCTGTTTGAGCAGGAGGTGCCCGAGATCTATGAGGGCACCGTCCAGATCAAGTCGATCGCCCGCGAGCCCGGCCAGCGCTCCAAGGTCGCCGTCCACTCGCTCGACGATCGTCTGGATCCCGTTGGCGCCTGCGTCGGCCCCAAGGGCAGCCGTGTTCGCGCCGTCGTGGGCGAGCTCCGTGGCGAGCGCGTCGACGTCATCCTGTGGGATGCCGATCCGGCCGTCTACGTCGCCAACGCCCTGTCGCCTGCTAAGGTCACTCGCGTCCTTATTGACGAGGAGAAGGCCTACGCCGGCGTTATCGTGCCCGACGACCAGCTGTCCCTCGCCATCGGCAAGGAGGGCCAGAACGCCCGCCTCGCCGCGCGCCTGACCGGCTGGCACATCGACATCAAGTCCGAGACCCTTGCCGCCGACATCCTCAAGAACGTTCCCGTTCACGAGGAGCCCGCCGCCGACCTGATCGGTGACGAGGAGGACGAGGACGTCCGTCGCTGCGAGTTCGTGTCCGAGGACGGCATCCAGTGCCGCAATCAGGCCCGTCCCGGCTCCCGTTTCTGCGGTGTCCACGACACCGACGCCTTCGATGATGCGGAGGACCTGATCTAGCGCGCGGTCGCGCCGGGCAGGTCCCGGCGCATACCCCACGCTCGTTCAGTCTCTAGGCACCCAAGGTGCCAGAAAGGGTAGGTGAAGTCATATGGCAAAAGTCCGTGTGTCCACCCTGGCCAAAGAGTTCGGCATGACCTCCAAGGAACTGATGGGTCATCTCGCCGAAATGAAGATTCCCGCTAAGTCCGCTTCCTCCGCTCTGGAGGACGCCTACGTCGCTATGGTCCGCAAGCAGCTCGCCTCGGTGATCGAGGCCCGCGCCCAGGAAGTCGAGGCCGCCAAGCAGGCCGAGGAGCAGGCAGCCGCCGCCGAGGAGGCAGCACGCGCTGCCGAGGCCGAGCGCGAGCGCATCGCCGCCGAGAAGGCACGCGAGGAGGAGCGCCGCCAGTTCGCCGCCGCCCAGGCTGCCGAGGAAGCCGCCCGCGCCGAGGCCGAGGCCAAGAAGAAGGCCGAGCAGGAGCGTCTTGCTCGCGAGAAGGAGGAGGCTGCCCGCGAGGCCCAGCGCCGCGCCGTTCCCGCTTCCGACTCCGGTTCGCGCTTCCGTTCGCTGCTCGACCAGATCGCCGCACAGGAGACCGTGCTCAAGGAGAAGAAGGACGCCGAGCAGAAGGCCAAGGCCGAGCGCGCTGCCGAGCGCGGCAACCGTCGTGGCGGCAACAACGACCGTCGCGGTGGCCGTCGTAACGATCGCAACGCCTCCGACAACAACTCCGAGCGCAACGCCTCCGAGAGCCGTCCCCACAGCCATCGCACCAATGCCAGCAACAACGTCGCTGCCGGCATGGACTTCCCCAACCCCGACAAGCAGGGCAAGGGCAAGAAGCGCAAGGGCGGTCACAACAACGAAGAGGACCACTACAGCCGCATGGCTCGCGAGGCCGAGGAGTACAGCCGCGAGAAGGTGCTCGAGGAGGCTCGTGCCGCCGTCGAGGAGGCCTCTCGCGAGTCCACTGGTCGCCGCAAAAAGCGCAAGGAGAAGCGCGAGCGCGAGGCCGCAAAGGCTCAGGAAGAGCGCAAGATTGAGGAGGCGCTGGCCCAGGGCGTGAACCCCGAGGACCTCGACGCCATCAAGGTCTCCCAGGGCGTTACCGTCCAGGAGCTCGCCGAGGCGCTCGACGTTCCGGCCAACGACATCATCAAGCGCCTGTTCCTGCTGGGCACGCCGCTTACCATGACGCAGTCCATGTCCGACGACCTCGTCGAGCTCGTTGCCGACGACCTGGGCCGCCAGATCAAGATCATCACTCCCGAGGAGGAGAACACCTTCTCGTTCTACGACGATCCCGCCGACCTTAAGCCGCGTGCCCCGGTCGTCACCGTCATGGGTCACGTCGACCACGGCAAGACGAGCCTGCTCGACGCCATCCGTCACACCGGCGTCGCTGCCGGCGAGGCGGGCGGCATTACCCAGGCAATCGGCGCTTCGCAGGTTATGATCAACGACCGCAAGATCACCTTCATCGATACCCCGGGCCATGCCACCTTTACGGCCATGCGTGCCCGTGGTGCCAAGGTGACCGACATCGTCATTCTGATCGTGGCTGCCGACGACGGCGTCATGCCCCAGACCGTCGAGTCGATCAACCACGCCAAGGCCGCCGGCGTACCCATCGTCGTCGCCGTCAACAAGATCGATAAGCCGGGCGCCAACCCCGACCGCGTGCGCCAGGAGCTCACCGAGTACGGTGTCATCCCCGAGGAGTGGGGCGGACAGAACATGTTCGTCAACATTTCGGCCAAGCAGAAGATCGGTATCGACGATCTGCTCGAGACCGTGCTGCTCCAGGCCGACGTGCTCGAGCTCAAGGCCAACCCCGACACTTTTGCCTCCGGTAACGTCCTCGAGGCTAAGCTCGACAAGGGCCGCGGCTCGGTCGCTACCGTGCTCGTGACCCGCGGTACCCTGCACGTGGGCGATACGCTGGTCGCCGGCCTCACCTACGGCCGCGTCCGCGCTATGCTCGACCCCAAGGGCCGCGCCGTCACCGAGGCTGGTCCCTCCGACGCCGTCGAGATCCTGGGTCTGCAGTCCGTACCCAACGCCGGTGACGAGTTCCGCGTGTTCGAGGACGAGCGCGAGGCTCGTGCCCTTGCGGACGAGCGTTCGCTCAAGGCCCGTATCGAGGAGCAGAGCCGCGTCAAGCACGTCACGCTCGAGAACCTCTTTGAGACCATTGCCGACGCCGAGGTCAAGGAGCTCAACCTGATCATCAAGGCCGACGTCCAGGGTTCCATCGAGGCCCTTCAGGACTCGCTCGACAAGATGGATCAGTCCGAGGTTCGCATCAACACGATCCACTCCGCCGTTGGTGCCATCAACGAGACCGACGTCGTCCTGGCCGACGCCTCCAACGCCATCATCATCGGCTTTGGCGTCCGCCCCGACGGTAAGGCGCGTTCCGCCGCCGAGCGCGAGGGCGTCGAGATCCGTTGCTACGACGTCATCTACAAGTGCCTCGAGGAGCTCGACGCTGCCCGTATCGGCATGCTCAAGCCCACCGAGGTCGAGGTCTCCACGGGTACCGCGACCGTCCTGGACACCTTCAAGGTGCCCAAAGTCGGTATCGCCGCCGGTGTCCGCGTCGAAGAGGGCGAGATCGCCGCGACCGATTCCGTGCGTCTGGTGCGCGACGGCATCGTGGTCTTCAACGGCAAGATCGCCTCGATGCGTCACTACAAGGACGAGGCCAAGAGCCTCAAGAGCGGTTCCGAGGGCGGCATTGGCCTGGAGAACTTCCAGGACATCAAGCCCGGCGACCAGATCGAGGGTTACCGCATCGACCAGGTTGCCCGTACCGAGTAGGGGGTAGCGCTATGAAGCAAACGCAGGCAACTCGCCGTCTGGGCGAGCAACTTCGCGAGAAGCTCGGTTATATCCTGCTCTTTGAGGTTTCCGATCCGCGTCTCGACTTGGTTACTTTGACCGCGGTCGAGGTCGCGGTGGACCGTTCGTTCGCGCGCGTGTACGTGTCGTGCGATGCGAGCCGCTACGACGAGGTCATGGAGGCGCTCGCAAGCGCCAAGGGCCGTATTCGCAGCCTGTTGGCTCGCTCGCTCGATTGGCGCGTCACGCCCGAGCTCGATTTTCGCATCGATCGCTCGACCGATGAGGCCGAGCGTATCACGCGTGCGCTGGAAAACGTTCCCGCCACGCTTGCGATCGAAAAGGACGAGGACGGCTATCCGATAGCGGATGCCGCCCAGGAGGCAGCTTTAGATGACTAATTCCGCCGACCTCGCCTCGTGCGAGTCTGCAGATATTCAGCGACGCATCCTCGAGCTCATCGAGGGTGCGTCCTCCATTGCGATTTCGGGACATACTTCTCCCGATGGCGATGCCTTGGGCTCCGTTTTGGGTCTGGGCCTTTCACTCATGAAGTTTTTCCCCAACAAGGACATTGCCCTGCTGCTGGCAGACGATGATCCGGTTCCGCGTATCTACCGCTTTATGGAAGGCTCCGATCGCCTGGTACCGGCATCTGCGTATACCGGCAATCCGGACCTGTTCATCTCGGTGGACGTGCCGGTCGTCGAGCGTCTCAATAATTCCGCCGAGGTGCTTCGTCGCTCCAAGCATGTGGTGTGCTTCGATCACCATCCGGCGCGCGAGGAGTTTGCCGAGCTCAGCCTGAGGCGCGTCGAAGCTGCAGCCTGCGCCATGATCATCGACCGCTTCTTGGACAATTGCGGCATTGTCGCACGTGATGGCGTTGCGACCTGCCTGCTGTGTGGCTTGGTTACCGATACCGGCCGTTTTCAGTACCAAAACGCCAATGCCGCCGCGTTCCATGCAGCCTCGCGTCTGGTTGCCCACGGTGCCGATCCGGCGCGTGTGGCACTCGAGGTCTACCAGAGCATGCGCGTTGAGTTTTTGCACCTCAAGTCCATCGTTATGGGCCGCATCAAGACGGTGGCCCACGGGCGCGTCGCGTATAGTTACGCGTACCAGAGTGACCTTGAGGCTTGCGGTGTCACCTCGGATGAGTGCGACGGCCTGGTCGATGTGGTTCGCTCGGTGATGGGCGTCGAAGTCTGCCTGTTCCTGAAGGGCATTGAGGGCGATACCAAGGTGCGCGGCAACCTGCGCTCCAAGGGCGACCTCAACGTGTCCGAGATCGCTGCTGCCTTTGGCGGAGGCGGACATCCCGCTGCCGCCGGTTTCTTCAACAACGGAACGATTCTCGAGACGCTCACTGTGGCACTTCCCATGCTGGCCGAACTGGTAGGGGAGGATCCCGCTTCGGTGACCGTCGAGCTTTAACTTTTTGGATGGTACATGGCTCGTCGTACGCCTTCTCAACTGAATATGCTGCTCGCCGTCGATAAGCCGGTGGGCTGCACGTCCCACGATGTGGTCTCGCAATGTCGGCGCGCCCTCCATGAGCGTCGCGTCGGCCATGCCGGCACGCTCGACCCCATGGCATCGGGTGTCATGGTGGTGGGTGTTGGCCAGGCTACTCGTTTGCTGGGCATGCTAACCCTCGATACCAAAAGCTATGTCGCCGACATCTCGTTTGGCGCCGAGACCAATACCGATGATGCGGAGGGCGAGGCGGTCCGCACGGTGGCTATTGCCAACGAGCTGCGCGATCCTGCCTATGCCCGTGAGCGCTTGGCGGCCATGCTGGTTCCGCAGATGCAGGTGCCGCCGGCGTTTTCGGCTATCTCGGTCAATGGCGTTCGCGCCTACAAGTCTGCTCGCGAGGGCAATGCGGTGGACCTACCTCCGCGCCCTGTCGAGGTCTATGCCGCCGACCTGATCGCCGTGGGCGGTGAAGGTGATACGTGTGTGTGGACCGTGGCGTTCTCGGTGAGCAAGGGCACCTATATCCGTGCGCTCGCTCGCGACTTGGGCCGCGCCTGTGAGAGCGCCGCGCACATTTCCGCGTTGCGCCGCACGGCCTCCGGTTTTGTTTCCATTGGCGCTTGTCATGCGGTCGAGGAACTTTCCCCCGAGTCCGCGGCTGGCCTTGCCCTGGATCCCATTGCGGCCCTGGGCGCCACGCGTGTTGACTTGCCGGGCAATCTTGCCGATGACCTGCTCTGCGGCCGTCGCATTCCCGTTGAGCGTGCGCTTGCGCGCTTCGATGTCTCGAAGGCGCCGTTTGCGTTGGTGCTCGATGGGGGACTCAAGGCGCTCGCCCGCATTGAGAGTGGTCGCTTTGTCATGGAGCACGTGTTTCCGCAGGCAATCGGCGGTGTTCGATGATGTTGTCCGCTCGCGAGCTCGCGCGTATCTTTTTCGAGGGCGAGTCGGACGAGGCTCGCATCGTTACTGCCGATGCGTTTGATGAGTGCGAGCACTTGGGTGCCGCATCGATTGCCATCGGCGTGTTCGATGGTGTGCACCGTGGACACCAGGAACTCATCGAAGCGCTTGTCCGTGATGCCCGTGCCCATGGCTGCAAGGCGGTCGTGGTCACTTTCGATCCCGACCCGGACGTCGTGGTGAGCCCTTCGCCCGCTCAAAAATTGATGACGACGGCCGACCGTCTGCATGCCCTGGCTCAAACCGGGGTCGATGCAGTGGTGGCCGTTCCCTTTACGCCTGAGGTCGCGGCGCTCGACCATGTCGGTTTTCTCGCACTGTTGTCACGCGTGGTCGACATTCGCTCGATTCGCGTTGGCAGCGACTTTAGGCTGGGTCGCGGCGGTGCTTCTGGTGTTGCCGAGATGCGCGCCTGGGGTGCCGAGCGCGGCGTTGACGTATACGGGCACGACTTGCTTTGCGAGGGCGGTGAGGCCATTTGCGCCACCCGCATTCGTCACGAGCTGGGACAGGGCCATGTGGGGCTTGCTGCTTGGTTACTCGGACGCCCGTATATGGTGCGCGGCGGTGTTATTCGCGGCCGTCACGAGGGCTCTGGCATGGGCTTTCCCACGGCAAACCTACAGGTTCCCGACGGCATTCAGGTGCCTGCCGATGGCGTGTATGAGGGCCTGGTGCTCGTCGATGACACCGTATGGCCTGCTGCCGTTAACGTCGGCCTGCCGCCGACGTATGCCGACGATGCGGCATCTGCGCATCTCGAGGCTAATTTAATTGGTTATACGGGCGACCTGTACGGCGCTTCCGTTTCGCTGGCGTTTACGCGCTGGCTGCGTCCCTCGCGTGTTTTCGAATCGCTGGATGAGTTGATCTCGACCGTCGAGGGTAATATCGAGGACATTCGTCACAACTTGGGCGAGCAGGGGGTGAGCATCCGTGATTAGCGATGAGGAAAAAGACCAGGTACGCGCTGCGTCCGACCTAGTTGCCATCGTGCAGGAAACGGTTGAGCTCAAGCCCCGCGGCCATGAGTTTTGGGGCTGCTGCCCCTTTCATGGCGAAAAGACGCCGTCCTTCCATATTATCCCCGCCACACAGGTGTGGCATTGCTTTGGCTGCGGCGAGGGTGGCGACGTCTTCACTTATATCATGAAGCGCGAGAACTTGAGCTTTCCCGAGTCAATCCGATATTTGGCCGATCGCGCGGGTATTGAGCTGCATGACGCCGGAGATCGCCGCGAGCGCGGTACCAAGCGCGCCCGCATCTACGATCTGTGCGCCGAGACCGCCCAGTTCTACCACACCATGCTTATGCGCGGTAAGGACGGCCGTCCGCGCGAGTACTTTGCCAGCCGCGGCATGGGTGGCGACGTCTGCCGCCGCTACTGCCTGGGCTTTGCACCGGGCCGCAACGCGCTGGTGTCGCACCTGTCCCAGGCGGGTTTTACCCCGCAGGAGATGATCGACGCCAACGTCGCCGTGAGCCGCGGGCGCGGGCAACTAGCCGACCGCTTCTACGACCGCGTGATGTTCCCCATCTTTGACGAGCAGGGTCACAACATTGCCTTTGGTGGTCGCATCATGGGTGACGGCCAACCTAAGTACCTCAATACCGCCGAGACGAGTGTATTTCATAAAAAGCGAAACCTCTATGGCTTTAATTGGGCCAAGGAGTTTATCGTCGCGCAAGATACCGCCATCGTGGTTGAGGGCTATACCGACTGCATCGCCTGCTGGGAGGCGGGGATTAAAAACGTCGTCGCTACGCTGGGCACGGCGTTGACGGAGCATCACGTCAAGACGCTCACCCGCTTTGCCAAGCGCATTGTGTATATGTTTGACGGTGATGCCGCGGGCCAGAAGGCCGCTCGCCGTGCGATTCAGTTTATCGAGCAGGATTCGATGGACCTGCGCTGCGTGGTGCTGCCCGACGGCAACGATCCCATGGAGTTCATCACGGCGCACGGCGGAGAGGAGCTGCAGAAACGCATCGACGCTGCCGAGCCGCTCATGGACTTCGTGTACCGTTCGCTGCAGGAGTCGAGCGACATTACCACGCCGGGCGGTCGTGCTAAGGCGCTCGAGGATGCGCTGACGCTCATCTATCCGCTGCGCGATAGCTACATGATCGATACGTACTTTATCCAGATTGCCGACCTGCTTGGCTTGGATCTGGAGACAGTGCGTGCGAGCTCGGGCCGTGTGTTTCGCGATGTCGCCAAGCGCGAGGATGCCGAGCGCCGCCGCGAACAGAACTATGAGCGCCAGCGGGCGCAGGCTGAGCGGTCCGGCGGGACGGGCAGTCGGGCGTCGAGTTCTCGCGATACCGGTCGCGGTGCTTGGGCATCGGGCGCGACGCCGCCGGTGTCCGCGCCGGTCGAGGAAGAGCCGTACGACTATGTCCCGCTCGATGCCTACGGTGCCGCGCCCGTGGAGGCCGTCGACGACCTGCCGCCGATCGATGTGCCTGATGGTATGGGCTCTGCGCCCGCCGGTGCCCCGGCAGACGCCTCGGCCCCTATGGTGCTGACCGATTTGGAACGCAAGTCCTTGGCGGGGGAGCGTGAGCTGCTGACCATGCTCACGAGCTACCCCGACCTGTTCCGCACGTATGCCGATCGCATCTGCTCCATCGAGTGGGTCGACCCACGTCACGAATCCATCGCGTGGGCCGTTCTGGCAACGCCGCCGGGAACCGATCCTGCAGCCTGCATGGATGCGGCGCGCTCGGTGTGTCCCGAGGCGGCAACGCTTGTGAGTGCCGGGCGCATCTCGGCGACGAGCAAGCACCCCACCGAGACGAACATCGTGTTTATGCTTGATACGCTCGAGCTCTACACCATCAAGCGCCGCATGCGTTCCGCACAGGCCAAGCTGCGCCAGGACCGTTCGCTCGATGATGAGGCCCGCCGCGCGCTGACCGTGCAGGCCGCGCAGGATTCGCAGCGTCAACGCGAACTGCAAAAGTCTATCGGCGGTGTGGCGGACCCGTTCCGTTTGATCGGTCTGGAGGCCGCAGGCACCGAACAGGCCTAGATGTTGTGGTCAACCAGCGTATTCTCGCCTATATCCAGTTCTCTTTTTGGGTATAGACGTCAATGTGTGTGCTAAAGTATTGAGTCCTGTGGACTATGAAGGGAGAATCTGTGCCAAAAAAGACTGAGAGCACGGGTACTGGGCTGGAATCCTACGTTGCAAAGCTCATGGGCAACGGCTCAAACAGGACTTCGGTAACCGAGGACGAGATTCAGGTCGCCCTGAAGGATATCGATGTATCTGATGAGCAGCTCAACGCGGTGTATTCCGCGCTGCGCAACAGCGGCATCCAGATTATCTCCGCGAGCGGCAACGACGACGCCCCCATGGACGTCGACGATGACGATAACGATAGCGATACCGACGATTTCGATGACGACGAGCACGATTCCGGCTCGCTCGACGATCACGAGCTCAAGATGGCCCGTCAGGCCGATGCCGAGATGGGTTCTTCCAAGAGCAAGAAGAAGCGCACCGTGCGCACGTCCCGTTCGCGCTCGCGCGTGCGTGGCATCGATGCCTCCACGGTGATGCTGACCGGCGATCCGGTTCGTATGTACCTCAAGGAGATCGGCAAGGTCGACCTGCTGACCGCTTCCGAAGAGGTCGATCTGGCTATGAAGATCGAGGCCGGTCTCGAGGCCACCGAGAAGCTCGAGGCTGCCGATGCCGGTGAGCTCGAGCTCACGCGTGCCGAGATGCGTCGTCTTACGCGCATTGAGAACGTTGGCCTCGAAGCTAAGCAGGCACTCATCAGCGCAAACTTGCGTCTGGTTGTCTCCATCGCCAAGCGCTATGTCGGCCGCGGCATGCTGTTCCTGGATCTGATCCAGGAGGGCAACCTCGGTCTGATTCGCGCCGTCGAGAAGTTCGACTACCAGAAGGGCTTCAAGTTCTCCACGTACGCCACGTGGTGGATCCGTCAGGCCATTACGCGCGCTATCGCCGACCAGGCCCGTACCATCCGTATTCCCGTGCATATGGTCGAGACTATCAACAAGCTCGTCCGCGTGCAGCGCCAGCTTCTCCAGGACTTGGGTCGCGACCCGACCCCCGAGGAGATCGGTGCCGAGATGGACATGAGCGCCGACCGCGTCCGCGAGATCCAGAAGATCTCGCAGGAGCCCGTGTCGCTCGAGACGCCCATCGGCGAGGAAGAGGATTCCCAGCTGGGCGACTTCATCGAGGACTCCCAGGCAATCGTTCCGCCCGATGCCGCCAGCTTCTCCATGCTGCAGGAGCAGCTCACTCAGGTGCTCGACTCGCTTGCCGATCGTGAGCGCAAGGTTATCGAGCTTCGCTTTGGCCTTGTCGACGGTCATCCCCGCACACTCGAGGAGGTCGGCCGCGAGTTTGGCGTCACGCGCGAGCGTATCCGCCAGATCGAGTCCAAGACCCTGGCTAAGCTCCGTCACCCCAGCCGCAGCAGCAAGCTTAAAGACTATATTGAAAGCTAGTCAAGCAAGAAGCGCCCTCAAGTACATCCGCTTGAGGGCGCTTTCATGTAGTCGTTGGGTACGTTCTTAAACGGCCAGGTCGGAAAATTTCTTAAAAAAGTTCTTGCCCTTCGCCCAATCGTCCGTATAATAAACTTCGTTGCTTGAGAGCACGCACCTATTCCTCGGTAGCTCAATGGTAGAGCACGCGGCTGTTAACCGCGCTGTTGTAGGTTCGAGTCCTACCCGGGGAGCCAGAATTTCTCAGCCCTTTCCGTTGGGCTTTTAAATTCCTCGGTAGCTCAATGGTAGAGCACGCGGCTGTTAACCGCGCTGTTGTAGGTTCGAGTCCTACCCGGGGAGCCAGGTTGTGAAACCCGTCGCTTATGCGGCGGGTTTTTTCATGTCTTGATCGCCTGTGGCGAACGTTACCGTATCAACATTTCGTGTCGAGGATGTAATCGCGAACCCCGCCGCCTTAACACGGCGCGGTCGTTGTAAAATACCGGAATGATTGCTCCCACGACATGGTGCCGCGAGCACCAGAAAAGGAGATTCTTGTGTCTGAGACCATTAACGGCAGCCTGAGCGTCTCGAACGACGTTATTGCCGATATTGCCGGTTATGCCGCGATGACGTGCTACGGCGTCGTCGGTATGGCCGAACAGCTCCAGGGCGCCGAGAGCGTGCGCCTGCTTGCCGGCCAGCGCCTCCGCAAGGGCGTGCTTGTTTCCGCCGACGAGAACGGCCTTACGGTTGACCTTCACGTCGTGCTCGAGAACGGCGTCAACATGAAGTCCGTCTGCCACAATCTTTCGAGCTCCGTCGCCTTCACCCTGCAGGAGATCGCCCAGATCGATCCCGCTAGCCTTAAGATCGGCATTCACATCGACGCGCTCAAGAGCCGTCTGAACTAGCATCCGAATACGGAGATTTCACCACTCATGATTGCAAAGACCATTCGCACCTGTTTTCCGATCGCTGCGGCTGCCGTTTCCGAAAAGGCCGAGGAGATCAACAAGCTCAACGTCTTCCCCGTACCTGACGGCGACACCGGCACCAACATGTCGCTCACGCTCGCTTCGGTGACTAAGGAGCTTTCCGCCCTTCCCGCCGACGCCGACATGGAGGCCATTGCCGGCGCCATCACCCACGGCTCCTTGATGGGCGCCCGCGGCAACTCCGGTGTCATCACCTCGCAGATTCTGCGTGGTGTGGCCGAGGGCCTTGTCTCTGCCGATGAGCCCATTACGTCCGCCAATATCGCCTTCGCCTTCCGTCGTGCCGTCAAGGTTGCCTTCCAGGCTGTCCGTAAGCCCATCGAGGGCACGATCCTCACGGTCCTGCGTGATGTTTCGAACAAGGCAGACGAGTGCGAGAAGAAGAAGTTCTCTGCCGAGGATGCGCTCGACGCCATCGTCGTCGAGGCCTACCAGTCCGTCGCCCGTACGCCCGACCTGCTGCCCGTCCTCAAGGAGAACGGCGTGGTCGACTCCGGTGCCTTTGGCTTTGCCATCTTCTTGGAGAACTTTGTTGCCGCCGCTCTTGGCCGCAGCACCGTTGTCGAGGATTTCTCCGCCACGTTTGATTCCGCTGGTTCTGCACGCGACGTGGCTCTCGATCGCGTCGAAATCGAGGCCAACGACGACTGGGAGGGCTCGGAGTTCCGCTACTGCAACGAGTTCCTCTTTAAGGCCGACGCTCCCTTTGACGAGGACGAGTGCCTGAAGTTCCTGGGCTCCATGGGCGACTGCGAGCTTCTCGTGGGCGCCTATCCCGACTACAAGATCCATGTGCACTCCAACACCCCCAACCTGGTGCTCGAGCACATGCTTCAGCTCGGTCAGATCTACGAGGTCTTTATCCACAATATGGAGATGGAGGCCCACGACCGTACCGCTAAGATCCACGAGGACCAGGAGAAGGCCGCCGAGCCCGCGAAGGCCCTGGGCTTTGTCGCTGTTGCCGCCGGTTCCGGCGAGGCCGACATCCTCAAGTCCCTCGGTGTCGATGTGATCGTGTCGGGTGGCCAGACCATGAATCCCTCGACCGCCGACCTGCTGGGCGCCGTCGACCAGGTCAACGCGACCTCGGTCATCATCCTGCCCAACAACGGCAACATCCGCATGGCCGCCGAGGCCGCTGCCTCCGCCTGCACCGACAAGAAGGTCGCCGTCGTTCCCACCAAGACCGTCCCGCAGGCCTTCTCCGCGCTGTTCGCGGTCCTGCCCGATTCCGAGCTCGAGGACGCCGTTGCCGCCATGGTCGACGCCATCAGCGAGGTTCGCGATGGCGAGGTCACCCGTGCCGTGCGCGATTCCAGCGCCTCCGATGGCTCTCCGATTCACTCCGGTGACGTCATGGGTATCATTGCCGGCTCCATCGACGTGGTCGGCTCCGACGTGAAGCAGGTCACGCTCGACTGCATCAACCGCATGCAGGAGGAAGAGGAGGGCGACGCGCTGACGATTTTGGCCGGTGAGGACCTGTCCGATGAGGCCTTCCAGGAGATCGTCGACGCCATCGAGGAGGCTCAGCCCGATCTGGAGATCGACGCCCATCGTGGCGAGCAGCCGCTCTATCCCGTGATCTTCTCGATCGAGTAGGCTCTGCCTATGTCCGAGCTGTGCTCCGTGCCGCGCGTCTCGGAGCGTTTTGCCCAGAGCAATGCGCTCGATGAGGATATCGCGCGACTCAAATATGTTTCGGGTAAACGTGAGGAGGCCCTTCGCCGTCTGGGTATTCGGACGGTGGGGGACCTCCTTCTCCATATTCCTCATCGCTACCTGGACTTCACTCGCTCGTGGTCCATCGAGATGGCACCCATCGGTACCGTGTGCACCATCATCGCCACGGTCGATCGCATCGTTCAAAAGCAGCCCCGTCCGCGTATGCAGGTGACTGAGGTCTCGCTCGTTGACGAGACGGGCGTGCTGCAGGTCGCCTTTTTCCGCCAACCCTGGATTGCCCAGCAGCTTAAGCGGGGCGATCGCCTGGCCGTGATGGGCAAGGTCGAGTTTGCCTACGGTTTTAAGCAGATGGCCTCGCCCCACTTTGAAAAGTTCGAGGACGGGCGTGCCGCGGGTACCATTTTGCCGGTCCACTACGTGAGTGATGGCGTGAGTCAGGCATGGATGCGCCGTATCGTGAGCGGTGCGCTCGAAGTGGCTGCCAATCCGTTCGATCCCATTCCCGCGCCGCTGCGCGCAAAGCGGAAGCTCATGAGCAATGCCCGTGCGCTGCGCTCGATCCACTTTCCCTCGAGCATGGCCGAGCGTGACATCGCACGCCGGCGTCTTGCCTACGAGGAGTGTCTCTGCTTGCAGCTCGCACTGCGTCTGCGCAACGATGGCGGTATGGTCGACGTGGTGCCTTATGCGCATGCCGCGGGAGAGCATTTGACTGCGCTTAAACAGGCCCTGCCGTTTTCGCTGAGCGATGAGCAGGAGGCTGCATTTCAAGACATCCTGCATGACATGTGCGATGGCGGTCGCGTGATGAACCGCCTGCTGCTGGGCGATGTCGGTACCGGTAAGACCGCTGTTGCCGCCTGCGCGCTGGCGGTTACGGCCGATAGCGGCACCCAGGCGTGCGTCATGGCGCCCACGGGCGTGCTGGCGCGTCAATATGCCGATAAGACCGGCCCCTTGCTCTCACAGGCCGGCATGACCTGGGCTCTCCTGACAGGCGCCACGCCGGCGGCCGAGCGTGAACAGATTCATGCCCGGCTCCAGTCTGGTGAGCTCGACGTGCTCTTTGGTACGCATGCGGTACTTTCGGAGAACGTTACGTTCAAGCATTTGTCGCTTGTGGTGATTGACGAGCAGCACCGCTTTGGCGTGGGCCAGCGTAACGCCCTACGCGCAAAAGGCCCGGGTGCCGACTTGCTGGTCATGACTGCCACGCCGATCCCGCGTACGCTGGCGCTTTCGGTGTACGGCGACCTAGATACGAGCATCATCCGCCATCGTCCCGTTCCGGGTGCCGGCGTGACGACGCGCGTCCTCACCGAGTCGAGTCATGACCTGGCCTATGGCGCCATTCGCGAGGCGCACGAAAAGGGGCAGCAAGCCTACGTGATCTGTCCGCTCGTGGAGCCGAGCGATTCGGCCGATGAGCTCGAAGACGTACCCGGCATCGCTCGCGACGACGAAGGCCGCGTGACCGTGCCCGTGCCGTTGCATGACACGGCGACCGAGCTCGATCGCCTCCGTCTGGCATTACCGGGGCTTACCATCGAGCGTCTTCATGGTCGCATGCCGGCGGGGGAGAAGGACCGGGTCATCGATGCCTTTAAGCGCGGCGAGATCGATGTGCTCGTCTCGACCACGGTGGTCGAGGTGGGCGTCGACGTGCCCAACGCTACCGTCATGGTCATCGAGAATGGCGAGCGCTTTGGGTTGGCGGCCTTGCACCAGCTGCGCGGGCGCGTGGGCCGCGGCAGCGTGTCGGGTACGTGCCTGGTCATGACGCACTCCAAGGGCAACGGCGGCGCGTCGGCGGCACAAGAACGCCTCCAGTCGCTCGAGAAGACTTCGGACGGCTTTACGCTCGCCCAGATGGACTTGCGTCTGCGCCACGAGGGTGAAATCCTGGGTTACCGCCAGCATGGCGGCGTGACCTTGCGCTTTGTTGACCTCGATGCCGACGAGGAATTGATCGAATGGGCCCATTTGGACGCGGTCGAGCTCTTGCGGTATGCTTGCAACCTTGACTCCGTGGCGACGCGTCCCTTGCGCGATGCGGTCGCCACGCGGTATCGACACATCTTTAAGGAGGTCAGCGGAGGATGAGAATCATCGGCGGCGAATGGCGCGGTCGTAAGATCGAGGAGCCCCGTGGTCGCGATGTCACCCGCCCCACGACCGATCGCGTGCGCGAGGCGTGCGCATCTATGGTCATGTCGGCATTCGACTTCGATCTGGACGAGGTCCGCGTGCTGGATGCCTTTGGCGGCTCCGGTGCCTTGGGCATTGAGATGCTCTCGCGTGGTGCCCGCTCGCTCACCACGTTCGAGATCGATCGCAACGCTGCTCGTCTGATTACCAAGAATATCGAGTCGCTCTGCCGTGACCGTGCGCGCTGGCGCGTGGTGGGCGGCGACGTGCTGGCAAGCGCTTCGCGCGGCCGCGTGCCGGGCGGTCCCTTTGACCTGGTCCTGCTCGACCCGCCCTATGCTTTTGGCGCCGAGCCGGTCGAGGAGCTGCTGCAAAACCTAGCTCAGCAAGGCTTGCTGGTACCGGGTGCCTATGCGCTGTTCGAGCACGCTGCCGCCGATGCGGGTGCGCATCCGGCAGGCTTTGAGACCGTGCGTGAGAAGCGCTACGGCATTACCTCGGTCGACCTGCTTCGTTGGGTTGGCAACGGCGAGGATGATGACAACGATAGCGACGCACCCACGGAGGATGCACATGAATGACACCATCAACCGCGTAATCGTCCCGGGCACCTTCGATCCCATCACGTTTGGCCACATCGACGTGATTCGCCGTGCCCGCCGCATCTTTCCCAGCGTGATCGTGGCCGTTGCCGAGTCGCAGGGAAAAAACGGCGTCGGCACCACCTTTATGCTCGATGAGCGCGTGGCGCTGGCCCGTGAGGCGCTCGGTGATATTGACGGCGTCGAGGTGCTACCCTTCACCGGCCTCTTGGTCGATTTTGCCCGCGAACAGGGAGCAGGAGCCGTGGTCAAGGGCCTGCGTGCCATGACCGACTTTGAGTACGAGTTACAGCAGGCCGACCTTAACTACCGCCTGGATAACGAGCTGGAGTCCATCTTCGTCATGAGTGCGCCGCAGTACGGCTATATCTCGAGCTCGGTGGTTCGCCAGATTGCCTCGCTCGGTAGTGACGTCTCTAATTTTGTTCCGCCCAATGTGGTCAAGGCGCTCAAACATCGCTTTTCGTGACGTTTTTTAATGCCTGGTGGCATGTGGTAAACTAACACGATGATATGTTACCTATGAAAGGAGACCGGATGCCGGGCGAGAATTTTCCTGGCGACAGGATCGTGAGTCTTGTCGACGAGCTCGAGGGGCTCATCGAAGAGGCTAAGACGCCGTTCGGCAAGAACGCCCAGATGAAGGTTATCGACGCCGACGTCTTCTTTAACATCCTCGACGAGATCCGCATGAGCTATCCCGAGGAATGGCAGAAGTCCCGCCGTATCCTCAAGGAGCGCGAGGAGCTTATGGCTTCCGCCGCCGCTCAGGCCGATTCCATCATCGCCGATGCTCAGCAGCAGGCCCTCACCATTGCCGGTGAGCAGGAGATCGTTCGCTTAGCGCAGCAGCAGGCCGACGATATTCGCGACCGTGCCCAGCAGTATGAGCGCGAGACGCGCTATGCCGCCGAGGACTACGCCGAGCAGGTCTTTACGCACCTCGAGGAGAACCTCAAGAGCCTGACCGGCACCGTCACCCGTTGCCGTCAGCAGCTCAACGAGGGTGCCGCCCAGCAGAATGGTCAGTGGTAATGGCTGAGTTCCCGAGCGTTACCGTCGATCTTTCCGAGCAGCTCGAGTTTCCCGGAGACTCGTATCCGCTGACCGGCAAGGTCGATGTCGCCACCTATACGGTGGGCGAGAAGGAGTACCAGCTGCAGGACGGCATTGATTATGATGTGGTCTTTACCAATGCCGGCACCGGTGTTCTGCTTACGGGCATGGTCCGCGCGCACGCTACCGGTGAGTGCGACCGTTGCCTGGAGCCCGCTTCGTTTGATATTGCCGGTGAGATCGAGGAATTCTATCTCTTTAATGAGCCCGAGGACCCCGAGGCCTACGAAGATGGCTACGAGCTGCTGGGCGAGGATCGCATCGTCGATCTGGGTGAGCCCATCAACGACGCGGTCGTCATGGACACGCCGTTCGTTGTCCTGTGCAAGCCTGATTGTCGCGGCCTATGCCCCACTTGTGGCATCAATCTCAACGTCGAGCAATGCGATTGCGCCGCTCAAGCAGAGGCCGAATGGGCCGCTGCCACGGAAAATCCATTTGCAGCATTAAAGAATCTCAAGCTTGACGAGTAAAACTGTGGTAGTATCGCTACTTGCGCGTAATCGCCACACTGGATAGTTCATAAGGAAGGTCACTATGCCCGTACCTAAACAAAAGCAGGGTCGTATCCGCACTCACACCCGCCGTTCCGCCAACATGAAGATCTCGGCTGCGGCTCAGTCCACGTGCCCCCGTTGCGGTGCTGTTAAGCTCCCGCACCACGTGTGCCCCAGCTGCGGTTTCTACAAGGACCGCGAGGTTATCGTTACCGAGTAACTGTATACTCTGGATGCGATGCCGTTCCAACTGGAACCACAATGGCCGGCTCAATGAGTCGGCCATTTTTGTATAAGGAGTATGTATATGAGTAACGTTCGCGTTTGTGTAGACGTTGTGGGTGGAGACGAGAAGCCACAGGTTGTCCTCGACGGTATCGAGGCGGCGCTTGCGGCGGATCCCGATATCGAGGTCTTGGCCGTCGGTCCCGCAGAGATCGTGAACCCCTTTGCCGCGGCTCACGCTCGCGTTGAGGCCTTGGAGGCGCCCGATGTCATCGCCATGGATGACGATCCCATTCGAGCCGTGATGACCAAGCGCAAGTCCTCGATCGTGCTTGCCTGCCGCGCTATCAAGAAGGGTAACGCGGACGCGTTCTTCTCTGCCGGCTCCACCGGCGCCATGACCGCTGCCGCTACCGCCTACGTGACGCCGTTTCGCTATCAGGCCGAGGGTAAGAAGCAGCCGGTGCGTCCGTGCCTCACCAATGCACTGCCCAACCGCGCCGGCGGCCTGACGGTCCTCTGCGACATGGGCGCTAACCCCGATGTCGAGGTCGACGACATGGTGCGTTTTGCCCAGATGGGTAGCGCCTATGCCCGTGTGGTTTTGGGCATTGAGCATCCCCGCGTGGGCTTGCTTGCCAACGGCACCGAGGACGAGAAGGGCTCCAACTTCACCAAGTCGTGCTTCCCGGCCATGAAGGCCGCTGTTCCCGGTTTTGTGGGCAACTGCGAGGGCACCGATCTTACGTCGGGCAATTTTGACGTCGTGGTTGCCGACGGCATGTCGGGCAACATCGCACTCAAGGCCACCGAGGGCGCTGCCAAATTTTTGCTGCAGGAGCTCAAGGGTGTCTTTATGTCTTCGCTCGGCACCAAGATTGCCGCGCTGCTCATAAAAAAGCAGATGCGCGAGATCAAGGCAAAGCTCTCGGGTGATGCTAAGGGTGGCGCCATTCTGCTGGGCCTGCGTGGCGTGGTTCTGATCGGCCATGGTGCCACCTCGGTCGAGGCCGTCAAAAACGGCACGCTCGCCGCGGCGGAGGCCGTGCGCGCCGGGCTTGTCGAGAACGTCGCCAACTCTATGGACGGCATCGTTTTGTAGGAGCGAGTTAGGGCGCTGTTATGTGCCCCGCGGCCTGCGTCGTGGGGTAGAATCAAAACCGTGTCTTGGCGTTGCGCTTGCGGCGCCAGCGCGTTGATGTTCATGCAATACGAGAGGAAGCGCTATGGACCGCTCCGAAATCTTCGATAAGATCGCCGAAGTCGCCGCTGACGTTCTGGGCGTCGATGTCGCCGACATTAGCGACGAGACCACGTTCGACGATCTTGATGCCGATTCGCTCGAGCGTCTGCAGTTGGTGACGGCCATCGAGGACGAGTTCGACCTCGAGATCGATGATGAGACCCTGCTGTCGCTCAACTCTGTCGCCGACGCTGTCGACGCTATTGAAAACGCCAAGGAGGCCTAAGTCTTGGCTTTATCTGAACGACTCGCGCGCG
Organism: uncultured Collinsella sp.; assembly: GCA_902493145.1. Lineage (GTDB taxonomy): Bacteria > Actinomycetota > Coriobacteriia > Coriobacteriales > Coriobacteriaceae > Collinsella. The sequence continues at coordinate 15,363 of CABUOA010000019.1, read as the reverse complement.
CCCAGGAAATCCTGGGCCACGAGTTCAATAACAAGGTGCTGCTGCGCGCGGCGCTCACGCACCCTTCTGCCGTGGAAGGTCAGCCCGTCTCGGCGAGCTATGAGCGCCTTGAGTTTTTGGGCGATTCCATTTTGGGCGCCGTGGTTGCCCGCTCGCTCTTTGAGTCCTATCCGGAGTTTGACGAGGGCAAGCTTACGCGCCTGAAGGTGTCCCTTGTCTCGGGCGCCACGCTGTCCGAGGTGTCTCACGAGCTGGGCATCGACGACATCATCATCTTTGGTGCCTCCGAGACCGGCACGGGCGCGCGCGGCCTGCATTCGGCGCTCGAGAACGTCTACGAATCGCTCGTGGGCGCCCTGTACCTGGATGCTGGCTGGGACGTTGCGGCGGAGTTCATCCACCGTACGCTTAAGCCGCACCTGGCCTCCGAGCGTGCCGAGCACCCCGCGAACCCCAAGTCGTTTTTGCAGGAGTGCGTGCAAGCCGACGGCCACGAGCCTCCGGCATACAAGCTCGTTGGCTCTGAAGGCCCGGCGCATGCACCGACCTTTACCGCCGTGGTGCTCATCGACGGTATTCGCCAGGGCCGCGGCACCGGTTCCTCCAAGAAGGAGGCCGAGGGAGCCGCTGCGCTCGAGGCGCTCGACCGCATGGGTTACACCACTAACGGCGTGATTCTCAACAAGAAGCCTGTTTAAGCGAGGAACCGTGTATCTCAAGTCCCTCACGCTCAAAGGGTTCAAGTCGTTTGCCGACCGCGCCCATATGACGTTTGAGCCGGGCCTAACCGTCATCGTCGGTCCCAACGGCTCGGGAAAATCGAACATCTCCGACTCGATTCTGTGGGTCCTGGGCGAGCAGAGCGCCAAGCAGCTGCGCGGCCAGGCCATGGAGGACGTCATCTTCTCGGGCTCGTCGGCGCGTAAGCCGGTGGGTGTCGCCGAGGTCACGCTGGTGCTCGATAACTCGGACCATATGCTGCCTGTCGACTTTGACGAGGTGGCTATCACCCGCCGCATGTACCGCTCGGGCGAAAGTGAGTACCTCATCAACTCGAGCCCGTGCCGCCTGATGGACATCCAGGACATCCTTCACGACTCGGGACTGGGCAAGGATACGCATTCCATCATCAGCCAGGGCAAGCTCGATGCCATTTTGCAGAGCCGCCCCGAGGAGCGCCGTGCCCTTATTGAGGAGGCTGCCGGCATCTCCAAGCACAAGCGCCGCAAGGAGCGTGCGCTCAAAAAGATCAAGTCGATGGACGAGCATCTAACCCGTGCCCGCGACATCAATAAGGAGATCGCCCGTCAGCTGCGGCCGCTGGAGCGTCAGGTCGATCGCGCGCGCAAGTACAAAGAGCTGTCCTCGCGCGCGAACGAGCTTACGCAGATGCTGGCCGTCGACGAGCTTCGTTCGCTGCAGTCGCAGTGGAACGACCTGGAGAGCCGCTCTAAGGAGGGCGCCGCCGAGCTGGAGCTTGCGCAGTACCGTCTGGGTGAGAAAGAGCGCGAGCTCGAGAAGCTCCAGGTCATGCTCGAAGAAAAGGGCCTGTTTGTGGGCGACTTGGGCGAGCAGCGCCGCCATATGCAAGATGTGGTCGGCCGCATTAATTCCGACATGCGCCTGCTCGAGGAAAAGGGCCACAACATGGTGTCGCGCCTGTCCGACATGCGCGGCCAGATCTCGAGCTCCGAGCATCAGCGCCGTCGCGTAGTCGAGGAGCTCGAGGATGCGCGTGCCCAGCTTGAGGAAGTGACCGGCGCGCATATGCAGGCCCAGGAGGACGTCGACGCCGCCGGCCCTGCCGCCGCCCAGCTCCACGAGCGTCGCGTTGCGCTCGACAATCAGATTTCGCAGCTCACGCGCGAGCAGCGTGATGTGCAGCGTGTGGCCGATAACGCCGCGCTCGAGCTCGCCAAGGTGAAGGATTCGCTGAGCAACGCCGAGGTCGAGGACAACATGTACGCCTCGCGCCTGGAGCAGATTGATGAACAGCTCGAGGAGGTCACAGCATCGCTTGATAGCCGCCGCGACCGTGCTGAGGAGCTTGAGAGCGCCCTTGAGGCGGCTCGTCAGGCCCAGAACGATGCGCGCGAGGCCACCGAGGTCGCCCGTGCGGCGTTGAAGGACTTGCGTAATCGCGAGGGCGAGGCACGCAACAAGCTGTCCGAGGTTCGCTCAGAGCTCGCGAGCCAAAAGAAGCTCGATGCTCGCATGGCCGACAGCTCGCCGCTCGTAAGCCGCCTGGTGGGCGCGCTGGGCGACGATGTTTCGGGCCGTCTGGGCGATGTGCTCGAGGCACCGCGTGAGCTCGAGGGCTTGGTCGAGCAGCTGCTTGCCGGCGATATTGATGCTCTTTTGTTTGATGACGCCGCTACGCTTGAGCGCGCCGGTCGCGCTGCCCTGGATCAGAAGAAGGCCTCGGGCGAGGCGCTGCTGGTGGCGCGCGGCGTGAGTGGCTCTGCGGCCGCCGAGGGTGCCGCCGGTACCCGTCTTGTTGACCGCCTGTCCGTGCGCGCCGGTTATGGTCCGGTTGTCGAGGCACTGCTCGGCGGCTATTACGTGGTCGATGATTTGGCCACCGCGCTGGCCGCGCCCGTCGTTGACGGTGTGACCTACGTGACGCCCGATGGTGCCCGCGTTGCTTGCGGCGGCCTGGTTCGCGTGGGGCTTGATGCCGGCGAGGCTTCGGGTGCCTTGGAGCGTAAACGTCGTATCCGCGAGCTGGAAGGCCTGGAGCCCGATCTCGCTGCCGTGTTTGAGCATGTTTCGGATCAGGTCGTCGAGGCCAACACTGCCGTTGAAGAGGCCCATGCTGCCGAGGGCGATGCTGCCGGCGAGATTGCCCGCCTTGAGGGCGAGCGTCGCTCCCTGCTGTCCGAGATCGGCCGCCTGGAGCAGAGTGCCAACAATGCCGAGGTCGAGCGGGTACGGATTTCCAAGCGCCGCGAGCAGGCTGCCGAGGCCGTGCGTGCCGCACGTCCGCGCGTGGATGAACTTACCCGTTCACGTGACGAGGCCCGTGCGCAGGCGAGTGACTTAGGTCTCCAGATTGCCGAGGCCAACGACGAGCTCGATCGCGTTCGGCGCGATGACTCCGAGGCCGCCGGTAAGCTCGCCGACGCTAAGGTGCGCCTGGCTCAGACGAGCGAGCGCCTGCGTTCGCTGAAGGGCCGCGTGCCCGATCTTGAGCATCGCCTGGAGGGTATCGACCGTCGTATCCGCGGGACGCGTCAGGCCTCACGCTCGCTCGAGCTGCTGCGCCTTCGCGTCGATCCCATGCATGAGCGCTATTCTGCCCTGTTGGAGCGCGCCTCGGACTGGGCTGCGCGCCTGCGCGATCAGGCATCGCTTGAGGAGGCGGACTCGGCTTCGCTTAAGAAGACCATCGAGGACGCCAAGGCCGAGGTCGCCCGCGCCAAAGAGAGGGTCGATGTTGCCGCCACGACGCAAAATGAGTTCAAGGTGGCGCGCGGCAAGCTCGAGGTGCAGGTCGAGGCTGCCATTAAGGCCATCACTGCCGACGGTACCACGGTGCTTGAGGAAGCGCTCATGCTGCCGGCACCCACCGATCGCGACGCCGCCGAGCGCGAGCTTAACCAACTCGTGCGCCAGATCAACAACCTGGGTCCTGTGAACCAGGTCGCCATGGAGGAGTACGAGCAGCTCAAGCGCCGCGCCGATTACATCGAGGAGCAGCTGGCCGATCTTGAGAGCGCGCGCAAGGCGCTCACCAAGATCACCGTGGCAATCGATCGCAAGATGCGCAAGGCGTTCCTGGTGACGTTTGAGAAGGTTGATGCGAATTTCCGCGAGATCTTCGCCATGCTTTTCCCGGGCGGTCAGGGTCACCTTGAAATGACCGATCCTGAGCATCCGGCCGAGACGGGCATTGAGGTCGTGGCGCAGCCGCGCGGCAAGCGCATCACCAAGATGATGCTCATGTCGGGTGGCGAGAAGAGCCTGACGGCGCTTGCCCTGCTCTTTGCCGTGTACCGTACGCGCACAGTGCCGTTCTATGTGCTGGACGAGGTCGAGGCTGCGCTCGACGACGCCAACCTGTCCAAGCTCATCGGCGCCCTCGATGTGCTGCGTTCCGATACGCAGCTCTTGGTAATCTCGCATCAGCGCCGTACTATGGAGGATGCTGACGTTCTCTACGGCGTCTCGATGCAAGCCGATGGCGTCAGTCGCGTCGTCTCGCAAAAACTCGATCGCGAAACCGGAAAGGTCGTGAATGCATAATGGGATTCTTTGACGCACTCTCGCGCGGACTTGAGCGCAGCCGCGAGGCCCTCAACGAGGTCTTTTACTTTGGCGGCGAGGTCGACGAGGATTTTTGGGAGGATCTTGAGGACACCCTCGTTATGGGTGATATGGGTGCCGAGGTCGCCATTCAGGTCTCCGATGACCTGCGCGACGCCGCGGCCAAGAAGAACCTCAAGACCGCCCCGCAGCTTCGCCGCGCCCTGGCCGAGCAGCTCGAGGGCCATTTTGTGCCTGTTGAGCGCGATCCGTTTTCCGATACGCCGAGCTGTGTGCTGTTTGTCGGTATTAACGGTGCCGGCAAGACCACCACGGTCGGCAAGATTGCAAGCGCTATGGCCGCCCGCGGCAAGAACGTGGTGATCGGTTCGGCCGACACCTTCCGCGCCGCCGCCATCGAGCAGCTCGATGTGTGGGGCCAGCGTGCCGGCGTACCGGTTATCAAGCGTGATCGCGGCTCCGATCCGGCGAGCGTGTGCTATGACGTGCTCGACGAGGCCGATAAGCGCGGCAGCGACCTCGTGCTCATCGATACCGCCGGCCGTCTGCACACGAGCCCCGAGCTCATGCGCGAGCTTGCCAAGGTGGTCAACGTGACGCGTAAGCGCGCCGCCAATATGGCCGCCGGCCCCATGCCCGTCTCGGTCGTGCTTGTGATCGATGCCGCCACTGGTCAGAACGGTCTGAACCAGGCGCTCGAGTTTAACGAGGCGCTGGGCCTGGACGGTATTATCATGACTAAGCTCGACGGTACGGCTAAGGGCGGTATCGCCATGGCCGTGGCCGAGAAGCTCAAGCTCCCGATCCTGCGCATCGGCGTGGGCGAGCAGGTCGATGACCTGCAGGAGTTTAACGCCAAAGATTTCTGCCGCGCCCTGGTGGGCGAGTCCAACTAAGGAGTGACTAGTGTTTGATTCTCTGAGCGATCGCCTCAACGACACATTTGACCGCCTGCGCGGCAAGGGTAAGCTGACCGAGGCCGATATTACTTCGGCCATGCGCGACATTCGCATGGCGCTGCTCGAGGCCGACGTTAACTTTAAGGTCGTCAAGGAGTTCGTTGCCAAGACCAAGGAGCGCTGCATGACCGTCGAGGTCATGGAGTCGCTGTCGCCGGCGCAAAACGTCGTCAAGATCGTGCTCGACGAGCTCACCGAGATGCTCGGCTCAACCGAGAGCAAACTCGTCTTTAGCAACCGCATTCCCAATGTCATCATGCTCGTGGGCCTGCAGGGCTCCGGTAAGACCACGGCGGCCGTGAAACTGGCCTACCTGCTCAAGAAGCAGGGCCGCTCTCCGCTGCTCGCCGCGTGCGACGTCTACCGTCCCGCCGCTGCCGACCAGCTGGCCACGCTCGGTGGCGAGATCGGCGTGCCGGTCTTCCGCGGTGACGGAGCGCACCCGATCGACATCGCAAAGGGCGCCATCCAGGAGGCCGTCGACCACCTGCGTGACGTGGTCATCGTCGATACCGCCGGTCGTCTGCAGATCGACGAGCAGATGATGCAGGAGGCCGTCGACATCAAGAAGGCCGTCAAGCCCGACCAGGTGCTGATGGTCGTCGACGCCATGACCGGCCAGGATATCGTCAACGTCGTCTCGACCTTCGCCGAGCGCACCGACTTTGACGGCGTGATTATCTCCAAGCTCGACGGTGACGCCCGTGGCGGTGGCGCACTTTCGGTGCGTCAGGTGACCGGCAAGCCCATCAAGTTTGTGAGCATGGGCGAGAAACCCGATTCGCTTGAGCCGTTCTATCCCGATCGCATGGCCAAGCGAATCTTGGGCATGGGCGACGTTGTCGGCATCATCGAGAAGGCCCAGGAGGCAGCCGATGCAGAGCAGCTTGAGGCTGCCGAGCGTATGCTGCGTGAGGGCTTCACCATGAACGACATGCTCGACCAGATGAAGGCCGTCAAGAAGATGGGCGGCATGAAGGGCATTCTGGGTATGCTTCCCGGCGGCCAGCGCGCGCTCAACCAGATGGGCGGCAACTTGGACGAGGGCATCTTCGATAAGAACGAGGCCATCATCATGTCGATGACCAAGGAGGAGCGCCTGCGTCCCTCCATCATCAACGGCCAGCGTCGCGCCCGCATTGCCAAGGGAGCCGGCGTAACCCCCACCGAGGTCAACAGCCTTATGAAGCAGTGGGGCGAGATGAATAAGATGATGGGCCGCATGCGCACGATGGCCAATCAGGCACAGGCCGGCGGCAAAAAGGGCAAGAAGGGCAAGAAGGGCAAGAAGATGCGCATGCCCAATATCCCTGGCTTGGACGCTATGGGTCTGGGTGGCATGGGCGGCCTGGGTACGGGCGGCCCCAAGTCCGATATGGAACTGCTGCGCCAGATGGAAGCGCAGATGCGTAATAAGAAATAGAGCTGTAATTCCAGCTTGATATGGCAAAGGCCACTCGGAAGCTACCGGGTGGCCTTTGTTGTTGGCTTTGATTGTTGGGTTGCGTTCAGCGTCGCGCCCCGAGCTCGCGGTGCCGTGCCGTTAGTGGCAGCCGCAGCCCTCGTGGCCCTCGTGCTCGTGATGGTCGTGGCAGCTGCAGGACTCGCCATGTTCGTGGGCGTGGTCGTGGTCGTGGCCGTGGCAGCCGCACGTGGCCTCGCTGTTCTGTGCGAGCGTGCCGGCGATAAGGGCCTCGACGCAAGCGTCGCAGCTGCCTTGGGCACCTGCGTATACCGTGATGCCGGCTTGGGCAAGCGCGTTGATAGCGCCACCGCCGATGCCGCCGCAGATGAGCGTGTCCACGCCGCCGTTGGCGAGCAGGCCCGCAAGGGCACCGTGGCCGGTGCCGCCGGTGCCCACGACCTGCTCGTTGAGTACCTTGCCGTCCTGAATGTCGTAGATCTTGAACTGCTCGCTGCGGCCAAAGTGCATAAAGATGTTGCCGTTGTCGTACGTGGTTGCCACCCTCATGGTGCCGACCTCCTTTGCTGGCCATGCGGCCGTTGTCGTGGTGACGGGGGAGTACGCGATATTGCCGCCTTCGATGATGAGCGCCCGACCATTGACCAGCGCGTTTGCCACCTTGCGATGCGCGCGGCTGCAAATAGCCGCCACCGTGGCGCGCGCGATGCCCATCTGCTGCGCGACTGTCTCTTGGTTAAGGCCTTCCAGGTCGCACAGGCGCAGCACCTCGAGTTCGTCGACCGTCATGTCGATGGCGTCACCACTGGCTAGGCCGTCGGGGGTAAAGCCGCGATATTCGGGGATAATCCCAACGCGTCGCAGTTTCTCGCGTCTTCCTGCCATGTGCTCTCCTTATCTGACATATGTCAACAATAGAATAACGAACGCGCAGATATACGCAAGGAATTTCTGGCATATGCCAGAAAACGAGGGCTTATGTTTGGGCTGTGGGGTCGCGTGCGCCTGGGCTACAATGAATCTCGCTTGTAGGCGACTGACAGGAGGGTCAATGAGCAAGGCTGATCAACAGTTTGTAACCATGTGCCGCGATATTCTGGACCATGGCACCACCACCGAGGGCCAAAAGGTCCGCCCGGTGTGGGAGGACGGCACCCCTGCCTATACCATTAAAAACTTTGGCGTCACGGCCCGCTACGACCTGCGTGAGGAGTTTCCGGCGCTTACCCTGCGTCGTACGGCCCTCAAATCTGCCATGGATGAGATCCTGTGGATCTATCAAAAGAAGTCCAATAACGTGCATGACCTCAACAGCCATATTTGGGATGAGTGGGCCGACGAGACTGGCTCCATCGGCAAGGCCTACGGGTATCAGATTGGGCAGAAGAGCCATTATGCCGAGGGTGACTTCGATCAGATGGATCGTGTGCTGTACGACCTTAAGAACACGCCGTACAGCCGCCGCATCATGACGAACACCTATGTGTTTAGTGACCTGTCCGAGATGCACCTGTATCCGTGCGCCTACAGTGTGACGTATAACGTGACGCAGCGCCCGCAGGATGACAAACCGACGCTCAACATGATTCTCAACCAGCGCAGCCAGGATATTTTGGCTGCGAACAACTGGAATGTGTGCCAGTACGCCATTTTGCTGATGATGGTCGCGCAGTCGGTCGATATGATCGCTGGCGAGCTCCTGCATGTGATCGCCGATGCCCACATTTACGACCGTCATGTCGATATCGTCCGCGATCTTATCGAGCGTCCGCAGTTTGCCGCGCCTAAGGTAACGCTCAACCCCGATGTGCATGACTTCTATGCGTTTACGACCGATGATCTGATCATCGAGGGCTATGAGCACGGTCCGCAGGTCAAGAACATCCCCATTGCGGTGTAGGTGACGTGCATGACGTGTATGCTTTCCGCTATTGTCGCCGTGTGCGATGACTGGGGTATTGGGTGCGAGGGTGACATGGTCGTGTCCAATCGCGCCGACATGCGTCATTTTGTGGCGTGCACCAAAGGCTGCCCGGTCATTATGGGACGCAAGACGCTGCTAAGTTTTCCCGGCGGGCGTCCGCTCAAGAATCGCCGCAACATTGTGCTCACGCGCGACCAAGGCTTTGCGCCCGAGGGTGTCGACGTGGTGCATAGCGTTGACGAGGCCTTGGCCGCCGTGGCCGATGAGCCCGTTGCGTGGGTGATCGGTGGTGGCGAGGTGTATCGGCAGTTTTTGCCGTATTGCGCCGAGGCCGAGGTCACGCATAACCATTGCGTGCATGACGTGGATACGTACTTTCCCGATCTGGATGCCGATCCCGCGTGGGAGATTGCGCGGCGTGGCGGTGCTGCCACGATTGCCTCGGGCGAGGGCGACGAGGGCGTCGATTATGAGTTCGTGACGTATCGTCGCGTTGATGCGTAAATCGTCTGGCGTGAACGGTATCATCGGGTTGTTTGAATGCATGGGGCGGCGCTTAGCGTCGCCTCGTTTGGTATAGATGTGCTGTAAAGAAGGGTGCGGGCTGGCTGCTATGACTGATGCCGTTGAGGTGCTGCGAATTGATTCGCTCGAGGACGAGCGGCTCGATGCCTACGTGCGACTGACCGAGCGCGAGCTGCGCTGCGTGCTGGAGCCGCAAAAGGGCATCTTTATCGCCGAGAGTTCCAAGGTTATCGAGCGCGCGGTGCGCGCCGGATACGAGCCGGTGAGCTTTCTTTTGGGCGAACGCTGGCTCGATCAGATGGTGCCGCTGTTTGAGCGCCTGGTTGTGCGCGAGGGCGCGGGTCCGGTTCCTGTGTTCGTTGCCTCCATGGAGCTCATGGAGCAGCTGACGGGCTTCAATGTGACGCGCGGTGCGCTCGCGGCATTCCGTCGTCCACGTCAGATTCCGGTAGCCGAGTTCTTGGGTGGCGTCGTCGATGCGGCGGGGGAGCGCCCGGTGCGCGTGTGCGTGCTCGAGGGCATTGTCGACCACACCAACGTCGGCGCGATTTTCCGCTCGGCGGCTGCGCTGAACGTCGATGGTATTTTGGTGAGCCCCACTTGCTGCGATCCGCTGTACCGTCGCTCGGCCCGTGTGAGCATGGGCACGGTGTTCCAGGTGCCCTGGACGCGCATTGGCAGCGAGGCGCGCGTATGGCCGCATGATGGGCTGGCGGCGCTGCACGATGCCGGCTTTTCGTGTGCCGCCATGGCGTTGACGGATGATTCGGTGTCGCTGGACGATCCCGTGCTGCAGGAGATTGACCGCCTGGCAATCTTTATGGGCACCGAGGGTGCTGGCTTGGGCGCCAAGACCATTGCAGGCTGCGACCGCGCCGTGCGTATTCCAATGGCACACGGGGTCGATTCGCTTAACGTGGCCGCGGCAAGTGCTGTCGCCTTTTGGCAGCTGTGCCCGCATGTGAGCAACGAGTACCACTACCAGCCGGGGCTGTATCACTAGGCAATTAATTCGCACTGGGCTCTGGTTCGGGGTGTCTCGGCTGATACCGGTCGGTGCTAAGCTGGTATTGGCTTTGGTCTTAAATTGCCGTTTTGTTGTCTGACGTACGCTAGTGGGGAGGGCGTGTGGCTAAGAAATCTACGGCTATCGATGTAACGCAGGGCGTTATTTGGCAGCAGCTGCTGTCGCTGTGCGTCCCTATCTTCTTTAGCTCGTTTTTTCAGCAGGCTTACACGCTTATCGGTACCTATATCGTCGGTCAGTTTGGCGGCAAGCTCGCGCTGGGCGGCATTCAGGCCACGATGGTGCTCACGGAGCTCTGCATTGGTTTTTGCGTCGGTGTGGGTGCTGGCTGTGCGGTCATTACGGGCCAGTTTTTTGGCCAGCACGATGACGAGTGCCTGAGCCGATCGGTCCATACGGCCATGACGCTCGCGCTGGTGGGCGGCATTGTCATTTCCATTCTGGGCATGGTGTTTGTCGAGCCGATGCTTGTGCTGATGAATACACCGCATGAGCTGTTGGCCGAGGGTGTGGCGTATGCCCGTTGCTACTTTGCCGCCATGTTTGCGGCGTTGCTGCTCAATATGGGGACGGCGTTGTTGCGCGCCGTGGGCGACACGCGCGGTCCGGCGGTCATTATTGCCTCCGGCTGCTTCGTCAACGTGGCGCTCGACATTCTCTTTGTCGCCGTGCTGCACATGGAAGCGCTGGGCTGCGGCATCGCGGTGGCGCTGACTATCTGCACCAATGTCACGATGATTGTGATCCGCATGATGCGCGCTCCGGGGGCGTGGCGGTTGTCGCTATCCAAGCTCGGTATTGATCGCGGCATTTGCAAGAGCATGCTTTCGTGCGGTTTGCCGCTGGGCGTTCAGTCTGCGGCGTATTCGATCTCCAACGTTTTGATTCAGGTGTCGGTTAACTCGTTTGGAGCCGATGTCACGACCGCTTGGGGCCTTTCCGGCCGCCTGGACGGCATTATCTGGATGGTGACCGAGGCGCTTGGTGTGTCGATCACTACGTTCTCGGCGCAGAACTTTGGTGCGCGCAATTACGATCGCATGCGAAAGGGATATCACACCTCGCTCGTGCTTTCATTTGTGCTTATCGGTGGCCTGTCTGCCGTGCTGCTGGTGTTTTCGGGCCCGCTTTCGCGTTTGTTTATCGACGATGCCGCGATTTCGACCTACACCACGACGATTCTTCATTTCATCGCGCCGTTCTACGCGATCTTCTCGATTATCGAAAACGCGTCCGGCTCCATCCGCGGCGCTGGCGTGAGCTTCCAGCCTATGATGCTCACGATATTCGGCACGGTCGTGCTCCGCGTGGCGTGGGTGTTCGCGATTATGCCGCTCGACCCCTCGCTCGAGCATCTGCTGCTGGTCTACCCCGTAACCTGGGTAATAACCGCCACGATGTTTACCGTCTACCACCACAGCGGCAACTGGCTAGGCCGCGCCACTGCCTAATGATCCCTGGGGGGCGGAGGAAAACGGCTCATTGCTCTTCGTCGTGATGTCGATGATTCGTTTTCCTTCGTCCCCTTCGGATCAATTAGTATTCGATGCCTTGGCGGGCTAGGAGGCCTTCGTCGAAGTAGTGTTTGACGGGGCGCATTTCGGTTACTAGGTCGGCAAGGTCGGCGAGGGGCAGCAAGCCGCGGCCGGTGAGCACGAGCTCCGTGGTGGTCGGTTTCATCGCGATCAATGCTTCGACATCTTCGCGCGTTACAAAGCCCCGTCGCATGGCTTCCCCCAGCTCATCCAAGATCAGCACGTCGACCTGGCAAATCTGCTCGCGCGCCAGCTCCATGATCTGTACGGCACAGGCTTCGGGCGTATCGCGATTGGCTTGTACGATGCGTAGCCCCAATCGAGGTGCTGCGTCATGTTCGGCGCAGTGCAGCTTCTTGGCAAACTGAAGCATGAGCACGTTAAGTCCATAGCCCGTGGCGCGCAGCGCGAGCCCCAGCGCAGCCGTCGTCTTGCCCTTGCCGTCGCCCGTATAGATTTGAACCTTGCCGACTTCCAGTGATGCCATCTCTGTCCTTTCGTGCCCGGCGTCGGTTTATCGCCGTTCGGGTTGGGTATTCTAGATAGCATTATCAACCCCAGTAGATGGAGTTCAAGCAGATGGAGATGGATGACAACAAACGTAGACGGAATATGATCCTCTACGTGCTCATCGCCTTCGTCGTCTACCTCGTGCTCTCGACCGTTCTGTTCCCCAACATCGGTCACACGCAGCAGATTACGAAGACCGATTATTCGACGTTTGTCAAAGCGCTCGATAAGAAGAGTGTCGACAAGGTCGAGTACAACACGGACGATTACACGATTTATTACACCAAGAAGGGCGAGGACGAGAACATCGCCTACAAGACGACCGGTGTGCCGAATGACGCGGGCTTTACCGATCGCGTGCTTGAATCTGGCGCCTCGCTTGAGTCGGTCGTTCCCGATAAGAACTCGGGTCTGATGACCTACTACCTGCTCACCCTCATTCTTCCCATGGCGATTTTCTTCCTGATTGGCTGGTGGCTCAACCGCCGCATGAAGAAGGCCATGGGTGATGACGGTCCCTCGATGAACTTTGGCGGCGGTGGTTTTGGCGGCGGTGGACTGGGCAAGTCCGGTGCTCGCGTGATCGCCTCCAAGGATGTGGGCGTGACCTTTAAGGATGTCGCCGGCCAGGAAGAGGCCAAGGAGTCCCTCAAGGAGGTCGTCGACTTTCTGGAGAAGCCGCAGCGCTACGAGGAGATCGGCGCCAAGCTGCCGCGCGGTGCCCTCCTTGTCGGCCCTCCGGGTACGGGTAAGACCCTGCTTGCCAAGGCCGTTGCCGGCGAGGCGGGCGTTCCGTTCTTTAGTATTTCTGGTTCTGAGTTCGTCGAGATGTTCGTCGGCCGTGGCGCCGCTAAGGTTCGCGATCTGTTTAAGCAGGCCAAGGAAAAGGCCCCGTGCATCGTCTTTATCGATGAGATCGATACCATCGGCAAGAAGCGCGATGGCGGCGGCTTTAGTGGCAACGACGAGCGCGAGCAGACGCTCAACCAGCTGCTGACCGAGATGGACGGCTTTGATAACCACAAGGGTATTGTCGTTCTCGCTGCTACCAACCGCCCCGACAGCCTTGACCCGGCCCTGCTGCGCCCCGGTCGTTTTGACCGCCGCATCCCCGTCGAGTTGCCCGATCTGACCGGCCGTAAGAACATTCTTGAGTTGCATGCCAAGAGCGTGAAGACGCAGCCGCCGATCGACCTGACCGCGATTGCCCGCGCCACGCCCGGTGCCTCGGGGGCCGACCTGGCCAATATCATCAACGAGGGCGCCCTGCGTGCCGTCCGCGAGGGTCGCAAGCGCGCCACGCAGGACGATTTTGAGGAGTCGGTGGAGGTCGTCATCGCCGGTCAGCAGCGCAAGTCCACGGTGCTGTCCGATCACGAGAAGCAGGTTGTTTCTTACCACGAGATCGGCCATGCCATCGTTGCCGCCCGCCAGAAGGGCTCTGCGCCGGTTACCAAGATCACCATCGTGCCGCGCACGAGCGGCGCTCTGGGCTACACCATGCAGGTCGAGGAGGACGAGCGCTTCCTGACCACGCGCCAGGAGGTGCTGGACAAGCTCGCCGTCTACTGCGGCGGACGTGCTGCCGAGGAGCTCATCTTTGGTGAGATGACGACCGGTGCGGCCAACGACATCGAGCAGGCCACCAAGCTCGCCCGTAACATGGTGACGCGCTTTGGTATGTCCGATGAGTTTGGCATGATGGCGCTCGGTACCGTCCAGAACGCGTACCTCAACCAGGACACGTCGCTTACCTGCGCTCCCGGTACGGCGGAGCGTGTGGACGCGATTGTCGCCAAGCTGATTGAGGATGCGCACGATCGTGCCCTGCAGATCCTCAAGGAGAACAAGTTTAAGCTCCACGAGCTGGCTCGTTATCTGTACAAGAAGGAGACGATCACGGGCGAGGAGTTTATGAATCTCCTTACGCGCGAGAATCCGCTGATGCCAAAGCAGCAGTAACACTAGTTGCGCTGTGTCAATCGCCCCATTTGAGTGTCCATCTCAAATGGGGCGATTTTGCGTGAGGAGAGTTGTTATATGAAGATCGTGGTAAGTGCCTGCTTGATGGGCGAGAGCTGCAAGTATAACGGGCTCGACAATTACCATCGCGCGTTGGTCGAGGCCTGCGAACGCACAGGGACCGAGGTCCTGTTGGTGTGCCCCGAGGTTTTTGGCGGCTTGCCCACACCGCGCAAGCCGTCCGAGATTGTGAATGGCGAGGTTTGTACCTGCGAGGGCATCTCGGTCGATCGCGAGTTTCGCCTGGGTGCAGAGCGCGCGCTCGATATGTGCGAGCAGGCGGGCGGCCCGTCCGAGATCGCTGCGTGCGTCTTACAGGACCGTAGCCCCTCGTGCGGTGCGGGTCGCGTCTACGATGGCACCTTTAGCGGCACGCTCACTGTGGGCAATGGTGTTTTTGTCGATCTGCTGCTGCGTCACGGGTACCGTGTGATTCCGGCTAGCGAGTTCGATCCCAGCATACTGGAACATTGTCCACAGCACTCGAACCCAACACTTCCTCACGGGTGACCGTTTTGGCATCATCCGTGAAGTTGATATTGAGTACGACCCGGTCATCAAAGACGTAGACCGAGTTGACAGGCGCCGTACCCATGCAGCCCCTCCCCACGACCCTCGCGCAGGAACGCGCACACGGCCTTCCCGTCTCTTGTGCCTCTCCCGGAACTGTCCACATCAGCGTAGCCAATCCAGTCCGCCAAGGGCTGCAGCCCGGACAACGCGGCGATGGAGGGCTTCTTCGGCCTGCTCAAGAAGGAGTTCTGGCACGGCAGGGACTGGTCGGACTGGACCCCCGCCCGCTTCATCGAGGAACTCGGGGGCTGGATCGGCCGATACAATACGGAGAGGCGCAGCGATGCGCTCGGTGGCCGCACCCCGGCCGAGTTCCGCTCCGCGCTGGGAAGGGCCGCGTAACGGTCCAAGAAATCGTCCGCAGTCCCCATTCTTGCCCCTTTGGGACGGCTTCTTGTTGGGGCGTGCCTGCCCCAAACCCTGCTAGGAACGAGTGCAGCATACTGGAATTTTAAATTACTCTTTGCAAATAACCTTTGAACCTTCACCATCAATTACAATTCCCTGACGATTGTTAATTGGGCATAGATTCAAATCCGAAAACTCAGTCATTATTTTCTCGGTAACTTTCTTAAATGGTGCTGTAAGATAATGCGGAA
>CABUOA010000018.1 GCA_902493145.1 uncultured Collinsella sp. | reverse complement strand
CGTCGCGGCGGAACTTGACCAGGTGCGACTGCTTAAGCGTGCGCAGCTGGTGCGATACTGCCGACTGCGAGGTTGCGGTCGCCTCGGCGATGTCGGCCACGCAGAGCTCGCGGCCCATGAGGGCATAGAGGATCTTGATGCGTGTGGTGTCGCTGAAGACCTTGAACAGGTCGGCCAGGTCGTACAACAGCTCCTCGTCGGGAAGGTCCTCGGGCGAGCAGGTGGTGGGGACGATCGGCTCGGTGGCCTCGATGCCAGTCTTTGTTTCATCAGCGTGGCTGCTCATTGCAACATCCTTTCATATGAACATGCGCTCATATAAATTACTTCCGATTATATGAGCGCATGTTCATATGTCAATGACGTACAGGTAATTCGTCGCATAAAATGATGGGGAATAGTGGACGAGATTCCGGACTGAGCGGTTTTGATAGCCGATGCCGGGGTGGGTGCCCCCGCGCCGTGCAAAAATTGGAGTATTCTGCAACTATAGGGGGTCCGTTAATCTATTCCAGGCCAAATAAAGCCGCTCAAGAGTTATCCAAGGGCGGTAAACAGACAAGGTCTTCCTCAAATGTTGCCTAACGTTCCCGTTCGATAGCGTTTTTGTTTTTCATTTGGATTAACTTGTGGGTGCTGGAGGGCCGACCCTGCTGAATACTCGCAATTTTGCACATCGCTAGGGTACCCACCTTGTTAGCCGGTCTAGCTTCCGGCCCCGAAGATTCTGCCCTCGGGCGCGAGGCTGCTTATTTGGGCAAATGATGGGCTGTCGGATTCGACAGTCTGCATGTCATCGATTGCCGGAACTTCATTTATTGTCGGGTCATCCAGCGTGATGCCTTCGAGTGTTGCTTTTTCGAGGTCGATTCGTTGACGATCTTCGGAATCCTGGCGAAGCTGCTTCTGAATTCGCTTTTTCTCTTCTATAAACCTTCTGAGCACAAACTGTCTCAGGTCCTCTTGCATGATTTGAAAGTCTTTTGGCAGACGCGAGGGGCGTATGCCATCTTTCCGTTGGATCGCCTCCATGACCCTAACGAAAGCGCTGGCATGCATAAAGGAATAACGACTGACGGTGATGATTCCGCATCCCATGGACGCAAGCGCATTCTTGCGCTCCTCATCGATGGCGCGGTCTTCTTCCGCGTCATGATAAAACCCGTTGTATTCAATGTCTGTGCGAGATTTCTTTAGATACGCATCCATAAAGAACTTTTTGCGTCTCGTGAGATTCTTTGCGGCAGCGGTGACCTGCACCTCGTAATCGGTTTCAATTCCCTTAATACCAAGCCCTCCTTCGCTTTTAGGCAGCGTTAGCATCATGACAAAGGCCGTTTCCATAGGAGACCGGCATCCGTCGCGCACACATTGAATCGCCTTTCGGGCAAGGGCCAGACCGTCGCATCTGGTAATGGAATTAAAGAACTGTTTTAACCTTTCGGTCGAGGTGAGCGCGAAACGCTCGTTATACGAGGTGGCAGAGCCGGTTCCAAGGGAGTAAGCGCCGCACAATTCAAAGTAGTACTCCACCAGTTCGCGAAAAGGGAGATAGGTGGCGGCCTGAAGTGCGCAAAGCTCAACGCCAACAATGAAGATGCCATCTTTGAGCTCTATAAAGCGTGAGCTCGAGAATCGTTTTGACGAAACGTGGCATTGACAGTTCATTGCATAGCGCGCATTCCTGCGATCAAACACCATTACTTCGAGGCAATCATTTGCGTCAAGGGAAACATCGTGTTTGGTGAGCCATTCTGCGGCTGCGTCAAGGAGCGTTCCGGTGGGACATGATCCGTAAATCGCGGCAGGGTTACAGGGCTCGGTGTCTTTCGCAGACGCCGAATGCGCGGCCTGGTAGACCGCTTTTGCAGTGGTATGTGACAATACGATACTCATGGTATATATCGTGTCAGCTAATGCCGTGTTGATGGCGCTGAGTGGGAAAGCCGTTTTAGGGGCCTAACCAAATGCTGTCCAAAAGCTTGACGCGATTATGGGCTGGCACGCCTAAAATCAATGTTCTCGCAGCTTAGCTATAGCATATAAAAACTCAATTGCTGCACATTTGATATCGATGCATCACCATCCGACAACGAATTACGTGTCGGGAATTGGCCGAAATCGTTCAAAATGAGGGTTCAGTATTTGTGATGGCAGATCTATCTGTGGAACGTAGGGCGGCCCCGCTGCGGTGTTTCCCGCTGCGAGGCCGCTCGTGAGCAAGCAGTGTTTGTCTCAGACGTTGCTATTTCGCAAACAGGTTCTTGAGGTTGAACTCGGCCTGTACCGTGCGGAGCATGAGGTCGGTGTCGTCCAGACCCAGATGCTGCTCGTTGGCGTCGGGCGCGAGGGTGCCGCGACGGCGTGCCCAGTTCTCGAGCGCGGCGGGGGCGGACTCGCGGGGGAGCGAGCGCACGTCGGCGTCCAGGCTGCGGCAGATCTGGCGCGAGTCGATGACGATGATCTTACCCGCGCGGCGTGCCTCGGCGTAACCGTCCAGGTGAATCTTGAACCAGCTGTCCTCAAAGGCGGCGTTATGCGCCATGTACGGGTACTTCTTCATAAGCTTGAGCAGCTGCTTTTGCAGCTCCTTGTTCTCGCGGAAGGGCGTTTTGCCGTCGATGTCGTCCCAGGTAATGTGGTGGATATTCGACAGCGGCACATCTTCGCCGCGGTAGATGTCGGGCAGGCCGCAGTAGTGTGCCTCGGCGTCATGCGGGACGGCGTCGCTGGTGAGCTCCATGATCTCCCAGCCCACGTTGATGATATAGCCGCGCTCGGGTGCACGGCCGGTGGTCTCGATGTCGATACCGAGCACGGTGCCCTGGATGGGCTTGCGGGCGTAGGCCACGCCGAGCGCGTCGCGGTCGCCGCGGATTTCGCGCATAACGGACGCGGCGGTGCGCTTTTGCATCTTGCCGATGGCGGCGCAGGTGTCGGCATCGGACAGGCCGCGCGAGAGCGTCGCGGGCGTCACATTGCGCAGGCGTGCCTCGCCGATCTGGTCGCACAGGTCGCGGTTGCGGTCGGCCAGGTCGCGCACGGTGGCAAAGTCGAAGCTGGGGTCGCCCTCGGCGGTAAAGTACTCGGTTTCGAGCACCTTAAGGGCCTCTTCGCCCTTCTGGCGCTCGGACTCCATGGCGCCGTGATCGCCATAGATAAACATGGGGATAAACGGCTGACGCTCGTATTCGAGTGCTTGTGAAACGTTCATAGACTGCTCCTTGGACGGGCCGCGTCGCGCGGCTCGGTGGCATTGAGTTATGGCGAGATGATAGTTTACCATGGGCAACTATTGGCACCACGCCTAGGTCAACTACAATACCCTAGTTGACCGCTAGGACTTTTACAATGCTGCCGAAAGACACGAAAGGTTCCATCCTTCATGGATTTACTGATTGATATTTTGCTCGACGCCGGCAAGGACACGCTGTCGCTGGTGCCGTTTTTGTTGGTGACGTATCTGGCCCTCGAGACCCTGGAGCACGTCGCGGGTGACAGCGTTAACGGCGCCATCAAGCGTGCCGGTGCCGCGGGCCCCGTGGTTGGCTCGTTGCTGGGCATGGTGCCGCAGTGCGGCTTTTCGGCAATGGCGGCCACACTGTACGCCGGTCGTGTCGTGACCTTGGGCACGTTGGTGGCGGTGTTCCTTTCGACCTCCGATGAGATGCTGCCGCTGTTGCTCGCCGAGCAGGTGCCCGTGCAGACCATGGCGATGCTTTTGGCTTCGAAGGCACTGATCGCGCTGGTCACGGGCTTTATCGTGGACGCCGCCATTCGCGGCCTGCGTCGTAACGCTCGCGCGCATGCGGCGATTCGCCGCACCGTGCTGGGAACCGCGGCCAACCCGGCCCACGTGAATTGCGCGCACGACGACCACACTGGCGGTGACATCATCGACGAGGTGGCCGAGGCGGGCGTGAGCGCCGACCACATCCACGAGCTGTGCGAGCGCGACCATTGCGGTTGTGATGAAGACGAGGACGAGCACGAACACGGACATGGCCACGATCACGGTCATGAGGGCGAATATGAACACCATGATGGTCACGGTCACTCCCATTCCCACGAAGGGACGCCTGTCCTGTCGATTATCCGCAGCGCCATCTCCCACACCGTGCAGGTATCGGTATTCATTTTCCTGGTGACGCTGATTCTGGTTGCCGTGCTCGAGACGTTCGGCGAGTCCGCAATCGAGCAGTTCCTGCGCGGCAACGAGACGCTTGCGGTCCTGGGCTCGGCACTCATCGGCCTGATCCCCAACTGCTCGGCCAGCGTCGTCATCACGCAACTGTACCTGGAAGGCGCGCTGCAGCTGGCCCCGATGCTCGCCGGCACGCTCATTTCCGCCGGCGTGGGTTATCTGGTGCTGTTCCGCACCAACCGCAGCGCCCGCGAAAATGCCGTGTTCCTGATTATGATGTACGTCATCGGCGCGGGCTGGGGTCTCATCCTTTCCGCCTTTGGCCTCTAAGTAGATGTTTGGGATAGGCCGTAAAAACTGGGGTATACCGTAAAATCTACCGCCATGACTTGGGCGCTGGATGCGCGTCAATCGCCAAAACAAAAAGGTAGATTTCCGGACATGTCCCAAAAATCTACCTTGGTTAGCGCAGCAGCTCGGTGAGGTTGCGTTTAAAGCGGGCGCGGTCTTCGCTGGTAAATGCCGCCGGCCCGCGAGTGCGTCCGCCGGCGCGGCGCACCTTCTTTTCCTCGTGGCGAATAAACAGCTGCATGTCGATGGTTGCTTTATCGTAGACGCGCCCGCGCACACCGATAGCGGTGGCATCGCGCCCGAGCACCATGCTCGCCAAGCCAATGTCCTGCGTCACGACCACGTCGCCCGCCTGCAGGCGTTCGACAATGGCAAAGTCGGCGCTGTCGGCGCCCACGATCACGTCGAGCGTCGTGACCCAAAAGCCGCGTCGCGCGTGCTCGGCATCGCGCGGGTCGTCGCGGCGAATGTGCCGTTCCAGGTTTTGCGTGCTGTTGCCGGCGATAACAACGGCGACGCCCGCCCGCCGCGCGCAGTCAATCGACTCGCGCGTGACCGGGCAGGCGTCTGCATCAATAAAGAGCGTTCGTGGCATCTAGTGCACCAGTTTGCCAAATTGAATAGCACGAACAATCAGCGTTACGCCAAACACCAGCAGCGCGGCGCCGCTAAAGATGACGAGCATCTTGGCCGACCACAGCGGATAGATAAACACGAACATGCCGGCGATGATGGAGAGTGCGCCGCTCAGGATGGCGAGGGCGCGGTTGGACGAAAGCTCGGACTCCAGAATGGACATGACACCTTCGACAATCCAGCCAAAGCCGGCCACGATAACCACCATCGTGGTGAGCGTCGCGGTCGAGAAGGCCTGGTTGCGCAGGATTATGACGCCGCCCAAGATAATGAGTAGGTTGGAGATGATGCTCGTGACGCGCCAGCCGGTGGGCAGCAGCGGCTCAAAAATGGCAGTGAACAGTCTGATGGCAGCAGTGATTACAAAGTAAAAACCCAGGACGGTCGTCAAAAAGACGAGGGACTTGGCGGGTGCAAAAAGCAGCGCGATACCAGCAATGAGCGCTAAGACGCCCGTGATGGCGTAGATCCAGCGTACGGCCTTGACGGCTTTGCCCGCCATGCTTTTCTCGTCAAATCCAAACTGGCTCGATTTTTGGTCATCGTTCTTAAAGATGCCCATAATGTCTCCTTTCCGTGCGGCGTAAGCCTTGATCGTTACAACCAGTATCGCCTAAAGGCGCTGGTGTATGGGTCGGGGAGGGCGAAACGTAACCCAAAGGCCCTGAATTGTTTCCGTTGTTCCCCACGTCGCGATTTTCTATTCAACAGGTGTAGAACATTGCAGCCCTGTTCGTTATTGCCTACGTTTTAGGTTAGATTTTCCTAAGGACAATTGGCTTGTATTGGGGGTCCCTATGAACGAAGCAGTTCCCGAGGCGCCGGTAAGCGCTGAGTCGATGGCGAAGCAAGGTTGCGAAAAGCTCGGCCTGGACACGTTTGACGCGCTGGTCCGCCGCGCCCGCACGTGCCGCCGTTTTGACGAGTCCATGCGCGTGCCGCGCGAGTTTTTGCTCGAGCTGGCGGAGCTGGCGCACCTGACCCCGTGTGGTGCCAATGCTCAGCGTCTTCGTCTTCATGTGGTGAGCGGTGCCGAGGATTGCGCGCGTGTATTTGACGAGCTCGCATGGGCCGGCGCACTTAAGGATTGGCCGGGTCCTGCCGAGGGCGAGCGCCCGACCGGCTACATCGCGATTCTTGCCGAGCGCGCTGTTCCGGGTAAGCCCGCCGCGCCCATCACCGAGGTCGACACGGGCATTGCCGCGCAGACGATGATGCTCGCCGCTCGCAGCGCCACGCCCGAGGTGGCAGCCTGCATGTTCAAGGCCTTTACGCCCCACGCGATCGATGCTATGGGGCTCGATAACGACAAGTATGAGCTCAAGCTGATCATGGCTTTTGGCGTGCCGGCCGAGACGCAGATGATCGATGCGATCGATTCCAACCCCGACGGCTCAATTAATTACTGGCGTGACGATGCGCAGGTGCACCACGTACCCAAGCGCCCGCTCGCCGACGTGCTGGTGTAGCTGAGCGTCACCGCGGCGTGATCAGACGGTAAACCACCACAAAGGTGCCTGTCCCCTTTGTGGTGGTACGAGGGGAGGGTGTGTGGCAGATCTGTATTTGGTGCGGCATGGGCAGACTGAGCTCAATGTGCAGAGCATTTTGCAGGGCTGGCACGATTCGCCGCTTACGGCGCGCGGGCGCGAGCAGGCGCTGGCGGCGCGTACGGCGTTTGCGGCGCGTGGCGTGGCCTTTGATCATGTGTATTCCTCGCCGTTGGGCCGGGCGCGGCATACGGCCGAGCTTATCGTTGGCGAGGGCCGTTCCATTGAGCTGGTCGATGACCTGCGTGAGTGGCATTTTGGCTCGCTGGAGGGCACATCAAATCGCGAGATGCCGCCGCAGCCCTGGGGCGATTATCCGGTGGCCTTTGGCGGTGAGTCGGAAGTGCAGCTTCAGTCGCGCATGGTCGCGGCGCTGTCCCGCATCATGGCCAGGCCGCAGCACGACTGCGTGCTGGCGGTTTCCCACGGCTCAGCCTGCCAGGAGTTTCTTGAGTATGTGACTGGCGGGGGGGAGCTACCCGACAACGGTGCCGTGCTTCATTTTGGCTATTGCGATGGGGCGTTTTCGCTCTTGGGTTGGTAACGAACGAAAGGACCCCTATGAATAAAGATCTGTATCTGGTCCGTCATGGACAGACGATATTCAACCTTAAGCGTATCATTCAGGGGTGGAGTGACTCGCCGCTCACACAGCTGGGCTGCGATCAGGCGGCGCGTGCCGGCATGTTCTTGCGTGCGCGCGGCATTGAGCCCGACCGCGCCTACACCTCTACGCTGCACCGCACCGAACAGACCATCGCCAACTTGTGGCCGGGCTTGGCGTACGAGCGCCTGGACGGCCTGCGTGAGTGGTTCTTTGGCGACTTTGAGGCCGAGCGCGTGATGCTCATGCCCGAGCGCCCGTGGCGCGATTTCTATCGCCAGTTTGGCGGCGAGGGTCAGGTGCAGGTGCGTGAGCGCATGGTGACGACGCTGACCGAGCTCATGCGACGCCCGGACCACGAGTGCGTCCTTGCGGTGAGCCACGGATCGGCCATCAAGGAGTTTTTGGACCACGTGAGGGGAGCGGCGGCCGACGAGCGCGAGCGCGTGCCGGGCAACTGCTCGGTGCTGCATTTCGTGTTTGACGACGAGGCCGGTACGTTTGAGCTGATTGAGATTTTTACGCAGGAGGATTACGCGCGCGAGCTGGGTCTTGAACCGCTTGTGGTTACTGCAGGTCCGCAGCGCGGATAACGCGAGCGTGGCGGCACGGGTCGCCGGCATAACTTCTCGATGCAAAAGGGGCGGAGATGCATGTACCTGCTGCATCTCCGCCCCCCCCTGTTTGTTGAGCTGCCGATTTTTGTGCTGGGCGGTCTGGTCTTGCTAGAACCGCGCGACCTGGTGCGTGAGCAGACCTGTCGGAACTTGCGGCGCGGCGCCGCTGACCTGCGCGGCGGGGAAGAGCACGGCAACGGTAAAGTTGAACGGCTCCTTGCCGGTGTACGTTCCGGCGGCACGGGCCTCATCGGCCAGCAGCTGCGACGCCCCGGTCAGAGCGGCGGCGTAGGCGGGGTCGTCGGTCAGCGCCGGCTCCGGTGCTTGGTCGAGCATAGCGCGGATGGCCCCGACGGCGTCCTCGCGCTTGACCTCCCACACGTGGTGCGTAATGCCCGCAGGATCGGTGACGGCGTAGAGCGAGGCGCCCTCTTTGGCAGCGCCCAGGATGATATCCATGACGGGCGAGGCCTCGTAGGCGAGCGACACGGGGCGCGGCTGCACCTTGAGCTCGGCGATCGCGCGCGCGGCGGCGGCCACGTCGGCGCTGGCATCGCCCTTGTCGCCCGCAAGTACACTCGTCGGGCAGATCGCCACGACACCCGTCACACGTCCCGGCTCGCCCGAGCATTCGTACACGTAATACGCCGCGCCTGGATCCTTGAGCATTAGGCCGTCAGCAATGGCGCCGCGCAGGGCGTCGTTGCCGCTCAGGATACCGCCCATCGCAGGCAGCGCCTCGAGCACACGGTCCTGAGCCGGGCGGATGCAGGGAAACGGAAGTGCTTTCATGGGCGGTCCTAACGCACGAGTCGGTTTGTTCGCGGCTTATTATGCCCCAACTTGGCCGCTTGCGTCCCAGAGCGTGTTATCGGCAAGCGCGATGAGCACGTTTTGGCAGCGAACGATATCGGCATGGGGCACATACTCGTTGGGCTTGTGCGCGAGCGCCAACGAGCCGGGGCCGTAGCTCATACAATTGCGGTTGCCTGTCTTGCCGGCAATGACGGCGGTATCGGTGTAGCCGGTAAAGAAGCCGACGGTCGTGTCCGCGTCCGTTACGTCATCGGCGGCACGCTTGAGCGCTGCTAGAAGGGGAGAGTTCGGGTCGCGCTCGATGGCGGGGCGGTCGCCCGTCACTGTGTAGCTGCCATGGCAACCGGGAACGGCGGCTTCGGCGACGGCGATGGCATGCTCGACCATATTGATTGCGGCGGCCGTATCGGTCGGCGGGGTCAGGCGCATGTCGACCCAGACTTTGGCGCGGTCGGGTACGACGTAGGGGCGATATCCGCCCTCGATTTGGCCAAACGTGATGGTCGAAGGCCCCAGCTCATCGTGCGCGGGCAGCGCCGCAAACGCGCGACGAAGCGAACACACGACCTCGGCCATGGCGGCGACGGCATCCGCGCCCTTCCAAGGCTGGCTCGCATGCGCCGTCACGCCAGCCATTTCAATCTCGAACCACGTACGCCCCTTGTGCGCCACCTGGATCTGTCCGTCGGTGGGCTCGGTGTCCAGCACCCATTCGCGCGAGCTGACCCAGCCAGCATCGATCGCGGCCTCTGAGCCGCGCATGAAGTCTTCCTCGTCGACCGAGCAGATGAGCGAAAAGCCGCGGCGTGGCAGCGCGCCATCCGCCGCCACGCGCTCGAGCGTATGGATCAGTGCGGCAATAGCGCAGGCCAGGCCACCCTTCATATCGCAGGCACCGCGGCCATAGAGTTTATCGTCGCGCACAACCGCCCCAAGCGGTGCGATGTCTGCGTCCCAACCATCGCCCAAGGTGACGGTATCCATGTGGCAGATATAGATCAGCCGCGGCTCGTCGCTTTGGCCCGGCACGGTGACTTTAAGGTTGCGGCGCCCGGGCAGCACTTCGAGCTCCTCAATCTGCACGGCATCGAGCGCAGAACTATCAAGTTGTGCCAGCTGCTGCTCAATGAGCCTCTTAATGAAGCGCTCAATTTCATCCTCATACGCGCCCGGGTTTGAGCTGTCGATCCGCACGAGCTCCTGCGCAAGCCGCCAGGCAAAGTCCTCATCAACCATATGCAACCTCACAATCAGTCTGCTTTCCAAACCGATTGTAAGCCTCTTGAGAGATCCGCGGCGTGCGCGCAGCGGTATTTACCGTTCGCAGGCCGAGCCAGCGCGTTTGCCGTCCAGGCGGGTTTACAAACGACGCGGTGGGTACGTACCCTTCATGGACGACATGCTGTGCGACATATCTGCCTTTCGGTATCACCGGATACCCCCACAGGTCTTGGCAATAATGCCGGACCTGCCCGATTCTGCGGACGATCCGCGCAGGGAGCACCTATGTGAGCATCCGCTCGTCAAGCATTTCCTGGGCACCCCGTTACACGTGTTGGCGCAGGGCGTCTGCGGGCGCAAGGGCGATCGCATTGTCAGGCATGTTTGGAACGGGGAGAGGCCGTTTGATTCCGTGCGGCAGACGGAGTTTGGCCTCGATGTCGCGTCCCCGCTCTTTACCCTGCTGACCCTGGCTTCCTCGGTCTCAAACGAGCGTCTAATCATGTGCATGTATGAGATGTGCGGCACCTTTGCCGTGTGCAAGATTGCGCCTCAGGTAAAGTCGGCACTTGAGCAGGCATATGGGAGCCGATGGAGTGACGCACGGTCGGGCTGGGAAAACGTAAAGGATGTCTCGGGGAATCCAACGGACTTGTGGAAACGACCTCCCTTGATCGAGCTCTCTGAGCTTATAGAGTTCGTCGATAAGGTCCGGGGGCTCCGCGGCGCTAAATCGTTCATACGAGCCGCGAAATGCATTACGGGGGTGGCAGCATCGCCGCTCGAGGTCCAGGCTTCGATGCTGTTTGGCCTTACGAGGTTGCGCGGCGGCGAAGGGCTGAGCCTTACCAATAACGTTGAGATTCGTATGACGCGCAGCGCCCGCCTGATTTCGGGGCTTGATAGGCGCTATGCCGATATCCTGCTGGCAAATAAGGACGGCAGCCGAGAGTGTCTGGTTGAATGCCAAGGTAAAGCCATTCACGGATCCATTGAATACAAGATCTCGGACTCCGATCGAACGACGGCCTTGCAAGCCATGGGATATCCCGTCGTTCTGATGACCTATGGTCAGCTGGCCGACTTCGATGCCTTCCGCGTGGTGATGGAGCTCATCATGTCCTATCTCGATGTGCCGCTGAAAGACAAGACGCCGCGACAGCAGGAGCTCGAACGGCGGCTTCGTGAGGAGATTTTTATCGATTGGGCGGGAATGTAGTCGCGCGGTGGGTAAACGGTAGCGCGAGCTAGAGTTCTGGTCGCAAAAAGGCTTCAATTTTGCCTTGGAGGGACCCTAAAAATGCTATCTAGAATAAGTTGTTTCGGAAAATAGACAGTCAACTTACATTCGGCACATAGAGACCGATTTTTACCTACTAAAGTCCCTGATAAAGCTGTTTATCAAAGCGGGTGTGCTTAGCGACTGGAGCCTCACTATCGATTATCTGAAAAAACTTGTTCCGGGTATCATTTTAAAGTCGTCCGGAGCAACAAAATCGCCCCCCGTTTCGTGAAAACGGGGGGCGAATGGGCTTCGTGGTCTGTCTGGCAGGCTTGGCACCGGCGCTATTTAATCACGCGCACGCGATACATCGACGGAATCTGCTTGAGCGCCTCGATGGTGCTGCTGTCCAGGTGCTCGTCGGTGTCGAACATAGTGTAGGCGTTCTCGCCAGCGGACTCGTTGGTCATACGCTGCACGTTGGCGTTGTCCTTGGCCAGGATCGCCGTGATCTGGCCGATCATGTTGGGCACGTTGGCGTGCAGGCAGGCGATGCGGCTCGCGGCGCGCGCCTTGCCCATGCTGCAGGCGGGGTAGTTGACGCTGTGCGCGATGTTGCCGTTTTCCAGGTAATCCTTGAGCTCGCTGATGGCCATATCGGCGCAGTTGGCCTCGGCCTCGCCGGTGCCGGCGCCCGAGTGCGTGGTGATAAACGTGTTGGGCATCTTGACGGTCTTGGGCGTGGCAAAGTCGCAGCTAAACCAGCTCAGCTTGCCCTCGCGCAGGGCGGCGTCGACGGCGTCCTCGTCAATGATGGTTTCGCGCGCGTAGTTGATGAGCACGGCGTCGGGTGCCAACAGGTTGATCTGCTCGGTGCTGATCATGCCGATGGTGTCGGCCTTGCTGGGCACGTGTACGGTGAGGTAGTCGCAGCCGCGGCAGAGATCTTCGAGCGTGCCCACGCGCTGCACCTCGCGGCTCAGCACCCACGCGTGCTCGACGGAAATGAACGGGTCGTAGCCGTAGACGTCCATACCCAGGTCGACGCAGGCGTTGGCGACCTTGGAGCCCACGTTGCCTAGGCCGATGACGCCGATGCGCTTGCCCTTGAGCTCGCGGCCCACAAAGGCCTTCTTGGCCTTCTCGGCATCGACCTGAATCTCGGGATCGTCGGCGTTGTCGCGCACCCAGTTCATCGACTGCACCACGCCGCGGCTCGAAAGCACCAGCATGCCCAGGACGAGCTCCTTGACGGCGTTGCTGTTGGCGCCGGGGGAGTTAAAGACGACGACGCCCTTCTTGGCGTACTCCTCGACGGGGATGTTGTTGACGCCGGCACCGCAGCGGGCGATGGCGCGGATGCCCTCGGGCAGCTCGTAGCCGTGCAGGTCGGTCGAGCGCATCAGGATGGCGTCGGCCTCTTCGGCGGTGCTCACAAATTCGTAGCCCTCGCCAAACTCGACTTTGCCGTCCTTGGTGATGTCGTCGATGGTCTTAATCTTGCGCATGGAAAACTCCTTAGCAGGTTTTGATCTAAACAGGGTGGTTTGAAGTGGCTGGTCGGCCCGCGCGTTGCGGGCTAGTTAGATCGCGGGCTCAAACTATGCTGCGCTTCGAAGTCCTTCATGTACGTGGCCAGCGCCTGCACGTCCTCCATGGTGACGGCGTTGTAGACGCTGGCGCGCATGCCGCCGACGAGGCGATGGCCCTTGACGTTTTGGATCTGGTGCTCTGCCGCGCCTGCGACAAAGGCCGCATCGAGCTCGGCGTCGCCGGTGCGGAAGGTGACGTTGGCGATGGAACGGCTGTCGGCCTGTGTGGTGCCATGGAACAGCACGCTGTGCTCGAGCAGGTCGTAGAGCAGGTTGGCCTTGGCCCAGTTGCGCTCGGCCATGGCGGCAAGTCCGCCGGTCTCCTCGACCCAACGGAACACCTTGCCGCACACGTAGATGCCAAAGGTGTTGGGCGTGTTGAGCATGGAGCCCTTGGCGGCCTGGGTCTTAAGGTCCATGTACTGCGGCGTTTGTGCAAAGGCCGGGCCGTTGGCGATTAGGTCATCGCGCACGATAACCACGGTGACGCCCGCGGCGCCGGCGTTTTTCTGCGCGCCGGCGTAAATGAGCCCGTAGCGCTCAACGTCGAGCGGCTGCGACAGAAAGCAGCTCGAGACATCGGCGACCAGCGGCACGTCGCCGCAATCGGGCAGCTTGTGGTACATGGTGCCAAAGATGGTGTTGTTCTGGCAGATGTAGACGTAGTCGAGGCCTTCGCCCGCGGCCTCGGCGGCAATGCGCGCGTTGATGTCGGCCATGTTGGGAATGCGGTCGAAATCGGTGTCCTCGGAGCTCGCGAGCAGCACGGCCTCGCCGTACTTGGCAGCCTCTTGGTACGCCTTGTTGGCAAAGTTGCCGGTTACGACGTAGCCGGCGCGGCCGCGGCGCATGAGGTTCATGGGAATGCCCGCAAACTGCAGCGTGGCGCCGCCCTGTAAAAACAGGACACGGTAGTTGTCGGGGATGCTCAGCAGGCGACGCAGAGTTGCCTCGGCGTCGTCGATGATCTGCTGGTACATGCTAGATCGATGGCTCATCTCGAGCACGGACATGCCGCAACCGCGGTAGTCCATCATCTCGTCGGCGATCTCGGCGAGCACGCTGGTGGGCAGTGCGGCCGGGCCTGCTGAGAAGTTGTGCACACGTGCCATCTTCTAGGGTCCCCCTCGTAGTCGTTTGAACGTTCGGGATACTTTAGCACAGTGGAGCGCCAGGCGCGACCGCATCACCGTAAAACTCGAGTGCGCCGCTATGATTTACAGGATGGTTACATGGGGGAGGGCTTAGCTCGAGGCTCGCATCCGATCCGTCTCGGCCTTCACTCTATGTTGAGTGTAGCGGAGGGTGGGGACAGATTCACAAGCGCGCCTGTCTGACAAGTGTGATTTGGGGCGATCTCGTCAAAGCTGCTGAGCTGAGAAAATAACCGTTAACCGGATTAAATTTTGTTACTCAACATTTGACACTCTGTGCGTGGTAACTTTTTTACCAACAGGTATGATTAATGACATGTGCGCCGCGCCTGCCTGCTGGGCCGCGGCGCACTTGTGACAGCCTTTGACACCCTTGGAGCGTGTACTGTGGATGTAACCACAAAAAGCGTTCGGGGGGGGGGTGCTCACCCGCGAGCAATTCCTCCCGCATGAGATGCGCATCGTCGCTGCCCTTCGTATGCAGGGCGCAAGTGACGAGCAGGTCATTGTACGCGTAAAGAGCGAGAACCTCTTTCAATATCCCACGGAGCGCATGGTCGCCAACCGCGCAACCGTGTGCCTTCGCCGCCTCGACGCCATGGTGCCCACGGACGCCGTATGCGCCGCGCGCGGCATCGACCCCAATACCGCCGTCGAGGCTGCATCATCCCTAACCAGCCTCATGGCATCCGGCGCCCCCACGCAGGCGGACCAGGCCATCTTCTACAGCATGATCTGCCGCTACGACATCGTGCGCGAGCTCGTGCTCGTTGAGGTGGGGGAGCGCCTTCAAAACTTTGATTATGCCTTTACGGCGGTTGACCTCAACGCCTTTATGACACGCTTTACCACGGAGTATCCGGACGCGGCCCGCTGGACTGAGGCCACGGTCAAGCGCATTAAGGGCTCGCTCCGCCAGACGCTCCGCCAGACGCTCCGCCATGCCGGCCTTATCGGCGAGGGCCAGGGCCCGGAGTCCGAGCGCCTGTCACCACTCTTCCTCGATTCCGATGTCGAGCGAGCCTTGGTTCAGCTGGGCGAGCAGTCGCTTATCGCGGCTCTTACCGGCAGGGCGGTGATGTAGCGTGGCTCCCATCAAAAGCGCCGTCGACCCTGTTATCACCCCGGCGACCGATCTCGCCACCAATATCGGCATCCATTCCCGCAAGAGCGTCGTGGCGGCGCATGTCCGCTCCGAGCACGCCTGTCAGGAATTTGAGCGCCGTGCGCAGCTTCTGCGCGAGTGCCTGTGCAGCGAGGACTTTTTGGCCAACAAGGGCATAGGCAATGAGATCGGCTTCCACACCTTTTGCTATGACCCCGCGCTGGAGTTTGAGGCGCGTGCATTATTTGACACCCTTTCACGCGATGCCGAGGCCGACAAACTTCCGTGCACGCTCAAGGTCGTGAACCTCTACGACGCCGTGCTGGCAATTCTCGAAAAGCGCCGTGTCCTCAAGGCTATCCCGCACCAAGAGGAGCGCCGCGGTACCCAGCGCGTGCTCGAGGACGTGGCCAAGTTCGCCTCGCCCGAGAAAGTCGCCGCGTACATCCTTGAGCAGACCAAGCCGTACGCGCCTAGAGACGTCGTTCTCCTCACCGGCGCGGGCGAGGTCTTCCCATTCTTTCGCATGCACACGCTTCTCCATTGCATGCTTGCGGATTTTGATGAGGTGCCTGTGGTCGCCGCCTATCCGGGCAGTTTCAACGGCTCTTCTTTCCAGCTCTTTAACCGTCTGCCGGCCGACAACTACTACCGCGCCATCGATATCTCGTAAGCACGGCTCCCCGCAGGCAAGTCCCTGCCGCCGGTAACAACCCTTTGCCATAACGTTCCCAAACCCAAAGGAGCACCCATGGACAACACGATCATTCGCGACCTCTTTGCAAAAGACATCAACCGCTCCATCAACGGCGTGGTCAAGGTCCAGGATTCAAAAGATGGGTCCATTCGCCAGGAGCTTGACGAGTACGTGGTGACGCGCGAGTTGCAGAGGCACTTTGCCACGTTCTTCAAGGCCTACGGCGATGCCATCGATGAGCCCACCGACAAGATCGGCGTGTGGATCAGTGGTTTCTTCGGTTCCGGTAAATCGCACTTCCTCAAGATGCTGAGCTACCTGCTCGAGAATCGCCAGATCGGCGGCAAGAGCGCCATCCGCTACTTTGACGGCAAAATCGTCGACCCCATGGTCGCGGCTGCCATGGAGCGCGCCTGCTCGGTGCCCACGCAGGCCATCCTCTTTAACATCGATAGCAAGGCGGGCCAGTGGAAGCAGGGCGATACGGCTCCCACGGCGCTGCTTCGCGGCTTTGAGCGCATGTTCTACGAGGCGCGCGGCTTCTACGGCGAGGACCTCAAGCTTGCAAAGCTCGAGGACTACATCGATTCCCTGGGCAAGACCCAGGAGTTCCGCGAGGCCTTTGAGCGCGTCAACGGCGAGTCCTGGCTCCAGGCCCGCGACACCTACAGCTACTTTGAGGACGACGTCGTCGAGGTGCTGCAGAGCGTGCTCGGCATGAGCGAAAAGGCCGCATGGAACTGGCTCGAGGGTTCTGAGGACGAGGTTTTGGCCCCCGATGTCTTTGCCAAAAAGGTCAAGGATTACGTGGACGCTCAGGCAGCGGCCCACGGTGGCAACTTCCGTTTGCTCTTTATGGTCGACGAGGTGGGTCAGTTTATTACAAACGACCAGGACCCAAGCCTTATGCTGAGCCTTCAGACCATCGTCGAGGAGCTGGGTGCCGCCTGCGGTGGCCGCGTGTGGGTGATGGTCACGAGCCAGGAGGCCATCGACAACCTGAGCCTGCCCGTGGGCAACGACTTTTCAAAGATCCAGGGCCGTTTCAATACCCGCCTTTCGCTCTCCAGCTCCAGCGTGGACGAGGTCATCCAACGCCGTGTGCTCGAGAAGACCGCGCCGGCGGCCGATACGCTTGCACAGGTCTACGAGCAAGACGCCGCCGTCCTCAAAAACAACTTTACCTTTGAGGGGGGCTCGCGCTCCGACCTTGCCGGCTTCGCCAACTCCAAGGATTTTGTGGCCAGCTACCCGTTTGTGGGCTACCAGTTTAAGCTTCTGCCCGACGTGATGACCGAGGTACGCAAGCATGGTGTTAAGGCCAAGCACATGTCCACGGGCGAGCGCTCCATGCTGAGCGCGTTTCAGGAGAGCGCTCAGGCCATCCAGCATGACCAGACTGGTGCACTCGTGCCGTTCTGGCGCTTCTTCGACACAATCTCCAAGGATTTGGAGCACGGCATCATTCAGGTCGTCGTCTGTGCGGAGCGCGCGGCTGAAAACGCAGAGGGTCTTGAGAGCTACGATGTCCGGGTGCTTAAGCTCCTGTACTTGATCCGCTACATCGGCTACGTCAAGGCCACGGTCGAGAACATCTCCATCCTTATGATCGATAGCCTGGACGTGGACAAGCGCGCCCTTAAGGACCGCGTCAAGGAGTCCCTCGCCCGCTTGGAGCGCGAGAACAAAGTGGCGCGACAGGGCGATACCTACAGCTTCCTCACCGACGAGGAGCAGGAAATTGCACAGGAGATTGCGCGGACCCCGATCGACAACGCGAAGGTGATCGAGTACATCAAAAAGCGCCTGTTCGACAGCATTTACAATGCGTACAAGTTCCATCGCGATCCTAATGACTTCCCCTTTGACCGCTACGTGGATGGCTCGATTCATGGATCCAGCAAGGGTGGTATGGAACTCTCCGTGGTGACCATGGCCGGCGACTTGGCACGTGCGGACGATGCCGAGCTAGCATTGAAATCCGTGGATAAGGCCATCGTGGCCTTGGGCGACGAGGTGGATTATTGGGCCCCACTCGTCAACGCCGCTAAGATTCGCATGTACGCCCAGACGCGCAATCTGCAGGAGCTACCGCCGAGTACCCGCCAGATTGTCGAGGCAAAAATGCGCGAGGCAGCCTATAACGAAAAAGAGGCCGATGCCCTTTTGAGCGAGGCCGTGCTCCATGCACGTTGCGCGGTCAACGGCCGTATGGTCGAAGTTCGCGCCACCAAACCCGCCCAGGTTTTTGAGCAGGTGCTCGCGCAACTGTGTGACGTTGTTTTTGAAAAGGCTGGCTACATCGGCGCGCCGGTTGAGGACGATTCCGATATTCGCTCCACGCTGGCGGGTAACGTCCAGGCGGGGCTCGATGGCATGGATGCGGGCAACACGCGTGCGCTCAGGGAGGTCGAGGACTACCTCAAAGTGCAGCATCAGCGCCATCTGGATACCGCTATGGGCGATATCCAACGCCAGTACCAGCAAAGGCCCTTTGGCTGGCGTGAGGTCGACATCGCCAATGTGGTGGCGCAGCTCGTGGTGGAGCAGCGCGCGCAGGTGTTGTTTGGCGGCCAGACGGTCCAGGCCAACGACAACCGTATGGTGGCACTCCTGCGCAAGGATGCCGATAAGGCCCAGGTGCGCTTGCGCGTGCGTATGAGCGACCGGTTGCTGCGTGCCACGGGCGAGCTCATGCGCGACCTGTTTGATCTCAAGACCGTGCCCTCCAACGAGGATAAGCTCGTGGCCGAGCTCAAAGAGCGCCTTGAGGGCTTGCGCGAGGCGTGCCTCGCCATAGCACGCGACTACTACACGGGCATCAAGCCGGCCTACCCGTATCCCGGTGAGGACGAGTGCGAGAAGATGCGCTCGGAGGTGGCCGACGTCCTTAAGGACCAGAACGAGGCCGAGGCGTTCTTGACCACGTTCACCAAGCATGAGGAGCGCTTGCTCGATGCCAAGGAAGACTTTGACAAGGTGGTTGAGTTCTTCGAGTCCAATCAACGAACAGCGTTTGACCACGCCAGGGATTTCTTGAACCGCACCGAGGGTATCGAGTATGCCTCCGATGACATTCCCAGCGCGGTGGAGAACGTGGCAAAGGTGCGCGAGATCCTCAAAGATCCCAAGCCCTACGGCCGTATTAAAGACCTGCAGCCGCTTATGGATCCCGTCGAGGAAGACATGAAAAAGCTGCTGGGCATCCGCCGCAATGAGTTTTTGTGTCGCATCGAGAGCGATCTGCAAGACCTGCGGGCGCAGGCCGAGAGTCAAAAGGGCTTTGTCAATCAGGCCAAGGATGCCGTAGCAGACGCCGGCACCAAATACGAGTCGTTCAAAAACCGTGCCCACAGCGCTCAAAGTCTCAACGAACTGAGCGTTGTTGCAACTAACTGGGGCGACTGGCTCAGTGCGGCGGCCAACGAGATGTACGACGCTGTGGATGAGGCCCGCGTGCGTATGGACAACGAGTGCCGCACCACCGAGGTCATGAGTACGGGTGAGGTGGTCAAGAAGGTCTCCAACAAGGGCGCCGCATCGTCTGCTCCCGTGCCCGCGCCCAAGCCCCAACGCAGGATCAAGACTGTGCGCCGCGCCGATCTGGCCAAGCCGAGTCGTCTCTTGTCCGCAGGGGACGTGGAGCGCTACGTGGACGACCTGCGCTCCCGCCTTATGCAGGCGCTCGCTGCAAACGACGAGATCCGTATCAACTAACCCGCGGAGCCACCGGTGCCAAAGCGCGCACCGGTGGCTTATGGCGTTTAGAAAGGCTCATCAACCATGAACGATTCTGCTCTTAAGAGCTTCTGCACCTGGGCCCGTACGGAGCTCATCAAAGGCGTGGAGGCGCAGATGGTGCGCTACGGCATCACCGAACCTGCACCCGCGCCCGTTGGGTCCGAGACCGTTAGCGGCCTGCCCCTAAGTCCTGCTGAGGTTGAGCAGCGTGATGAACTGCTGCGCATGCAGGCGGAGGTGGGTCACGAGGCGCTCTGCGACCGTGCGGCCTATACCTGGTTCAACCGCATCGTGGCCATTCGCTTTATGGATGCACGCGGATGGCTCCCCAGCCGTATGCGCATGCTGAGTCGTGCGGACGGCAGCCATGGCAGCGAGGCCGTGGAGAACGCACTGGACGTGGAGATAGCGACGGCCGATGCCGATCGCATAGCCGAACTCAAGATGGCGGGCTTGGATGAACCGCTGTGGCGCTACCTGTTTATGGCT
This sequence comes from uncultured Collinsella sp., assembly GCA_902493145.1. Taxonomy (GTDB): domain Bacteria; phylum Actinomycetota; class Coriobacteriia; order Coriobacteriales; family Coriobacteriaceae; genus Collinsella. Next base: position 24,256 of record CABUOA010000018.1, on the reverse strand, counting down.
CAGTGCGAGGAACTTGCCGATTGCCTGCCGGGCGTCTTTGAGCGCGTGGGCGGAGCCATGGAGCTGCTGTTGCCCCAGGGCCTCATGATGGCCGACGGCGTGGTGGGCAAACTCAATGTTGTCCTCACTGACGAGGACTGGCGCGAGGACGTGACCGTTCTGGGCTGGATGTATCAATACTACAACGCTGACGTTAAAGACGAGTTCTTCAAGTCCAAGCGCAAGGCCGCAGCGGCGGACATCGCTCCCGCCACTCAGCTCTTCACCCCCGAGTGGATCGTGCGCTATATGGTCGAGAACTCGCTCGGCCGTCTGTGGATGCTCAACAATCCGGGGAGTTCGCTACGCGAGCGCATGAAATACTATATCGAGCCCGATGCTGAACACGAGGACTTTATCCGCATCTCGAGCCCCGAGGATATAACCCTCTGCGACCCCGCATGCGGCTCGGGCCATATCCTGGTCTATGCATTTGAGCTGCTCTTCCATATGTACGAGGAGCGCGGCTATCGTGAGCGCGAGATTCCCGAGCTTATTCTTACTAAAAACCTTGCGGGCATGGAAATCGATTCCCGCGCGGCGCAGATCGCGGAGCTGGCGCTTGCCATGTGCGCCCGCGAGCATGACCGTCGCTTTTTCAAGCGCGCCGTGCGCGCCGACATTACCGTGCTCACGAGCATCCCGCTGGGGGAGGACGAGCTCCCGGGTAACAAGAAGCTCGCCGAGGAGCTGAGTCATTTGGGCGAGATCGGCTCGCTGCTCAATCCTTCAGAGGACGAGATTGACGAGCTCAAGGCTGCCGCCGCGAGCTGTTCCGACGACCTTTTTGCCTCTGCGACCAAAACTAAGCTTGAAAGCGCCGCCGTTATCTGCAAGAAACTGTCCCGTCGTTTTACCTGCGTCGTGGCAAATCCTCCGTATATGGGCAGCAGCAGCTTTAACCCCTTCATGAGCAAGTGGGTCAAGAAGAACTACCCCGACGTGAAGAGCGACCTCTGCACGTGCTTTATCGAGCGCGGTTTTAACCTTGTCGAGGATAAGGGCTACGCCGCAATGGTTACCATGCAGAGTTGGATGTTCCTGGGCAGCTTTGAGAAGATGCGCGCCAAGGTTATCGACAACAAGACAATCGTTTCCATGGCCCATCTGGGACCTCGCGCGTTTGATGCTATCGGCGGCGAGGTCGTCAACGTTACAGCTGACGTGATCTACAACCAGCATTCGGACGCCGAGGGCGCCTATGTGCGCCTTGTTGATATCAACGGCTCTGAGGCCAAGAGGCTCAAACTGGTCGAGGCCATCCAAAACCCCGATTGCGGCTGGTTCTACCGCCGCGACGCCGGCACCTTCAAGCAGATTCCCGGCATCCCCATCGCCTACTGGGCAAGCGACGGACTACTCTCTGCGATGGCTGATGGCGTTAAACTATCTTCGTTCGGAAGAACGTCTAAAGGAATTATCACTGGTAAAAATGATAAGTTCATTAGGCTTTGGTGGGAGTGCGCCGTTGGGACTATCGGTTTTTCGTCATCATCTGTATCCGATTTATTTAGTGGCAGAAAATGGCACCCCTGCACAAAGGGAGGCTCTTATCGTAAATGGTTCGGTAATCTTGACTCTGTAATTGATTGGTCAAATAACGGTCACAGTGTGTTTGAGTCGGCCTCGCGTGAAGGAAACCATGCGCAAGATTATTCGGATGAACTGAAATTCAAGCCCGCCATTTCATGGTCGGCGATTACTTCGTCCATCCCTTCGTTTAGGTATGCGTCCAATTGTCTTTCAGAGCATGCCGGCATGTGCCTTTTTGTTCCTGAGGATAAAATCGGTTATATGTTGTCGCTGCTTAACTCCAGCGTTTCTAAAGAGTATTTTTCGTTAATCGCTCCAACTCTGAACGTTAACGCTGGTGATGTGGATAAATTTCCCGTCCTACTGAGTTGCTTCAATCTCGTAGACGGGTTATTTAAGGAAAGCAGAGGATTATCAAAAACCGACTGGGACTCGTTTGAAACCTCCTGGGATTTCAAGCGTCATCCTCTCGTTTAGGAGTCCACATGTCGCAGAAGAAAAAGGCTAACAATAATAAATGCGCACATCCACCTCTTAAGAATGATGTGTCGTGGATAAAACAGGTTCATGAATCGTATAAGGACGATGTCTCTAAGAAAAAACTACGCATATATTTGCAAAGATTTGTATCCGAATCAGAAGCTATTGATGCTACGAGGCAGACCAATGGGTTTATTACTGATTTGAATATTTATACTACTGTTCAGGCAAATGCGTTTCTTGAACAGATGTGTTTCGACAGTGCCGTTAAAACAAGATGGGCATATACCCCTAATGACCTTGCAAAAGCGGCCCACGAAGCAGGTAGCGATTCATCTGATTTTATTAAACGAGATTACGAGTTTGCCCTCATTTGCTTATCAACAGCGGCTTGTCTTAACAAAAGGATTGCTGGGCTTTCAGAATTCAAGCCGGGTGCGAAGACCAAAACAGGCAGGAGAAAACAGAATAAAAGTTCATTTAGAAGACTTGACGCCGTTTTTAGACATCTGAGGAATGCTCTCGCTCATGGTCAATATTTGCGAGTTGTTAAGCCCGATGGATCAGTGTGGTGGGCTTTACAGGACGCAAACGGTAAAGGAAACGTCACGGCAAGAATGCTACTGAAAGAGGATACGCTTGATGCATGGGTGAATCTGCTCTCGCTAAGAGACAAGAGATATAGAGATAAAAGCTAGTAGTTAGAATAGGTGCGAAATTGCATCGCCTTAGTTCCTCAAGCTTCCTGTACAGCGGGGAGAGCGTTTTAGCGGTTTTTTTGGATACTGCAATCCATTTTTTCGCAGTGGTTTCCAACAGCAACGAAAGGATGGCCTACCATGGCCACTTTACTTCAAGATAAATATGAGGCTCGCAAGGCCGAGGTCAATGCTCGATTTGAACAGCTTCGCGCTAACGAGGAGGAGCTCAACCGAATCTTTGCTAAGATCTACAACATGGAGGGCGAGGTGCCCATCGAGGTCGAGGATAAGTACGTTTCGGTGGCGCGCATCTTCGATGCCGCCGACGAGATTCCCGAGAGCTATAAAGGCAATAAATACGTGCGCACCAAGCGTGACGAGATCACCTCGCTCATAAGCTACGCCGTCGGCTGCATGTTTGGCCGCTATTCGCTGGACGTGGATGGCTTGGTCCTGGCCGATCAGGGTGCCACGGTCGACGACTATCTGGCCAAGATGCCCGACCCCGCGCATGTGACCTTTATGCCCGATGCCGACAACGTGCTGCCCATTACCGACGACGAGTACTTTGACGACGACATCGTGCGCTACTTTATCGACTTTGTGCGCACCGTATACGGCGAGGAGACGCTCGAGCAGAACCTGGCCTTTATTGCCGAGGCGCTCGGCGGCAAGGGCACCTCGCGCGAGGTCATCCGCACCTACTTTTTGAAGGACTTCTTTAAGGACCACTGCCAGACCTACAAGAAGCGTCCCATCTACTGGCTGTTCGACAGCGGCAAGAAGAATGGCTTCAGGTGTCTTGTTTACATGCATCGCTACCAGCCCGACTTGCTGGCTCGCATCCGCACCGACTATGTGCACGAGCAGCAGGAGCGTTACCGTGCCCAGATCGGCTACGCCAACGATGCCCTTGCCGGTGCCGAGCGCGGCGAGCGCGTGCGTTTGGATAAGCGCGTCAAAAAGCTCAACGACCAGCTCAAAGAGACCATTGGCTACGAGGAGAAGCTGCATCACTTGGCAGACCAGATGATTAAGATCGACCTGGATGACGGCGTCAAGGTCAACTACGCCAAGTTTCAGGATGTGCTGGCAAAGATCAAGTAACTGCAGATACGGTAAGGATATTCATGCCCAAGATCGATGTAGAAGAACAGCTCAAACTGCGGTTTTTGCAACCGTTGCTCGCATGTATGCCCCGCCGTGTGGTGGTTTGGCACGATGCGGACGGCGAGTTTGCCCCTGAGTTTGAGCGATTGGCCGCCGAGGGATTCGATGGCGCGGGGACCGATGACGGCGTTATGCCTGTTCAAGGTGACTTTGAACGCCCGGTGCGATTTATTGAGGCCTGCGAGGGCCGCATGTTTGCCGTCAAGAAGCTTATCAACCGCGATGACCTTGCGAGCGATATCTTGTTGTATCGCCGTTGCCCGCGCGGCAGGCTTGAGGGCGATTGGCTTGCCGATGTTGAGCTGTATGCCGATCAGTTCCAGGCTGACTATCTTTCACTTTTGGCCGATCAGCTGGGTATCGAGAATATTGACGCCGTGCGCGAGAGTCTGCGCGAGCACAAGACGTTCTATGATGCCAAGACCCGCTGCGCTAAGTTTGCCGCGTGTGTTCCGCATGCCTCGGGCGCATCCGATATCGAACTTGGCATCCTTACGGTGATTTTTGGCGGTAAAGAGCCTGGCGACGCGCGGCCCGCGTTTGTACTGCGCGGCTGTATGACCATGCTGCTGCACGAGGGGCCCGAGGCACTGGCCGAGTTGGCGGACAAGTACTGTGCGCGCGATGTTCTCTCTGCCTTCATTGTGCGTTGCTATGGGTTTGAGGGGCCGCTGTATGAGCGTGATTCGCTGCTTGCACTGGCATCCCACGTGTTCCTTACGGCGGCATCCACAGCGATTCCCGAGGGAGCGCTCAAGGGACTCGAGCGTTTTGTGGCTCCTGCCTATGGTCCCTATTGTCTTGAGGCAGTGCGTACGTGGGACCAGGTTGCCGATGCTCAGGCTTCGAGCGAGGACCTATTTGAGATCTGCCGTTTGGTAGAGGATGCTCGCGGGCTCTTTGCACGGTTTGAGGCCTTGCCGATCGATGTGCTGGCCTCGCTTGATGTGTTCCCGTGCGTCAACGAGGCCGTGCTTTCGCAGCTGTTCTGCTCGTTTGCTCAGGGCGCGGACCGTGTTGAGGACGCGCGCACCTTTGCGGCGCGTCGCTGCGACCTGAGCTGGTACCGCCGTGTCGAGAGCTACTTTGACCTGCTTGTCGCCGTGGCCGATATGTGCGCGTTTAGGCAGGTGCACGCGGGCGGGTTCCATCTGGCGCAGCCCCAGCAGGTGTGGGATGCCTACACGTCCGATTGGTATGTCATGGACGCTGCCTATCGCCATATGTGCACCGCGTATTTGCGGGCACGCTCCGTCGAGTGCGATGTGCTCGAGGAACCTGCCCGAGCCGTAGTGGACTGGGCGGAGAATCTCTACAGTAACTGGTTCTTGGCCGATGCCAATGCATGCTGGGCATCGGCTGCGCAAGGGGAGTGGGCCGATTGCGGCTACATCGAGGGGCCCGAACGACAGGATGAGTTCTACTGGCACGTGCTGCCCGCCTTTGTGGGCTCTGCCAAAACGAAGGTCGTTATCGTGAGCGACGCGCTGCGCTATGAGGTGGCCCGCGACGTCGCGGCGCTGCTCGAGCGCGAGCGTGGCGGTAATGTCAAGGTCTCTAGCATGCAGGCGGTCTTTCCCTCCATTACCGAGGTTGGTATGCCCGCGCTGCTGCCACACCAAGCGCTTAAGCTTGCAGCGGATGGCTCGTTTGTGCTGGCTGACGGCATGCCCACTGCGACGACTCCGCAGCGCGAGGCCGTACTTGCCCACGTTGAGCCCACGGCCCGCGCTTTGCGCTCGAGCGCATTCCTCAACATGGCGGGAACCGAGCGTAAAGCGCTGCTCAAAGACTCCGAGCTCGTTTATCTCTACCACAACAAGATCGATGCCACGGGCGAGAAGGCCGCTACGCAGGATGACGTTTTCGATGCCTGCGCGGACGCCGTGGAGGAACTTGCCGCATTGGCGCGACGCGTGTGCACCGACGCTCCGGGCGCGCGTGTTGTTATAACGGCGGATCATGGCTTTATCTACACGCGTCGGGAACTTAACGAGTGCCAGATGCTCGGCAAGCCAGACCTTCCCTTCCTTGACGCTCCCGTCATGCACGGCAAACGTCATCTGGTGGTGCCCAACGAGGCCGTGGCCAAGCTTTCGGACGAGGCGCGCGGGGTGTTTGCTGATGTTGACATGGGGCGTTTGGGTGCCGGCTTTGAGGGGTTTGCCCCGCGTGAGAACGTGCACTTCAAACGACCCGGCGGTACTAACAACTACGTACACGGCGGCATGAGCCTGCAGGAGCTTTGCGTGCCCGTTATCGGATTTTGGCGTGCGCGCTCGGGTTCCAAGGACTTTGTCGATGCGCGTGCGGCGACGCTGCGCGTACTTAGTGAGGGACGCCGAGTGACCAACTCGCTCTTTTCGGTCAATTTGATCCAGGAAGAACCTGCCCAAGGTAAGGTCTTGCCGTGCGAGTACGAGTTGGTGTTTACCGATGCAAGTGGCAACGAGGTAAGCGATACGGTCAAGGCGCATGCCAACAAGACTTCTGTTAACTCGCAGGAGCGCGTGGTGCATGCCAAGTTTGCGTTGCATGCAGCGGATGGATTCTCGGCCAAGGGTCCGTACTATCTGGTCTGCCGCGAGCGCGAAACGGGCAAGATCGTTTGGCGCGAGACGTACACCATCGCTGTTTCGTTTGCCCCTGTTGCTGACTTTGGTTTTTAGGAGTGTGCCCTATGTTTGATAGCCATGACGACGATCTGTGGGAAGTTCCCTCGATTGATGTGAATGCGCCGGTGCAGGCTGCGGTGTCTGCAGAGGAGGCCGTGCCCGCCCCGGAGGCTGAGACTGCCGCAGAGGCCGTGGCTGCCGCGCCTGCCCCGGAGCCGACGGTGGCCGCGGTACCCGATGAGGTTGCGGCGCCCGCCGAGGACGAGTCCTCGACCGATGGCTATACCCAGGCCGTGGCCGACGCTCCCGAGGACGACGGTTGCGACATGGATGTACTGGACGGCAAGCTGCTCGAGCACTTTGGCGGCAAGATCGTGCGCAAGGACCTCACGGCCCTTATGAAGCGTGGCGCCAACGTGCCTACCTTTGTGCTGGAGTACCTGCTGGGCATGTACTGCTCAACCGACGACGAGGACGCCGTGGCGGAGGGCCTGGGGCGCATCCGCAAGATCCTCACCGATAACTACGTGCGTCCCGACGAGTCCGAGCGCATTAAGTCCAAGATCCGCGAGCTGGGTCGCTTTACCATCATCGATAAGGTGACGGCCAAGCTCGACGAGTACAAAGACATCTACGTGGCGTCGTTTGCCAACCTGACCATTGAGCCGTTTGTGATGCCAGCCGAGTACGTGCGCGACTATTCCAAGATTCTCCAGGGCGGTATTTGGTGCATTATGAGCATCGAGTATCGTCGTCCCATGGAAGAGGAAGACGAGTTTGGCATGGAAGTCTTTGGCGACGATGCGCCGCGCCGCTCCAAGGCCAAGCACAAAAAGCGCGGGCCCGAGGACTCTCCGTTTAGCGTGGCGTCGCTCACGCCCATCCAGATGCCCAACCTGGACCTGGACGCCATGATCGAGGAGCGTCAGTATTTCTCGCGCGACGAGTGGCTCAACATGCTGCTGCGCTCTGCCGGCTATGAGCCCAGCGAGCTTTCGGAGAAGGAGCGCCTGCACTTTATCGAGCGCATGGTGCCGCTCATCGAGCGCAACTACAATCTGTGCGAGCTTGGTCCCCGCGGTACCGGCAAGAGCCATATCTACAAAGAGGTTTCGCCCTACGCCATCTTGCTTTCGGGCGGGCAGACCACCACGGCCAACCTGTTCGGCCGTATGAACTCCATGCGCGCCGACCGCGTGGGCTTGGTGGGCCATTGGGATTGCGTGACGTTCGACGAGGTCGCCGGCATGCGCTTTAAGGACACCAACGCCGTACAGATCATGAAGGACTATATGGCGAGTGGCAGCTACGCGCGGGGCCGCGACCAGATTAACGCCGATGCCTCCATGGTTTTTGAGGGCAACATCAACGACACCGTGCAAAACGTCCTTAAGACCACGCACCTGTTTGATCCGTTCCCGCCGGAGTTTAACAACGATTCGGCCTTCTTCGACCGTATCCACTATTACCTGCCGGGCTGGGAGATTCCCAAGATGCGTTCGAGCCTGCTGACCGGGCATTACGGCTTAATCACCGACTGTCTGTCGGAGTTTTGCAAGGAGATGCGCCGCAAGGACTTTGCGCATCATATCGACCGCTACTTCCGCTTTAACCGCGACTTTAACAAGCGTGACGAGATTGCCGTGCGCAAGTCCTTTAGCGGCCTGGCCAAGCTGCTGTTCCCTGACGAGGCTATGGACAAGGACGACGTTCGTTGGCTGCTGGACTACGCCATCGAGGGCCGTCGCCGCGTAAAGGAGCAGCTCAAGATTATGGCGGGCGTCGAGTTTATCGACGTCAACCTGGGCTATATGGATGCCGACAATCCGCAGGACGTGCACGTGGTGCGCGTGCCCGAGCAGTCCGAGGATACGTTGATTCCCGATGGCCCGCTGCTGTCCGGTCACGTGTTTGGCGTGGGCAGGTCGCAGAGCGGCGAGGTTGCCGTGTACAAGCTGGAGAACAAGGCTGTCGCCGGCGAGTGCAAGTTTAAGCACGAGGGCGTTGCCTTTAACAAGCCGGTGCGCGATACGCTGGAGGCCGCGTTCGACAACTTTGTGAACCTGGCGAACCGTGTGGCGCCGGGCATGCACATTGGCTCAAAGGACTACCTGCTGTTCTATAACGACCTGCAGAGCAAGGGTCTGTCCGAAGAAGTCTCGCTTGCCGAGTTTGTGGGCCTGTGCTCCGCGGCGTGCAACCGCCCGGTGATGTCCGCGCTGGCGGTTCCGGGAATCTTGCGCATGTCGGGCTCTATGGATGAGATCCGCGGGCTCGAGGACATCATGCGCGTGGCCAAAAACGCCGGCGCCAAGCGCGTGATATTGCCGCTGAGCGCCATCGCGGGCCTGCAGAGCGTTTCCTCCGAGATTATCTCGGGGTTGAGCCCGGTGTTCTACATGGATGGCGACCCGGTCGATGCTGCGAAGAAGCGTTGGATCTATAGGGATGCGAGCGCGCGGGCTTGCGTGCACGAGGTGTTTGATGCGCACGTGAGCCCGCGGGCATGTTGGCGCGCTGCGCGTGAGGAGGCCTTGCCATGGCGGAAGAACGTTCTGTTAGCGAGCTGCTCGATGAGCTCTTTGGCTTTGAGTCGGTAGCCAAGCGTCAGACGGCGCTTGAGCAGTGCGATCGCGGGGAGTTATTGCGCAAGGCGCGCTCCCGCGAGCTGCTGGGCGTGATCGGGGGCGTCGAGGCTGCCGAGCGTGCTGCGCGTGAGTCTGCCGTGCGGGCCGTTGACGGGTATGTACGCCGCGTTGAATTTGATTCTCTTGCGCGCGCTCGCAAGCAGGCGGGTGTTGTGGGCCCGCTGCAGATGGAGCGCCGCTATGCTGCCTTTTTGCGTATGGAGGACAAGGCCGAACTGTTGGCCCGCTTGGAGCAGACGCTTGCGTTTATCGAGGTAAAGCTGCGTGCCAATACGGCGGACAGGGTTCGTGCGGCATACGATGCTGCGGGGGCTTTGGTGTTGCAGGGCGCGGCGCGTCTGAGTGACGCGCGCGTTGTGGATGCCGCACCCTTGGATGCCGATCTGCTATGCACGCAGCTGGAGCAGCTGCGTTGCACCGCCGATACAACGGACCTTGCCGGCATGATTACGGCGACGTTTGAGTCCGAGCTGAGTGCGACCGGGCCGCAGGGTGCTGACGCGTTTGCGAGCGATGTGGCTGGCGATGTGGCGCTGGAGCGCGAGCTTACTAATGTGCGCGGTGCTGCGCAGCGAGCGCGCTTGGCAGCCCAGGCGTATCGGGCCGAACGCGCTGCCCGCGTTGCAGGGAGCACGGTGGAGCCGGTATCGTTGCCGGGGCTTGTTTGCATTACGTGCGAGACGGGGTGCGATGCCGGGGAGCTTGCCGAGTTGCTCGCTCAGGTTAAGAAGTCGTTTGAGGCCTATAGGCGCGTTGTTACCGACGGCGGGTTGTTCTGTGCCTTTGGTGCCGGTTCGCCGCATGGGATTTGCCGCGGCAGTAGCTATTTCGACTACGATGATCGGTTTGACGAAGACGTGTTGGTGGGCGAGTATGACGGTGCTGCCAGGCACAATGTTCGGCGCGAAGTTGCGATTCCCGAGCTTGTGGACGAGGCTTCGGTCGACGGCGGCGACTCGCTCGAGGTTGCCGTGGCGCGCATGCGTGAGTTTAACGGACGGCGCTACGATGGTGTGCTGGACGAGGATCCTGCGCGCCATGTGAATGCGTTTTGGTATGGACTCAAAAAGCTCAGCCAGTATTGCGAGGCCGCCGTGCGCGTGGACGTGCGTGCTTGGGATTGCTTTATCGATAAGGTACAGTTCGCCTACGATGAACCCGTGGGCCGTTTGGCTACGCAGATGGACGACAAACAGGTTGAGGCTTTTGTCGCTGCCGTGGATGCGCTCGGCGCTGACGAGTAAGGGCCTGGTTTGGCGGGAGGTTTCACCATGAAAATCGAAGTCGATGTAGATCAGCTGCGCGAGAGCCTGCTCGACCGCGCGGGGAGTGCGGCGGGCGTGGGCTTTCCGGCCGCTATGCTCAACGTAGTGGATATCGAGGACGAGTCGCCCCAAGAGCTCCTAGCCCGAGCCGAACGCGAAGGCCTCGACCTCCGCGACTTTGCCGTCGATGATGACTAAGGGGCGGAGGTAGCTAATATGGGACGGCGCGTCTGCATCCGCGACCGCTCGAAAATACGCGATAAGCCGTCGCAATGGAGTCTAACGACCTTGCAATTGCTCTATTTTGACTGCCCGCAGACTAAGTGAGTAGGCTTTTTTGGAAATCCTGAGCGCACGACTAATTTGCTTCAACAAACCCGCAGGTCACAGACTTGTGCTTTGGTGACGTGGTCGGCGATTCGACAAAAGTCTACTCACTTAGTTTTGAGAGACACTAATTGTCCGCAACGAGACCCCTGTCGGGGCGATTTATGCTCAAATGTAGCCAATTCGGGACGGCTGTCCCTGGCCGCTACGACGCGAGCGTGGCGATGACGGCTTCGTCGCCGGCGTATATGAGGGTGTCGCCGTCGGGGATGATCGTTTGGCCTTCGCGCTTGAGCATCACCACGATAAACGGGTGCTTGCCCTGCGGCACGTCGCGCAGGCGCTGACCGGCCAGGCGACCGTGGGGCGTCACGGTGACCTCGCGCAGCGTAACCTCGGCACGCTCTTCGAACGTTGGGGCTGCCATCACCAGAAGGTCGCCTTCCTCGATGACGGTATCGCCGTTGGGCAGTACCGGGTGCGCCCCGTCGCGCAGCACCAAGACCACGAGCATGTCCGTCGCGCTGCCAATATCGGCGAGCGAGCGCCCGGCAAACGGATGGCCAGCGCCCACCTTGAGCTTTACAAACGACATGCCGTCCTCGTCGCGGTAGTCGTTAAAGGTGCGGCGCACGTCGCCGGCCGCATCGATCATATCGAGTTTCTTCGCCACCGCCGGCAGTAGCGAACCCTGCACCACAATGCTCGATACGGCAATCACAAACACCAGGTCAAATAGGTCGTGTCCGCCGGGAACGCCGGCCACCACAGCAAAGAGGCCAAAGACGACCGAAGCCGCGCCGCGCAAGCCCGCCCAGCTTACGAGCGCAACCTGGCGAGGGCTCGTCTTAAAGGGCGCCAGCAGCAGACCGACGGCGATGGGGCGGCTCGCAAAGAGCATAAACGCCATGAGCGCCAGGCCGGGTAGCAGCATTTGCGGCAGGCGCGCGGGCGTGACGAGCAGGCCGAGCAAGAAGAAGATCGTCATCTCGGCCATCTCGGTAAGGGTGTCAAAGAAGTGCGCCATCTCGACCTTGCCGGTGATGTCGCTGGCTCCCAGCACAATACCGGCCAGGTACACGGCCAAAAAGCCATTGCCGCCCAGGTAACTCGGCAGCGCGTAGGCCACGATGGCCACCGCGAACAAGAAGATGGTCTGCGCGCCCTCGGCCGTTGCGCGTGCGCGCTCTATCAGGCGGCTGGATGCCCAGCCGATGGCAAGACCCAACCCCACGCCTAGGATGATCTGCTTGGCCAGCAGCACGGGGATGTTAATGTCGCCGCCGGCCGCGAGTGTGGCGAGCACGGCGGTGAGCATGTAAGCGACGGGGTCGTTGGAGCCCGATTCGACCTCGAGCAGCGAGTCGGTGCCGCCCCTCAGCGACAGGCTGTGCTCGCGCAGCACGCTAAAGACGCTGGCCGCGTCGGTGGATGCCACGACCGATCCCAACAGCAGGCCACCAATCCAGTCAAAACCCAGCACGAAGTGCGCAAACGCACCCGTAATGCCGGCAGTGATGACGACGCCGAGCGTGCTCAGCAGTACCGCGGGCACGGCAACGGGTTTGGCACGGTCGATATTGGTGTTAAAGCCGCCGTAGAACATGATGAACAGCAGCGCCGTGCTGCAGACGGTTTCGGTGAGCGCATAGTCGCTAAAGTCGATGTGCGCCGGACCGTTGACGCCCAGCAGCATGCCGAGTGCGATAAAGATGAGCAGGGTGGGGAAGGGGAGCTTTTTGCCGACGGGTTTGATGGTCAGACACAGAATAATGACGAGGCCGATAAAGAGAAGGATCTGGTTCATGGATGGTGTCCGCTCCTGGGTGGTTGGCGTGGCACGGTCAGTTGCCTGCGGTTATTTGTACCCAAAGATGGTGGGTTTATGGGGTTAGATTGCGGGCGTGCGCGATATCGTCATAGACGGCTGCCGTCTTTGCCTCTGCTCGGAAACCCTTTCCAGCTTTATTGCTACGGAGTACAATGGGTAACGTTTAAGTTCAACTTGAAGTTTTAGTTGCGGCTCCGGGCTTCGGCCGCAATGCAAGGAGAGGCGTACCATGGCGATCTATGTGACATCTGATGCTCACGGGCACGTGCGTGCGCTTGACGAGGCCCTGTCCAAGATTTCGCTGGCGTCTGACGATACGCTGTACGTGCTGGGCGACATGATCGATCGCGGGCCCGATCCGGTTGGCGTTATTAAACTCGTGCGCTCACTACCCAACGCTCGCGTGCTCAAGGGCAATCACGAGCAGATTATGCTCGATGCCATCATTGGCCAGGATCCGCTCGATGCCGAGACCTGGGATATCAACGGCGGTTGGACTACCCGTCAGCAGCTCAACGATATGGAATTTGAGGCGTACGAGGAGCTTGTGCGTTGGATGGCGACGCTGCCGCTCTATGCGGTGGCCGAGACTGACGAGCGCCCGTACCTGCTGGTACATGCCGGCATCCAGACCGAGACGGCGCGGGCGTTTTTGCTTGAACATGGGGTTGATTGTGCCGATGGTGCGGGGGCAGTGGATGCCGATCGCGAGTTACTGCAGCAGATGCTTGCCGTGCAGTCGTCCGATGACCTGCTGTGGATTCGCCATGGCTATTGGGATGCGCCGACGGGGTTGCTTTCTGCCGAGGGCAAGGGCCCGGTTGTGGTGAGCGGCCACACGCCCACGGTGTCGCTCGGGCGTTATTGCGAGGTCGGCGGCCTGGCGGGGCTCGATGAGGAGTCGGGCCGAGGGCAGATTGTGCGCCTGGGCGGCGAGGATGCCGCTGGCGTGCCCGATCGCATCGACATCGACTGCGCCGCCGCCACCGGCTCCGAGTTCGGCCGCGTAGGTATCCTGCGTCTAGACGATGGGGCCGAGTTCTACGCGAACATCAACCCGGGCGAATAAACGGTGCAAAGGGTAGCTAATTTGGGACGGGGCTTTTTTGACTACTTTCGGAGAGTAGCGCCTTCTTGCTCGGTAAGCGCCAGAAATGAGGAGCGTCTGCGTCCTCGGCAGCGCGAAAATGCTCGAAAAACCGTCGCAACGGAGTCAAACGACGTTGCGACGGTTCTTTTTTGGCTGCACGCTGGCTAAGTGAGTAGACTTTTCTGGAAATGCCGAGCAGCCGGCAAATATGCCTCAACAAAACCGCAGGTCACTGACTTGTGTTTGCCGGTGTGGTCAGGGATTCGGCAAAAGTCTACTCACTTAGTTTTGCGTGTCGCAAATCGTCCGCAACGAGACCCCAGCCGGGGTGATTCCATTGTAATTCCGGTGACCGGGGGCAGCTAATTAGGCGCCGTATGGGTTGCGGTCGCGCTCGATGCGCTGGCGGATGTGGGCGTACTCGATAATCAATAACACCAGGAGTAGGGCCATGATGGCTAGGTAGCTCACCACGGCGCCCATCAGACCCAGCAGCTTAATCAGGATCACCGGCAGCACCACGCTTACGGCGAAGCAGATTAGGTAGATCTTGGTGACATCGCCGGCGTGGCGCAACACCGTGATAATGGCGTAGATAAAGTCGATTGCAGCGGTGATGCCGCCGGCGACAACCATGAGCAGTGCCAGCGTGCGGTAGCGCTCAAAGTTAAGGCCGTACATAAAGCTCATGAGGGGGATGCCGGGGCCTGCCATAAATGCGGCGCATGCTCCGGTAATGACTACGATCAGTGCCATAACGGCAACAATTATCAGGTCAAAGCGGCGACGCTTGCGCGGATTCGCCCAAATGCTCGACAGACGCAGGAGCTGTGGTTTATAGATAAATCCAATGCTCAACAAAATGGCCTGCGCCGGAAAGAACAGTGCATTAAAGTACAGCTGGTATTTGTAGGCCAGCGTGCCTTCCATCACGAACTTGGGCATGCTCTCGATGAGGTTGAACAGGAACAGCGCGCCAAAGAGCGGGGCGCACTGGATAAACAGGTGGCCAGCCTCGCGCAGGCTCATGCGGCGTGATTTTTCGGTTTCGAGCAGGGCGAGCGGGGCGGTGACCAGCACGAGCGAGGCGATCGCGGTGACACCCATGGCCATGGCCGCGATGGGCATGCTGCGCGTAAGGAACAGCGCCAAGCTAAAGACCGCGATGACGCCGGCGGAACGCAGCGTTTGGCTTATGCCGGCCAAATAGAGTTTGTCGGCCTGCTGCAGGCGGCCCTCGTACACGTCCGCCACGCCGTCGATTACCTTATAGAGGTAGACGCCCAGGCCGATCGTGGCCATCTGCGCATCGTAGCCGCGGGCGCTGCTGTACATGAGGCCGCAGCCTAGGGCGAGCACTCCGCAGATCCAGCGGTTGAGCTGGTAGGAGGCAAAGGACGTCGTTTCGTCGATGTCCGAGACCTGAAAGTTGCGCACGCCGTAGTTGCACGCGATCATGATGAGCGTGCCGGTGACAAAGGCGATGGAAAACTTGCCGGCTTCCTCGGCGCCCACGAGCTGTGTCGACACAATGGTGAGCAGCGGAAACGCCATGCCCCATACGGCGGTGCCTAAGGTATTCCAAAGATAGTCGCGACGGGTGGCGTGATCTTCGTACTCGGCTTCTTGCGTGGAGAAGCCGCCGCCGTAGACGGCTCCGAGCAGGCGGTTCCACCATGCGTTAACCATGCGGTGGATGGGGCCGGGTTGGCGATCGCGCTCGCGACGACGGCGTGTGGCCTGGCTGCTGTCGGGACCGCCGGCGTTTCGCTGGCTTAGCTCTTGGATTCGTGCGAGCTCCTCGGCGGTGTGCGATGCGGGGAACAGACCGTTCTCGATGCGTCCGCCTTGCCCGTGCGCCCCGCCCGATACGGTGGGGTCGGTGACGCCGTTGCGGCGGGCGATGGTGCGGCGGATGCTATCGAGGGGCGTGATGCTCAAGACGATTCCTTTCTATTGCTGTGCTCTAGTATAGTCGCGGTGGTGTCCATTCGTGTTTTTGACCAGGTTGTTCAATATATTCAGCGGTGCCATTCAGTAGTCGGCACTTGGGGACGTTCCTTATGTGTCGGCACTTTAGGAACGTCCCTAAGTGCCGGCATCTGGGGACACTCCTTGAGTGTTGCCTGCTCAAGAGTGTCCCCAACGACTAGTCGTTTAAGAACGTCCCCAATGACTAGGCCGCTTGCGTGCGATTTTTGACCGTTGGGCGGGCGCTTCGCCCTTGCCGCAAAAACGTTTTTGCATATCGGGTACAACGGGCTTTACGTGAGTAAAGTGCGCGCCGCGTCCACGTGTCGCGTTTTTAAAGGAGGCCCCATGCCTGGTGTTACCCCTGCAGAAGTTCTATCCAACTTTGGCATTACGCTGGTCGAAGATCCCGCCGAGAACCAACCCCGCTTGCTGGTCGACCTGCCGGCAGCCGAGCTCGTCGAGCATGCGATTCGCCGCGAAGAGGGCCGTATGGCCTCCAACGGCGCACTCGTGATCGAGACGGGGGAGCGTACCGGACGTTCGCCCAACGACCGCTTTATCGTTGACACCCCCGATGTCCACGACAAGATCGCCTGGGGCGCCGTCAACCGCCCGCTTTCTGCCGAGAGCTACGAGACCATCAAGGCTGGTATCGTCGACTACCTCAACGAGCGCGATGTGTTCGTTACCCGCGGCATGGCGGGCGCCGACCGCAACCACACGCGCCGTCTGCTTGTCGCCTGCGAGCGTGCCAGCCAGGCGCTCTTTATTAAGCAGATGCTCGCCCGCCCGCTTGCCCGTGAAATCGCACGCACCGGCGAGCCGGACTTCTGCGTGCTCGCCGCGCCGGGCTACCAGTGCGATCCCGCCATCAAAGGCCTCAACTCCAGCGCCGCCGTGGTCATCAACTTCCAGGAGCGCGTGATTCTGGTTGCCGGCACCGGTTACTCCGGCGAGATCAAAAAGTCCATCTTCAGCGTCATGAATTACCTGCTGCCCGTCGAGGACGACGTACTGCCCATGCATTGCTCGGCCAGCATGGATCCCGTCACGCACGAGACCGCCGTGTTCTTTGGCCTTTCGGGCACGGGCAAGACCACGCTTTCGGCCAACCCCACGCGCCTGCTGATCGGTGACGACGAGCATGGCTGGTCCGACATGGGCATCTTTAACATCGAGGGCGGCTGCTACGCCAAGTGCGAGGGGCTGGACGCGTTCCACGAGCCCGAGATCTTCAACGCTGTACGCTTTGGCGCCATCTGCGAAAACGTGGTACTCGATGAGAATCGCAAGCCTAACTACGATGACGTCTCGATCACGCACAATACGCGCGTGGCCTATCCGGTGGAGCACATCCCCAACGCATGGACCAAGGGCATGGGCACCACCCCGAGCGTCGTGCTGTTTTTGACCTGCGACGCTTTTGGCGTGCTGCCGCCCATCTCGCGCCTGACGGCCGACGCCGCCATGTATCACTTTGTGACGGGCTTCACCGCCAAGATTCCCGGCACCGAGGTCGGCGTCACCGAGCCCACGCCCACGTTCTCCTCGCTGTTTGGCGAGCCGTTTATGCCGCTCGATCCCATGGTCTACGCCAAGATGCTCGGCGAGCGCATCGCCGACGGCCGCACGCGCGTGTACCTGGTCAACACCGGCTGGATTGGCGGCGGCTACGGCGTGGGCCATCGCATTGAGCTGGCCTACACGCGTGCTCTGGTCGCGCGCGCCCTCGACGGCACCATCGAGGACAGCGAGTTCGTCCACGACGATATCTTTAACGTCGACATTCCTACCACGTGCCACGGCGTACCCGACGGCATCCTGGTGCCGCGCCAGTACTGGCAGAGCACCGCTCGCTACGACGAGGCCGCGCACAACCTGGCCGTCATGTTCGAGGAGAACTTCGAGAAGAAGTACTCGCACCTGCCCGAGTCCGTCAAGGCCGCCGGTCCGCACGCTCAGGTGCACGCCGACGCCCGTCATCGCGGCCGCGGCCTGCTGGGACTCCGCCACTAGCGTCGCCTCAGACCAAAAACCACCATAAAGGGGACAGGCACCTTTGTGGTGGTTTTGCTTGGGCGGATGACTCGGGTTACAATACGTCTGACATATCGTCCCCTTCTCCGGATGGGGGCAGCGTAAGCGCTCTTGTGGCGGCACCGTAGGACTTTGAAGGTGGCCGTCGTAAGGGCGCTTTTTGTTTAGGCGTCCGGACTCGGGCGTCCGCTATGAAGGGAGAACATATGAAGAGTTTCGTTGCCGAGGATTCGTTTTGGGAGCTGTTTCCGCAGGCGGCTATCGGCGTCGTGGTCGTAAAGGGCATGAAGCCCGCGGCTCAGATTCCCCAGGAGGACGTGGATGCAATCGCCGCGCTGCTTGACCGCGCCAACATCGATGCGGAGCGCCATCTGACCAGCGATACCATCAGCGAGAACGCGCCGGTCAAGGCATGGCGCGAGGCCTATCGCCTGTTCAAGACCAAGAAGGGCGCGCGTTGCTCAGTTGAGAACCTGCTCAAGCGCGTGCTCAAAGGCAAGCCGGTCGGCCACATCACGCCGGCGGTGGATATCTACAACACGATTTCGTTGACTTATGCGCTGCCCGTTGGCGGTGAGGGTTTGCATGCTATTGAGGGCAATCTGCGCCTGACGGTGACCGACGGCGGCGACGCGTTCTTGCCACTTGGCGAGGAGGCGGATGATCCGACGCTGCCCGACGAGCTTGCCTATATCGACGATGCAGGCGCCGTGTGCCGCTGCTGGAACTGGCGCGATGGCGTTCGCACGGCGCTGTCCGACGATTCGGCCGATGCGTTCCTGGCGATTGAGTGCGTAGAGCCCGAGCGCATGGGGGATTGCCAGGCTGCGATCGATCGCCTCGCTGAGCTGCTCGAGCGGTATTTGGGAGCGACGGTTGTCGTTAAGACGCTTGTGACCCGCGACAATCCTTGCGTGGAGTTATAGCAACGCCTAAAACTTATTGAGGTTCAAACCACCACAAAGGTGCCTGTCCCCTTTGTGGTGGTTTTTATGTTGATGGGTTAACAAATCGGATATTTGGGTACGGGTGTTGCCTTGTGCGGCTAAGATGTTTACCCGTTAGCATCATGTAAGCGAAAGGCGGTCGTCACCATGCAGCAGAACGACGAGACACGTTTTGAGGACTTTGTCGGACTGATCAGCGGCCTCTACAAGGAGATTCAGCGCATCAAGACGTCCGAAGGCGCAAGGCTCGGCCTTAAGGGCTCCGATGTCATGTGCCTGTACTATCTTGAGCGCAGCAAGGACGGCCTGACTGGCGCCGACCTCGCCCGCATGGCCGGCGTTACCCGTGCCGCCGTTTCGCGCACACTGGCTCATCTGGAGGAGGGCGGCTACGTCGAGGTTGACGACTCGGGTGATGCGGCCGTCAAGTACCGTGCTCCGGTGCGCCTGACTGCTCTGGGCGGCGAGAGCATGAGCGAGGCCGATCGCATCATTCGCGATGTGCTCGATACCACCGGCAAGGCCATGGGCGTGGAGCAGCGCGAGCAGATGTATGCGTCGCTGCGCACGATCCTCAGCACCCTGCGCGAGATTTAGAGCCGCGCTGGCACTATCTTTCAGCCAACAACTGCATCGTCCCGTTTGAGCGCGCACGCCGCGCCGGGACATTGTTGTCAAAATTCCCTGCGCGAGACCTGCGCAAGAAAGGATTCGCTATGTCCGTCCGCATTATTACCGATTCCGCCAGCGATATGTCTCCGGCGGAGCACCCCGCTCTGCGTGTTCTGCCGCTGTCCGTCACCTTTGGCGCCGATGTGTACATGGATGGCGTCGACATCGATCACCAACGCTTTTACGAGATGCTCGTGGAGCGTGATGAGCTGCCCAAGACCGGTCAGGTCAACCCGTACGCCTTTTCGCAGGCGATTGCCGAGGTTCGTGAGGCCGGCGACGAGGCGGTGATTATTACCGTGGGTGCCAAGCTTTCGGGCACCAACCAGAGTGCTCGCACCGCACTTGCCGAGGCGCCGGGCGGCGACGTGTATGTGGTGGATAGCAACAACGTCACCCTGGGCGAGCGCGTGCTGGTCGAGTATGCGCTGCGCTTGGTGGACGAGGGCCAGGGCGCGGCTCAGGTTGCGGCGGCTGTCGAGGCCGTTCGCGACCGCGTGGTGGTCATCGGTTTGCTTGAGACGCTGGAGTACCTGGTGCGCGGAGGCCGCTTGTCTGCTGCGGCCGGCGCCGTGGGTACGCTACTCAACGTGAAGCCTGTTGTGGCCGCCGAGGATGGCCTGATCGTGCAACTGGGTAAGGCGCGCGGTTCCAAGAACGGTCGTAACCTGCTCAACCAGAAGGTCGAAAAGGCGGGCGGCATCGACTTTTCCATGCCGCTGGCGCTCGGCTATACGGGCCTTTCGGATGCGGTGCTCAAGAAGTATATCGAGGACAGTGCGGCGCTGTGGGCTGGCCATGCCGAGAGCGAGCTGCCCATCCACACCATTGGCGCCACTATCGGCACCCACGTGGGCCCCGGCGCCGTAGCCGTAGCCTTCTTCCGCCCCGCCAACTAGCTTTCCGGTCAAAACCACCACAAAGGTGCCTGTCCCCTTTTTGGTGGTTTATGCTGGTTTGGGTTGAAGGGAGCGAGCAATGGCGTCTGAGGGCTTTTTTGAGCGGGTGTACGAGGTGGTCGAGCAGATCCCCGAAGGGATGGTCGCCACGTACGGCCAGGTGGCGCTGCTCGCCGGTCGTCCACGAAGTGCGCGGTACGTGGGGTATGCCCTGCATAGCAATCCGCGCCCTGGTCAGATTCCCTGCCATCGTGTGGTGTTTGCCGATGGCCGCATTTGCGAGGGCTTTGCTTTTGGCGGTCCCGATGCTCAGCGCGAACTTTTGCTGGGGGAGGGCGTGACGTTTAAGGACGACATGCACGTCGACTTGGCCGTCTGTCGCTGGCCAGCAGGGCTCTAGCGGCTCCGCCGTGGCCAAAACCACCACAAAGGTGCCTGTCCCCTTTGTGGTGGTTTTAGTTTACCGGGGTTAACTTATGGAGAAGGTGTGACGGCGTATTTTGCCGTTAGAAAGTAAACCACGGTGAACTATATTGTTTTCAGCAACGGAGCAGGCAATAGGCGATGAAAAAGCCTGCCCTGTTGAGTTTGATTCGCATTCCTCCCCTCTGTGCGATTCAACGGTGTACTTCGGGAACAGGCCCGCTGGCAACTAACTGCCAGCGGGCCTGTTCCTGTTTGTCGGGGGAGTGCGATGGACGGAGCCGAACCGGTCGGGTAACAAAAAAGCGGACGCCGTAGCGCCCGCTCTAAAGCAATCGAAAGCTCAAGCCAGCAGATCGGTTTAGTACACCATGCCCATGGCGTCCTGAACCTCGGCCAGGGTCTGCTCGGCGATCTCGTTGGCGCGGCGATTGCCCTCATGCAGCACGTCCATCACGTAATCCAGGTCGTTCTCGTAGCGCTGGCGACGCTCGCGGATCGGGGCGAAGTACTCGTTGACGGCCTCGGTCACGTACTTCTTGAGCTGGCCGGAGCCGCCCATGCCGATCTCCTCGGCAATCTCGACCTCGGAACGACCGGTGCAGATGGCGGCCGTCGAAAGCAGGCCGGACACGCCGGGGCGGTTCTCGGGATCAAACGTGATCATGCGCTCGGAGTCGGTCTGGCTCTTCTTGATGCGCTTGGCCGTCTCCTCGGCGGTCATCGAGATGTTGATGGCGTTGCCGTAGCTCTTGCTCATCTTGCGACCGTCAAGGCCGGGCAGCAGCGGGGTCTCGGACAGCAGCGCTTCGACCTCGGGAAATACCTTGCCGTAGCGGTTGTTAAAGCGGCGTGCGATGGTACGGGTGAGCTCGATGTGCGGCAGCTGGTCGCGGCCGACGGGAACCACGTTGCCCTTGCAGAACAGGATGTCGCAGGCCTGGTGCACCGGATAGGTGAGCAGAAGGCCGGTGAGCTCGTGGCCCGAGGCCTCCATCTCGGCCTTAACCGTGGGGTTGCGCGCCAGCTCGGCCTCGGACACCAGCGACAGGAACGGCAGCATGAGCTGGTTGGCGGCGGGCACGGCGGAGTGCGCGTAGATCATGGTCTTGTCGGGGTCGATACCGCAGGCAAGGTAGTCCATGACCATGTTGTACACGTTGTCCTGGATATGCTCGGTGGTGTCGCGGTCGGTGATGACCTGGTAGTCGGCGATGAGCACGTTGGTCTTGGCGCCCATGTTCTGCAGTTCAACACGGCCCTTGAGGGTGCCGAAGTAGTGACCCAGGTGCAAGCGTCCGGTCGGGCGGTCGCCGGTGAGCATGGTGAACTTCTCGGGCGTCTTTGCCAGACCCTCGCGAATGGCGTTGCTCTTTTGCAGCGCTACTTCGTAGCTGTTCTCGTTTGGCATGATTGCTCCTAACGTATGCGTATTGGTCAAGATGATAACGCGTTTATTGAAGGGGTTGAGGCGTAAGCAGGAGAGGGGCGAGAAAGGGCGGTTTGCGCGATGGGTACGGAGCTGCGCGACGGGTGCGGCGTGGCTGCGCTTGGCCAGCGGCACCTGGGTACATCCTCGGCAGCTTACCCTAGCGCCTGTGGTGGCGCTCCTCCTTGCGCTCCTCAGCTGCCTGCTCCTCCTGTTTGAAGGCGGGGTCGTCGGGGGTTACCAGCTCGTCCTCGTGTGTGCGCTTGTTGTAATGGTGGCGCAGGACGGGCTCAAACAGGTGCAGGTGCTTGGCGAAGGCAGCCGAGCCAATGGCGAGCACGACAAAGATGAGCACGCGCGTGGGCACCTCGACCTGATTGATCGCGGCGGCGCCGGCCGAAAGCATGATGCACCAGGCGTATATGAGCAGCACGGCCTGCTTTTGGTTGTAGCCCTCTTGGATCAGGCGGTGGTGGATGTGACCCTTGTCGGCCTGCCCAATGCTAATGTGGGCACGCTTGCGGCGCACGATGGCGCTAAACGTATCGATGATAGGAACACCGGCCACGATGAGCGGGATGATGAGCGAGGTGAGCGCGGCGGTGCGGCTCACGTTGAGCAGTGATATGGAGCCGAGCGCAAAGCCCAGCAGCAGCGAACCCGAGTCGCCCAAGAAGATACTCGCGGGGTTGAAGTTGTAGCGCAAAAAGGCCAAGCAGGCGCCAAACAACGCGATGGAGAGCGCGGCGGCATCGATGCGGCCCGAGAGAACGGCCATCGAGAACATCGTGAACGATGCGATGCCACAGATACCCGTCGCCAGGCCGTCAAGGCCGTCAATGAGGTTGATGATGTTGGTGAACGCCACCAGGTAGACTACGGTGATGGGGTAGGCGAGCCAGCCGAGCATAATCTCGCCGGGGGCAAGCGGGTTGATGATGACGCCGATTTTTAGGCCGCCCACGCAGGCGATAAGCGCGGCGAGAACCTGGCCGGCCAGCTTTTGCTTGGGCTTGAGCTGGAGGATATCGTCGATCGCACCGGTCGCAAAGATAACGGTAAAGGAGAGTGCCAGCACGGGGTAGCTGATGTGCAGGCGCGGGTGCGGCACCAAAACGGGCGGCCAGCCCAGGTACCAGGTGCCCAGGATCTGCACGATGCAGGCGACGACGAGGCCCAAAAAGACCGCGGTGCCGCCCATGCGCGGGATGGGCTTGGTGTTAATGCGGCGCTTGGAGGGATAGTCGACGGCGTCGAGCTTAATTGCCAGGCGCTTGACCAGGGGCACCGCGAGAAAGGTCGTGATAAAGGCAGCGGCCGCCACGCATAAGTACGGTATGAAGCTCGTGGATGAAGCCATGAATCGAAAACCGCCAAGCGTCGAAGGAAAAGGTCAAAGGGCGCTACGCGCAATAGGGCATAGCTGACCCATGATACTCGACCGAGGGGGTGCGGGGGTTTGCGCCGTGCGATTATCACGCGCTTACCAGATATTGGGATGTTGGCGGGGGTTCTGCCGAATGCCGTTGGGCGTCACGCGGGATCTGCGATGGCAATTTTTGGCAAAAGAAAACCACCCCCCACGTTACGAAAATGAACCCACCTAAAACAGGTGGGTGCCCTCATCGACCGTTCCAGCGTCCTTAACAACGAAGGATACCTGTACTAAGTACGACTGTGTGGGCTCCCTAAATAAACGCGACGGTTCACCCAGTTGCTCCGCGGGGGGCGGAATACCTACATCATAAAGCGGCACTTTGTTGATTCCAGTCTTGACATTACAAAATTCGTGTCGGACGATTACGGCGCCTTGGGCTTGGAGCCGTCTGTGCGGTCCGGGCCTTTGCGTTTGAGCTGCTGAATCGTTGTTTTGGAGCATGTTTTTATGCCGACGTCGTTGACCGAACTTTTTTCGCCCGCCTGCCATTTGTGTCCACGCCGTTGCGGCGCGGCACGCGACGAGGGCGCGCGTGGCGTGTGCGGCGCCGACGACACGCTTAAGGTCGCCCGCGCGGCGCTCCATATGTGGGAGGAGCCGCCCATCTCGGGTGAGGCCGGCTCGGGCACGATTTTCTTTAGCGGCTGTTCGCTCAAATGCGTCTACTGCCAAAACCACGAGATCTCGACGGGCAATTTTGGGCTTGAGATTTCGCCCGAGCGCCTGGTCGAGATTATG